>CAZGUU010000015.1:11968-32036 GCA_964529315.1 uncultured Enterobacteriaceae bacterium
TTCGTGCACTCGTCGTCGTTCACCTGATCGCCGTCGTCGCACTGCTCGCCGGCCTGCACGATCCCGTCCCCGCAGACCGGCGTCGTGCACGCATTCGTGCACTCGTCGTCGTTCACCCCGTCGCCGTCGTCGCACTGCTCGCCACCGTCGACCTGGCCGTCACCGCAGACGGTGCAGTCGGCGCGGCACAGGTTGCCGTTGCCGCCGGCAGGCGAGCCCGGCGGATCGCAGGTCTCGCCGATGCCGGATTGAACCAAGTTGTCGCCGCACACCGCGGGGAAGAAGAGGACGCTGCTGCCCTCGGCACCGCCCGTGGTGCACGTCCCGGGGCTCACCGACGAGCAGGCCTCGATGTCGTCGGGGCCGCTCTCGCCGCGCAGGTAGAACTTGCCATTGGCCGGGGGAAGCACCGGCGTCACCGCCTGCACGCGGATGACGGCGATGTCGGTGTAGCCTGCCGCGGGCAGCGCGATCCCGCCGCCGCCCACGACGATGTTCACCTTGTTCGGATCGCCGCCGTCGAGCGCGCAGGAGACGATCGCCGGATCCGAGGCGACGCAGCCGTTGCCGATCAGGGACACGAACGAGAGCGTCCCGGGCAGCGCCGTGCCGCAGGAGCTGTTCGCGCAGGCCATCGTGACGACGACGGCCCCGGTGAGCGTCGCCGGAACCGAGCTGCTTCCGTCGGGCGGGGTGTCGCTGCTCGTGTTGTTCACCCGGATGATGACGTCGATCTGCTCGCCCACGCTCAGGTTGAAATCCGAAGGGATCGTCGAGACCGAGCCGCTCGCCTGCACCGCGTGTGCGGCCGGGACGAGCGCGAGCCCCAGAGCGAAGGTGAGCAGCACGGCGAAGCCGGTACGGCGGAATCGGTTCATGTCGTCGACCTCCCTAGATTTCGGAGTTCTGTTGGGTGACGAGGCGTGGAGCCCAGATTCTTTCTCGCCGGTGGGGTCTTATCGGGTATGCCAAGGCGCAGTCAACGCTAGACTCATACGTCCGTCTGGCCGGAACCAAGGCTGGCGGTGACGGACGGGACGATGCCGCAGCGGACCGGGTGTGGCCCGGGACGGCTCGGATCGGCGCGAGGCCGCGTGTCGCGACTGAATCGGCCGTCGCCGCGTCCGATTCAGTCTCGCGCCGGCTTCTGCCGCCGCCGCGGACCTTCGACGGCCGCTGCGCGCTCCCGTTCGCGGTGCTGCTCGAGGCCCAGCAGGGAGTTGAACCCCTCGAACGGGTAGATGCGGTCGATCACGCTCACCGTGCTGCCGTCCTGGCGCAACGCGCGGTAGACGTCCTCGAGCGCGCGGGCCTGCGCCAGGATCGGCGCAACCGGGAAGACGATCAGATCGAAGCCCCGCTGGTGCAGCTCGGCCGGCCCGAGCAACGGCGTGTGTCCGCGCTCGACCATGTTCGCGACTTTCGGGCCGGGAATGGCGATCGCCACCGCATCCAGCTCGGCCACCGACTGCGGAGCCTCGACGAAGACCGCATCCACCCCCAGATCGTGCGCGGCCAGGCCGCGCACGATGGCCTCCTCGAGGCCGAGGGGGCCGCGGGCATCCGTGCGCGCGACGACGAAGAGGTCGAGCGCGGGACGGAGCTGGAGCACGGCGCGCAGCTTGGCCAGCCACTCCGCACGGTCGACGACCGTCTTGCCGAGCATGTGCCCGCAGCGCTTGGGCCAGACCTGGTCCTCGAGAAACAGGCCGGCCACGCCCGCCCGCGCGTAGAGCTCTGCCGTGCGCACGACGTTGGGGATGCCGCCATAGCCGGTGTCGGCATCGACCAGCACCGGCATCGACACCAGGCGGCACAACCGGCGCGCCGCGTCGGCCATCTCGCCTTGCGTCAGCAGGCCGATGTCGGGCTCGCCGAGCAGCGAGGCGGCCAGCGCGTAGCCGCCCATGAAGGCGACGGGGAAGCCGGCCTTCTCGACCAGGCGCGCCGAGACGCCGTCGTGAAAGCCGCCCATGACGATCGGCTCGCGCCGCGCGAGCAGATCGCGGATCCGCTGCGCTGGGGAGCCTGCCGGCTGCGCCTCGCTCGCCATCGGGGCGAGGCTACGGATTTCGTCGGCGGGAAGAAAGCGGCCGAGATCGGCCCTTCTCCGCGAGCGCTCGACAGGGGGACGCGTCGGGCGCAACGCGCCCCATCGCCGGGTAGCCCGGGAGCGGCACGCAAGCGCTCCGGCGGGCAACCGCGGCCGTCCGCATGGGGCCGCCTGCCAGCAGGTCATCCCGCTGGCAGGCGTGCCCGCCGCGGAGCCGATCAGTAGAAGGCGGGCCCGTCGACGAAGGCGCCGCTAGGAGAGCACGCGACGAGCGGGGCCGCGGCGTGGGCGGCCAGGAAGGTCTTCGCGTCGGTGCCGTTCCTGCGCACGTTGCCGCCGAAGCTCATGCAGTAGCGCTCGGGAGCGGATCCCAGACGCAGCGCAATCTCGATCGGTGCCTGGTGCTGGCCAAGGGACAGGTCGAAGTCGAGCGTGCTCGGACCGCGCCCTTGGCAGAGGATCTTCACCAGGCTCCCGTCGCGCACGTGGACCATCCTGCACGGGCCGTCATCGAGCTCGCGGTCCAGGTAGCGGTAGCCGCGGCCGTTGCGCATCGGACGCCAGTTGGCGCAGGGCAACGGCGCCGTCATGCCTTGCCCCGAGACGTCGCTGGAGAACGTGATACTGCCGCCGCCGCCGCCCAGGCCGGAGCAGGTCGGGTCGCCCGCAGTACCCTGCGTCGGAGCTGCGATCGAATCGCCCTTGGCGAGACAGACCAAGCGGTTGCGGGTCTCGTCGTCAGGAACCTGGTTCTTGATGACCAGCCTCTGCCCGAAGATCAGCTGGGTAGCGCTCGAGCTCGAGCCTGCCCACGCGAGCAGCACCGCCGCCGCGAAGCCCGCTGCGATCGCCGTCCTCTTGTCCATGTATCCGTTCTCCTTGGTGGGGAAAGCCGTCCGTCGGGGGGCAGCGACGAGGTCGCTGGAGCCGCTGCGCCGGTCCGATCACGAGACTCGATCGTGCCCAAGACAGGACCACGGCCGCTTCATTCCGGTCAACAAGGAAAGTGAGCCGTCCACCAGTGGCAGGTCGGCGTGTCGCCCCTGCGCAAGGCGGATGCGCTCCAACCCCCGGGCGGGCGCGAGAGGATGCACCTCACGGAACGGGGCCAAAGGGGACGGCGGTGCGCGCAGACGGCGACGCGACGCCGAACGAGGGCGGCCGGTCCGGCTTCAGGGCCGGCGGCGGTCGTCGAGGAAGCGACAGACGCGGTCGAACTCGGACTCGATGCGGGCCAGGAGCTCGGCTGCACCGTCGGTCGCTCCAGCGCGACCCAGCTTCTCGAGCTCGAAGGAGTGGGCCTGGAGCACGACCGCGCCGATGTTGGCGCTCGAGCCCTTCAGGCGATGCGACTCGCGAAGGATCGCCGCGGCATCCCCGGCCCGGACGCCCTCGCGCAGCGGCTCCATCAGCTCGTTGGTGCTCTCCACGAAGGTCACGAGAATCTCGTCGATGAACTCGGGGTCGTCGCCGGCAATCTCCTCGAGCCTGCCCAAGTCGATCGGCACTGCGCCATCCATTTCGATCATCCTTCCCGCGCTGCGGTCGGCTCCGCCTCCGGCGTCCGCGCCGACTCGCTGCTCGACGGGCCCTCTCGCCCTGCGCGACACATCCGTTGCAAGCTACCTTCGCTCGCGGCCACGATCGTTCTTGCCAGCCCTTCCGTCCTCATCATCGTCGCGGCGGCCGTCGGGCTTTAGAAATGTCGCCGACCCGGCTATCGTCGCGCGCCGGGCGGGCAGCGAGAGGGGACCCGCCGGCGTGGGCGCACCGCCCGACCCCATGCGGGTGAGCGGTACCCGCCATAGGGGCTGGCGTGGCGATCGCCCATCGGGCGCCGTGCTTCGCCCGGCGACGGCCCCGGAAGGCAGGAGAATGCGAGCGCTGGATCGAGCCTTCGGTCTTCGGAATGCGGGAACCACGCTCGAGCGCGAGCTGGTGGGCGGTGCCACGACGTTCGTCGCCATGGCGTACATCGTCGTGGTGAACCCGGCGATCCTGCGCTTCGCCGGCATTCCGCCCGGACCGGGGACGGTGGCAACGATCCTCACCGCGGCCGTGGGCTCGCTGCTCATGGGCTTGTGGGCCAATCGCCCGATCGCGGTGGCGCCATACATGGGGGAGAACGCGTTCCTCGCCTTCGGCCTGGCCTCGCTCGGCATCACCTGGCAGCAGCGCCTGGGCTCGGTGTTCGTCTCCGGGATCGCATTCGCGCTGCTCGCCGTACTGCGCTTCGGCCCGTGGCTCGCCGCCTCGATCTCGCCCAGCATGAAGCACGCCTTCGCCGTCGGCATCGGCCTCTTCCTGATCGTCGTGGGCATGTACGAGTCGGGCATCGTGACCAGCGGTGCCGCGGGCGTCCCGGCGCGCACCCTGCTCGAGCAAGGCAGCGAGCTGCTGCGCGCGCCCCCGGCTCCGCTCAAGCTGGGCAACCTGCACGACCCCAAGGTGGTCCTGGCCATCGCCGGCTTCCTGGCGATCGTGCTCCTTCAAGCGCATCGGGTTCGCGGTGCGATTCTGCTCGGGATGATCGCCACGGCGGTGCTCGGCCATGTGGCCGGCGCCGGCCGCCTGCCGACCCGCCTGGTCGCCTGGCCGTTCGGCGAGGAGTACGGCCTGGGCCCGATCGCCTTGCAGCTCGACGTGGCCGGCGTGCTGCGCCTCTCCTTCCTGCCGATCCTCCTCACCCTCTTCTTGGTGAGCTTTCTGGACACGCTCGGAACGCTGGTCGGCCTGGGCGCGGCTGGAGGCATGCTCGACGAGCGCGGCGACTTCCCTGCCATCGCCCGGCCGATGCTGGTGGATGCGCTGGCCTGCATGTTCGGCGCCCTGGTCGGCACCTCGACCAGCGGTGCCTACATCGAATCGGCAACCGGCATTCGCGAGGGCGCGCGCACTGGGCTGGCGGCCGTGACGACGGCGGCGCTGTTCGCCGCGACCCTGTTCTTCATCCCGTTGGTGGAGCCCTTGCAGGAGCTGGCCTACGTCTACTCGCCAGCGCTCATCGCGGTCGGAATCGCCATGCTGCCGGCGGCTCGAGGGCTGGCCTTCGACGATCCCACCGAGATCGTTCCCGCCGTGGCGACGATCGCGATGATGGTCTTCTCGTACAACATCGCCAACGGCCTCACTGCGGGGCTGGCACTCTACCCGTTGGTCAAGCTGCTCACCGGCCGCGTGGGCGAGCTACACGCCGCCTCGTGGCTGCTCGCTGCGATGTGCCTGGTCTACTACGTGTTCGGCCTGCCGCACTGACGGCGACGCCCACCGGCCACGATGCACTGCGTCGTGGGCGGGCCCGATGCGCTCGCCCACAGCAACCGGGAGATGCGCAGCGCGCCTGCTACGGCGCGTCGCGGCAACCCGGGGGCGGCGCCTGGCGCGGCTAAGGAGTTCCGCTCCCAGGGCCGATTGGCAGGAGGTGATGGGCGATCACGCCAGGCACTGGCTCGCCGCGATCCTCGATTGGGCGATCCCAGAGGGGCCGCTGCGCCAGGACCTCGACACCTACCGCCGGGCCAAGCTGCTCGTGCTCTACGATCTCTTCCTGAGCATCGCCGCACCCGGCGTCGCAGCGGCAATCGCGCTGGCCGGCGACTGGCCAACCGGGCTGCTCATCTTTCTGTGCGCCTTTGCCTTCATCCCGCTCTTCGCTCTGCTCCGTCGAACGGGGTCGCTGGCCCTGGTCGGCAACGTGCTCGCCGCCTTCGCCACGACGATGCTCCTCGTAGCCACATGGAGGGCCGGTGGGCTGCGGGCGGCGGGCGTCTACTGCTTCCCGCTGATCCCCGCCTTTGCCGTCTTCCTGGCGGGCCGCCGCTCGGGGGCAGCTTGGGCCATCGTCATGACGCTGGCCACGCTCGTCTTCTTCGTCCTCGACCGCACGGGAGTGCTGGTGCTGTCCCCGGCCCAGGCAGATCTCGTCATACCGGGCTCCGCTGCCACGTCGGTCTTCATGATCGCGGTCATGACCGGCCTGGTCGGCGTCTTCGAGTGGCTCAAGGACGATGCGCTGCGCGCCCTCGAGGTGGCCAACCGCGGACTTGGCCAGGCGCGCGACCGGGCGGAGACGGCGACCCGCGCCAAGTCGGACTTCCTGGCCGCGATGAGCCACGAGATCCGCACGCCGATGAACGGCGTGCTCGGCTCGACGAGCCTCCTGCTCGACACCGAGCTCACCGAGGAGCAACGCGAGTACGCGGTCATGGCGCGCGAGGCCTCGACCGCACTGCTGACCTTGATCAATGACATCCTCGACTTCTCGAAGATCGAGGCCGGGCGCCTCGAGATCGAACGCATCGAGGTCGACCTGCGCACTGTCGCCGAGGAGGCCACCGAGCTCCTGGCCGAGAAAGCGCAGTCCAAGGGTCTGGAGATCACCTGCTTCGTCGCTCCGGAGGTGCCGCCCAGGGTGGTCGGTGATCCGGTGCGCATTCGCCAAGTCCTGCTCAACCTGATCGGCAATGCCGTCAAGTTCACCGAGCGCGGCGAAGTCGCGGTTCGCGTCGACGCCGAGCCGGGATCCCCGGAGATCCTGACGGTTCGCTGCAGCGTCGCCGACACCGGCATCGGCATCGCGCCCGAGGCGCAGGAGCGCCTGTTCCGCTCCTTCGCGCAGGCCGACTCCTCGACGGCGCGAAAGTTCGGTGGCACCGGCCTCGGCCTGGCGATCTCCAAGCAGCTCGCCGAGCTCATGGGTGGCGCGATCGGTGTGAGCAGCACTCCGGGCCACGGCAGCACCTTCTGGTTCACCGTACGGGTGGGCAGGGCAATGTGCGCCGCGCCGGTGCGGCGCAGCACGGGCGCCGACCTCGCCACGCGGGTCCTGTGCGTCGACGACAGCGCGACCAGCCTGGCCCTGCTCGACGCCGAGCTCTCCAGCCTGGGGATGAGCGCGCGGGTCGCAAGCGACGGGCCGACCGCTCTGACCATGCTCGCCGAGGCGAGCCGCGCAAAGCAGCCCTTCGGCCTGGCGATCGTCGACCGCGACATGCCCGGGATGGACGGCCCGGAGCTCGTCCGTCGGCTGCACGCCGAGCCGGAGCTGTGCCGGCTGCCGATCCTGCTCCTCTCGCCCCTGGCGGGACGGGGCCAGACGCTGCGCTCGCTCGGAGACCAAGTCGCGGCCGTCCTCGCCAAGCCGATCCGGCGCACCGCCCTGCGCCGCGCCATCACCCGCGCGCTGGCCGCCGACGTCCTGCGTGGCGGTGAGCCGGCGCGCTCGGGCGCACACGGCGCCGAGGGAGCCGCGGCTGGCCCACGACGAGCCAGTGCCCCCCGCACCGACAACGGCGGCGCGCCATCCCCGCCAACATCTCCGGCGGACCCCGGCCTCGCCCCGGCCTCGACGCGGGGCACCGAGAGCCCGACGGCCTGCGCGCCGGTGGCCGCGGGGAAGCCGAGCCGGGCCGACGCAGCGCGCCCACAGGAGGCACACGACGGCACCCGCCTGCTGGTGGCCGAAGACAACTTGGTCAATCAGAAGATCATTTCCCGCCAGCTCCAGCGCCTGGGCTACACCGCCGACCTGGTCGACAACGGGCGCCTAGCCGTCGCGGCCGTCGAGCGCCGCGCCTACGACCTGGTGCTCATGGACTGCCAGATGCCCGAGCTCGACGGCTACGAGGCCACGGCTGCCATCCGCCGCCTCGCCGGGGACGCCGGGCGCACGCCGGTCATCGCGCTCACGGCCAGCG
Organism: uncultured Enterobacteriaceae bacterium; assembly: GCA_964529315.1. Taxonomy (GTDB): domain Bacteria; phylum Desulfobacterota; class Binatia; order UBA12015; family UBA12015; genus CAZGUU01. The sequence continues at coordinate 19,718 of CAZGUU010000015.1, forward strand.
TCCTGGCCAGCGATCGCGACCGCTGCATCGCCGCGGGAATGGACGACTTCCTCACCAAGCCGATCGACCCCAGCCGCTTGAAGGCGACGATCGAAGCCTGGCTGCGCGGGCGGCGCGCGGCGAGCGCTCCGCCTCTCGACGCCTCGGGCGAAGCGTCTCCGGCGAGCCACTGAAGGCTGCATCGCCCTGCCTCGTGAAGGAGGCTCGGCGCGACTGCGGCGAGCCAGCGGCGTCCCGGATCCGCTGGTCGGCTGGATCCCGCTTGCTCGAGCGCGGCGCGCTCTCGCCCGGCGAGACCCATCGCCCTCGATCGGCGGCGTGGGCCGCCGGCGGCGCCGCGGGCGCGCTCCGGGATCGGTCAGCGAGCATCCTCTGCCCGAGCGCGACGCGCAGTCGAGCGACGTCTCGCGCACCGAGCCGAGCCCAGGTGCCGAGCCCAGGTTGACAACTGGGGGGCGTACGCTCCACGCTCCGAGTCGCACGACTCCCGGCCCGCCGCTCGGCCGGCGCTCCCGTGGCCGGCCGAGGACCGCGGAAGGATCCCCATGACGACGCCCTTCTATCCTCCCCGCCGCCGCCTACCGCGCATCCTGGGCCGCGCGGCGCTCGTGCTGCTCGTGCTGCTGGCCAGTGCCGAGCTGGTGCTGCGAGTCGGCTCCTTGCTGGTGCGCGACAAGTCGGGCGCGGGGTGGAAGCCGGGCGCGACGACGCGCGTCCTGGCCATCGGCGACTCGCACACCTACGGCGGCACGGTCGCACCCGAGCAGACCTACCCCGCGCAGCTGCAGCGCTGGCTCGACGAGGCTCACCCGGGCGTCTACTCGGTGGTCAACCTGGGCATTCCCGGCATGAACACGGCCCAGCTGCGCAACCGCTTCGCGCTCAACCTGGCGCGCTGGGACCCTGACGTGGTCGTCGTCTGGTGCGGCGCGAACAACGCCTGGAACTCGGCGGAGATGGAGGGCGGCGGCCCAGGCCGCCGCCTGGACACGCTGCTGCTCCACTCCAAGGTCTACAAGCTCGGGCGCGTGCTGTGGAACGACCGCTTCCTGAACCAGCAGACCGATGCGCGGCTGGTCGGCCAGCGGCACAGCGTCGAGCAGGTCGACCGCCAGACCAAGCGCAGCCCGTTTCTGGGCGAGATCCGCCAGGAGGACCGGCGCGAGGAGAAGGTCGACGAGGAGGCATTCCGCGCCGTGCGCGACGACCTGGCGGCACTCGCGGCGATGGCTCGCGCGGCCGGGGTGCGCATCGTCTTCATCACCTACCCGCTCGACTTCGAGCGCTTCCGCATCGTGAACCGTGCCCTCGGAGAGCTCGCCGAGGAGCAGGGCGTCGAGGTCGTCGACGGCAGCGCCGGGCACGAGCGCGTTCCCGGCGAGGACAATCGCTACACCTGGGCGCTGCACCCGAGCGCGGCGGTGTACGGCGAGATCGCTCGTGACGTCGCGGCGCGCATCCTCGCCCCGACGCCCGCGCGGTGAGGCCGCGCAGTCCCGAGCGGAGCCGGGGCACGCGGCCGGGCCCGCGGATCAGGAGCCTCCCGCGACGGGCGGCACGTCGGCTTCCGGGGCGAGGATCAGCGCGCCCAGCGGCGGCAGGACGAGGCGCACCGATTGCGGGTGGCCGTGGCAGGCGACGGGCTCGCTGGTCACGCGCCGCAGCGTCTCGACCTCGCTGCCGCCAAACTCGCGATCGTCGCTCGAGAGGCGCTCGACGTAGGCCCCGGCCTGCGGCACGCCGATGCGGTAGTCGTGGCGCGCCAGCGGCGTGAAGCTCAGCACCACGACCAGGTGGCTCGCGCCGTCGCGGCGCACGTAGGCGAGCACCGAGTTGTCGCGGTCGGTGCAGTCGATCCACTGGAAGCCCTCGGGATCCGGATCGCTGCGCCACAGGCAGGGGCTCTCCCGGTAGAGCCGCCCCAGGCGAGCGACGAAGGGGACCAGCCCGGCGCGCGCCGGGTCGTCGGCCAGGTGCCAATCGAGGCTCGCCGCCTGGTCCCACTCGTTCCACGAGCCCAGCTCGAAGCCCATGAACTGCAGGCTCTTACCGGGGCGAGTCACCTGATAGGTGAGCAGCAGGCGCAGGTTGGCGAGCTTCTGCCACAGGTCGCCAGGCGCCTTCTCGACCAGCGAGCGCTTGCCGTGCACCACCTCGTCGTGCGAGATCGGGTCGATGAAGTTTTCGCTGTACTGATAGAGCATGGCGAAGGTGAGCTGGTCCTGGTGGTAGCGGCGGTGCACCGGGTCGTGCGCCAGGTAGGCCAGCGTGTCGTGCATCCAGCCCATGTTCCACTTGAAGGTGAAGCCCAGGCCGCCGACGAACGTCGGCCGGGTGACGCCGGCCCACGCGGTCGACTCCTCGGCGATCGTGACGCAGCCGGGGTGCTCCTCGTGTACCGCGTCGGTGAGCTGGCGCAGGAACTCGATCGCGTCGACGTTCTCGCGCCCGCCCCAGCGGTTGGGCAGCCACTCGCCGGGCTTGCGGCTGTAGTCGAGGTAGAGCATCGAGGCGACGGCGTCGACCCGCAGGCCGTCGACGTGGTAGCGCGCGAGCCAGGAGAGCGCGCTGCCGAGCAGGAAGCTTCGCACCTCGCGCCGGCCATAGTTGAAGATCAGCGTGCCCCAGTCCTGGTGCTCGCCCAGGCGCGGGTCCTCGTGCTCGTAGAGCGCGGTGCCGTCGAAGCGGCGCAGGGCGAAGTCGTCGCGCGGGAAGTGCGCCGGCACCCAGTCGAGCAGCACGCCGAGGCCCGCCTGGTGCAGCGTGTCGACCAGGAAGCGGAAGTCGTCCGGCTCGCCAAAGCGCGCCGTGGGCGCGTAATAGCCGGTCACCTGGTAGCCCCACGAGCCGTCGAAGGGGTGCTCCATCACCGGCAGGAGCTGGACGTGTGTGAAGCCCAGGGAGAGCACGTGCTCGGCCAGCCGCGGGGCGATCTCGCGGTAGGAGAGCGAGCGATTGCCCTCCTCCGGAACGCGGCGCCAGGAGCCCAGGTGCACCTCGTAGATCAGCATGGGCTCGCGCAGCCAGTCCCGCCGGGCCCGGCTCTCCATCCACGCCGCGTCGCCCCAAACGTAGGTCTCGGGGCCGACCACACGCGAGGCGGTCCCCGGCGGGCGCTCCATCAGCGCGGCCACGGGATCGGTCTTCAGGCGGATCGCACCCTCGCGGGTGAGCAGCTCGTACTTGTAGAGCGCGCCCGCCTCGACCCCCGGGACGAACAGCTCGAAGATCCCCGAGGCGCCGACCGAGCGCATCGGCAGCAAGCGGCCGTCCCAGCGGCAGAAGTCACCGACCACGCTCACGCGGCGCGCATTCGGCGCCCACACGGCAAAGGCCACGCCGCGCTCGCCGTCGATCTCGCACAGGTGCGCGCCCAGGCACTCCCAGGGGCGGCGGTGCGTCCCCTCGCCGAGCAGGTGGAGGTCGAGGTCACCCAGCGTGGGCAGGAAGCGGTAGGGATCGCCCCGCTCCCAGGTCGCGCCGTCGGCGAAACGCAGCTCGAGGCTGTAGCGCAGCGGCAGCCGTTCGCCGGGCAGGAAGACCGCGAAGAGCCCGCCGCCCTGCGCCTGCATCTCCCGCGGCTCGGCGCCGGCGCGCTGCAGGGTCGCCGCGATCGCATCGGGGTGGACCGCGCGGATCACCACCCCCTCGCGGCCGCCGACCTGGGCCGGGTGAGCGCCGAGCAGGTCGTGGGGGCTCGGGTGCTCGCCCGCGAGCAGCGCGCGGAGCGCTGCGGGGTCGGCGGGCGAAAGCAGAGGCTCGCTCATCCCAGGCTCCAGCGGCACGCTGGTTAGCACGGCTCCGCGCGGGGGGCCACCAGCTGCCACCCCCTCGGCGCGCCGGCCGGCCGGTGCCAGCGCAGGCCCGAGCCGCGGTGCTACTGCGAGGCCCCATTTCTCCGGCGCCTCGCGTGATCTCGGTGACGCATGGTTCGACCACCGGGACACACGCCGGGCGCTCGTGCGCAAGCTGCAGGGTCACTACGGGTACTACGGAATCACCGGGAACTCCGTGGCGATTACGCGCTTCCGCTACGAGGCCCGACGGCTGTGGCGCAAGTGGCTGAACCGGCGATCGGGGCGTCCTCACATGCCCTGGGGGCGGTTCCACCTCCTGGAGGCACGCTACCCGCTGCCCCCCGCCATCGCCGTGCACTCGGTGTACCGTCAGGCCGCGAACCCATGAGCCGAGGAGCCGGATGCGTCAATCGCGCACGTCCGGATCTGTGCGAGCCCCGGGTGGGCAACTGCCCGGGGCAACCCGACCGTAAGATCGGGGCTTTTTGGCATCTACGAACCCCCGAGCGTCGCGAGGACCTTGGGCAACGCGAGGTACGGCACGACCTGGACCTCGACCGCGCCAAAGCGACGCGCGTACGTGGACGTGTCCTTCAGCGTGACCAGCAGGTTGCGACCGCGCGGATGCTTCCGGCGAAACGCCTGCAGGCCGGCCGGGTCCAGCTTCTGCGCGGCGCTCTTGCACTCGATCGCCACGGCCTCGCGGCGCCTGCCCAGCTCGAGCACGAAGTCGACCTCATGCTGCTGCTTGTCGCGCCAGTAGTGCACGCGCCCGACGCCGAAGCGGGCCGCCAGCTCGCCGAGTACGAGGTGCTCGAGGAGCTGGCCGCGATCGTCGTCGCGTAGTGAGTCCCAGCCGCGGTAGTAGGCGACGAAGCCGGTGTCGAAGGCATAGACCTTCGGCTGCGCCTTGATCTCGGTCGAGGAGCCGCCGTGGTACGGACGCAGCACGGTGGCGAGCAGCGTCGTCTCGAGGATCGAGAGGTAGTGCTGCACGGTCGGCCGCGAGATCTCGCATGGTGCTGCGAAGGCCAGGGCCTCGAACAACCCGCCGCTCTGCGCGAACAGCAGCTCGACGAACTTCATGAACGCGGCACGCTTCTCGACGACGAAGAGCTCGGACAGGTCTTTCGCCCAGTACGAGCTCATCCACTCCTCGTAGTCCTTGTCGTCGACGCGCTCGGCAAGGAAGAACGGCGGCAGCCCGCCATGCAGCATGCGGCGATCGAGGTCCGTGTCGCCGAAATCGTGCAGGTCGGCGGCGATCATCGGCGCCAGCCAGACCTCGCGCTTGCGGCCGGCGAGCGTGTCCTTGAACTTGTCGCGCGCGGCCAGGGTCGAGGAGCCCGTCGCCAGCACGCGCAGCTTCGGGAAGTGGTCGACCGCGACCTTGAGGACCTCGGAAGGGTTGGCGAGGCGGTGGACCTCGTCGAGCACGATCACGCCGTCCGCCTCCTGGTCGCGCCAGAACAGCTCGGGCTCCTCCAGCGATCGCCGTACGCGCAGCAGCTCGCAGTCGAAGTAACGCGCCTTCGCGATCTGGCGCGCGAGGGTCGTCTTGCCGGCGCGCCGGACGCCGGCTAGCCAGACGAGCGGGCGCGCCGCGAACGCCTGCGCGAGCGCGCCCAGCCAGTAGGTGCGGGTTCGCACTGGAACCACATTTTCCTAAAGTACGACCAAACGCAAATCGGGGGCAGTCACCGGACGCTCACCTGCGACGCCGAGGGCCGCGTCGACCACGAGCGCCGCACCGGGGCGCGCGAGTTTCGTATACGGGGTCGCCGCATGCGATCGCGAGCCGGCGGAGAACCGGCGTTGGGAACGACCGATAAGGGGCATTACGAAAAATCACCCGTTTATGGCAGCTACACCCGTACGTCAGCCCGATCGAGTTCGAGTTGACGGCGGGAATCGCCCGGCAGGCAGCATAGTCAAGCTGTCCACCAAAGCGGGGGAAGTTCACTTTCAGCCTATTCGCTCAACAGCTCCTGGGACATCCCCGCGGTCTGCGGTGTCCACCAAACCCGGGCAAGCTCACATCGTTATGCGACCTGGAGCGGATGGATGTGCGCGATCTCGCGCTTCAGTCCGCGGGCCGCGTCCCACAGGTCGACGTTGCGCTGCAGGTTGAGCCAGTACTCCGGTGACGTCCCAAACAACCGGCTCAGGCGGAGCGCCATCTCGGGGCTAACCGCCCGACGCTCGCGGAGCAGCTCATTCATCGACTGCCGGGAGACGCCGGCCGCCTCGGCGAGCGCAGCGACCGAGAGCTCGTACTCGGGCATGAACTCCTCGCGCAGGATTTCGCCCGGATGGATCGGGCGGCGCTCCAGGGGGCGCGTGTTGGCAATGCTCATGGGACACTCCTCCCGTCAGTGATAGTCACAGAACTCCACGTCGTACGCATCGCCGTCCTCGAACCGGAAGCAGATCCGCCATTGGTCGTTGACCGAGATCGCGTGTTGTCCGGCACGGCCGTCCTCGAGCGCGTGCAGCCGATTCCCGGGCGGCACGCGCAAATCGGCGAGCCGAACGGCGACGTGGATGGCCTCGAGCTTTCGGAGCGCCCGCCGCGCCACATCGGCGGGGACCCGCTTTGACTTGCCGGTGCGGAACAGCGCTTCAGTGGTCCGATCCGCGAACGTCTTGATCACGCTGGAGTGTGCCGTGTCACGTGACGCGTGTCAAGTGACGAGGGTTCGCACATCGCCTGGGGAGCTCGTGCAGCTTCAGGTCGTTCAGGACACCGGCGGGGCTCTCGACGTCGAGGCCTCTCCGGGAACCGGACGCTACGGGATCGAGTTCGGCATGGCGAAGCTGCGCTGAGAGACCGCGCCTCGAGGACACGCGAAGCGGGGCGGATCGGTGCTCCTCGATCGAACGTCGCTCGCCGATCCACGGTCCGTGCTCGGTCGAGGCAATTGCCGTTCCCACGCCGCTCTTGTAGGTATTTCGCGTGGCCGCGCCTCTCCATCGGTACGGCGAGTTTCCCGACCTCTTCTGGGATGCGAACCCGGACGCGCCGATCGACGGCAAGAGCCCCGTCGTGCTCGCACGACTCCTGACTCGCGGCTCGATGGCCGCGGTTCGCGCCCTCGTCGACCCTCGAGTCCTGGCGGAGGCGCTGCCGCACCTCGCGATCGACGAGCACGTTCGCCGGTTCTGGAGGCGCGTACTCGACCTGCGGCTGGTGCGACCTGCGGGATAGCATGGAGGAGCTTCCCGCCGCCGACCGTGCCGTCGTCGGCAACTTGCACCTTCGCGTGATGGAGATCGTCGCCGAGGTCGACGCTGCCTACGCGGGAGAGATCGGGCTCCGCCTCGAAGGGGGCACCGCCCTCGCGGCCCATCACCTTCATCACCGGGAATCCGCGGATCTCGTTTTCTTCGGCGGACCGGCGCTGAACGCGCGGGACTTCGTACGCATCGTTGCCGACCGCTGTGCCTCCCGAGGGCTCGCAGCCATCCGTTCGCGACCTGCGAGCGAGGGCTTTGCAGAGCTGATCCTTCGCGACGACCATGGCGCCGCGACGCTACTCCAGGTCGCGCGGACATCGCCGTTCCAGCTCGAACCGCCGGTCGCGGTGGCCGAGGGGATCCGCGTCGCTTCCTACCGGGATCTCTGCGCCGGAAAGCTCCACGCGGTCTGCGATCGCTTCGAGCCCCGCGACTTCATCGACCTCCACGCGATCCTCGCGCGGCCGCTCGGCAGCCTGGTTCCGCTCGAGGTTCGCCGCCAGCGCTTCGTCGCCTTGCTCGAGGATCTCACGGCCTCCGACCCCGGCCTCACGCCGCCCGTCGTCGGACCCCATCTCGAGCGCGGTCGGCAGCGCGACCTGATCTCGAGCTTCCCCCTCCGCCTGCTGGTGACACTCACGGACGATGAGGTCGCGGCGACCTGTGAGCTCTGTGTCGCGGAGGTGGCCCGGATCGTCGCCTCGGGGTGGTAGGCCTGAGCATGTCGATCTCGCGCTCGCTGTGGTGGGCTTCCAGCGCGACGACGCAGCGCGATGCGTCGTCGAGCAGGGCGTGGATGCGCACCGGGTGGGGCTTCTGGTCGATCAGGATGGCGCCGGCGTGGCAGACGTCGCCGTGCCACAGCGCGCCCGGGCGCTCCGTCCTCTCGACCCTGCGCTCTACATCATCGAGCGCGATCGCGGCAGGTCCAGCTCCCTGATGGCGTCCCGCTCCCTCGCCATCATCCAGTCGGTCCCCAGGGAAAGAGCGTGAGCGGCTACAGTCAACAAGCGGCGAGCGCCCCGCTCCAGAGCTCTCGGGCAAAGTCCCGGGCCGGCAAGATCTCGATTCCGTCGTCGGTTCGCCGCGGGTGCGCGTCCAGGCTGACGACGACTCGCCGCGCCACGCCCGGGTGATCCTCGACCAGGGATCGAAGGCCTCGGAGGTGATCGGCGTGAACGCGCGGCGTGGCCTTGGCCTCGATGGCGATCTGCATGTCGCCGACGATGAAATCGACTTCGATTCCGCTCGCCAGTCGCCAATAGGAGAGATCAAACGCAAAGTCATGGTAGGCGCGATGGGCGTAGAGCTCGTGACAGACCCAGTTCTCGAAGGCCGTGCCGAACGCGGCGCTTCCAGCCTCGAGGGCTCGGCGCTTGGCCAGATGGTTCACGATGCCGACGTCCGCGAAGTAGAACTTGGGAGCCTCGATCACACGGCGCTTCGGGCGTGCTCGGAACGCGGGCAGGAATCGCCCCACCAGCGTATCCTCCAGAACCTGGTAGTATTGCTTGACCGCAAAGGCCGAAACGCCGCAGTCACGGGCGATCGTGGAGTAGTTGACGAGCTGGCCGTCGCCGAGCGCCGCTGCCTCGAGGAAGCTGGCGAACACCGGCAGGTTCCGGGTCACCCCCTCGGCAGCGATCTCCTCCTTCAGGTAGTCGCCCACATACGCGCGCAGCCGGCCATGGGGAGACTTCTCTAGGTAGTGCGGCGGGAGGTAGCCGTGATTCAAGAGCCGGGCGAGATCGAAGTCGGGCTCCAGCTCGGCGGAGACGAAACCGAAAAGCTCGTAGCGCAGCGCCCGACCTCCGAGGAGGTTGGCATGACCGCGCCGCACCTTCCGCGCACTGGATCCACAGAGCGCGAACACGGCCCCGCGGTTCTCGATGAGCCAATGCACCTCGTCGAGCAACGCCGGCACCTTCTGTACCTCGTCGATGATCACGAGGCCGCCGTCGGTCCGCTCGACCTCCTCACGGAGCAGGCCTGGGTCGGCGACGAACCGGCGGAACTCGCGCGAGCTCAAGAGGTCGAGTCGCCGAGCGTGAGGGTAGCGTTCTCGCAGGAGGGTGCTCTTGCCCGTCTGCCGCGGCCCCCAGAGGAAGAAGGAGGACGTTGGATTCGCGGGCAGGCACAAGGCCCGCTCGATGGATCTCATCGGATTATCATGATAATCCGATGTAGCAGATCGAGCAAGCCCCGTAGAATGCCGATGCCTGCGTGTGGGGCGGCGGCGTGGTGCTCGACCGAGAGGGTGACCTGGCCGCCGATGCGGCGGACAACGACACCCCGGTTGACGGTTTCGAGGAAGACCTTCCCGGCGGCATCGGCCTCGACGGTGGTCTTCACGCACCGTCCGCGCAGGTGGTCCACGCCGAGGTGGAGCTTGCCCCGCTCGAACCTAGGGTGTCGCAGCATGTCGGCTGCGGTGAATTGATCGTCGTCCTCGAACCAGTCGTCCGCGGCGCCTCGAGGTCGGGCACCGTGGAACGACAGCATCGCCAGGGTGAAGACGAGTGGAAGACCGCAGTGCTCGATGCCGTCTTCCTCGACCTGCACCTCGATCCTGACCACGAAGCTCTCGCTTCCAACCGTCGGCTCGATCGCCCGTATATCGGTGACCGCCGGGTCGCCGCATGCGCTCGCCGTCCCTTCGCGGTTGCCGTCGCACCACCAGCGGCTACCATCTCGGCCCGTGAACGAACGACTCCGCGACGGAACGGCCGGACCGGGAGCGCCTCCCCTCCTGCTTCATCGGGCGCCGCGACAGTTGCTGGCGATGGTCCTCGTCTCGCTTCTGTCGCCTCTCGGCGGATGTTCCGACAACACCGACTCGAGCGTGCTGGTGCAACCGACCAACCCGTATTACGTCGCCGCCAGGGCCTTGTCGGCGCGACAGGTGCCGGCCGGCACCAGGGTCGGCGACTGCGTCATCAACGCCTTCGCGAGCTGCCGGGGCGTCGATCTGTCCGGCCAGTACCTCCAGGGCGCCTTCCTCGCGTATTCGGATCTGCGCGATGCCAACCTCGCCGGCGCGACATTCTGCAACACGCTCATGCCCGATGCGACGGTCAGGAACCCGGTGGCCGGGCTCTGCCCCGGCCAGTGACCGGCGCGGTGTGCCCCGTCGCCCCCGGCCGTCGCAAACCATGGCGTTCTCGCCAGGCTGTGTGATTCGCCCCCGCCCCCGGGGCCCGACGCGCTGCTCGACTTTCTCGGCGAGTTTCACGACGACGCGGCCGACCGGGTCATCGTGGCCACGGCCCTCGCCGCAGCCGCGACGCTGCTCACCGCCGACGAGTCGATTCTCGCGTGGCGCGGGGCCCGCCTCGCCGCGCGCGACGCGCGACGCTGAGAACCGCCCGGCTCAGTGGTCGAGGAGGCGGAGCTGATCGGCGACGATCACTCTTGCCGGATCTCCGCCGGCTCGCGAGCGCATGCGGCGACCCGACGATCACCCGTATACGGCTCCCTCCCTTCGGGCCGAGCATCCCCGGCTCAGCCGGTTGCACACGTGGACCCGAGCCCCACGGGCTCACAGCCGTCAAGCGCGGCGTGACCGCGCAGCCCATGCCGGCTCGAAGAGGAGGGGACCGCCGTGATCTCCTTCGAGGTCACGCCGGCCATCATGGCATCTACCCGCCAGCTCGGCTCGGAGGTCGACGTCGGCGCGCTGCTGATGCCGTACCTGGGGCGGGCCCTGATGGGCGTCCCCATGGGTCGGGACGCCCCTGGGGAGCCGATTCGCGGTTGATCCGACCCTCGCGCCGGGTTCAGCGAAGCGTGGGGTTTCCCAGCAGTCCCATCGATCCACGCGATCACGCCGGTGCGAATGGGAAGGTCCGCCACCGATGTCTCTTGTGAGTACCATGGCGAGTTGGTACAAAGTCACCATGGCACCCGAAGCTCCGCGTACGCGCCTCGCGATCGATCTGCCTGGCGAAGTCCGCCGCCAGATACGAATGGCGGCCGCGCGCCGGGATCTCACCTTGCAAGCGTATGTGCGTCGAGCCCTCGATCGGCAGCTTGCGGAGGACGCGGCCGATGCGCTGAGGGCGGTCGAAGACCCGGTGCTGGCGGACCTATGGGCAGACCCCGAAAATGCCATCTACGACGACCTGTAAGCGCGGCGAGATCGCCCTCGTGCGGTTCATCTTTGCCGACGACGAGGGAGCAAAGCGACGGCCGGTGTTGGTGCTGACGACGGAGGCCTATCACGCGGGACGTTCCGACCTCATCGTGGCCGCGCTCACGAGCAACGTGACGCGGCGCCTCCCGGGGGACCATGTGGTGACGCGATGGCGAGAGGCTGGCCTGCCGAAGCCGTCGGTCGTCACGGCCGTCCTCCGCACGATCAAGGCGTCGATGATCGAGCGCAGGTTCGGCGCCCTCGATCGCCGCGACCTCAAGGCCTACACGGACGGACTGCGTCCGCTCCTTGGCATGTAGCGGTGCCGGTTTGGACATCGTCACCAGCCCGAACGAGCGCCGCGCGACGGGGATCAGTGTCGCTCCGCCGTCCGACTCAGGCGCCGTGCTGATCGCGCGTGGGCTGGGGCGTAGCTGCGCGGTCGGGAAAGGGCGATCCGTCGTACTGCGGCGGAGGTGACTCGTTGCGACCGCCGCGTCGACAGGGATCGCGCCGGCTCGTCACCTCCGGCCTTTTCACTCTCCCCTCTGCGCTGTCGTCACATGCTCCTCGCAGTCACCGCCAAGCTTGAAGATTCGGATTGAGACTCCGGATTTTCCTGTTATGAAAGATGCGCATGATCGACCGCGTCGGGTTTCTGGCTCGGCTGGCGACGGCGGTCCGGCGCTCGCCGGTGACCGCGCTGCTCGGCCCGCGGCAGTGCGGCAAGACGACGCTGGCCGGCACATTCTGCGCCGGGCGGCAGGCAACCCGCTTCGACCTCGAGTCGCAGCCCGACCTGCGGCGCCTGCAGAACCCGGAGCTGGCGCTCGGCGCGCTCAGCGGCCTGGTCGTGCTCGACGAAATCCAGATCGTTCCCGAGCTGTTCAATGTGCTGCGCGTGCTGGTCGATCGTCCCAAGAGCCGCAGCCGCTTCCTGGTCCTCGGCAGCGCCTCGCCGTCGATCGTGCGCGGCGTGTCGGAATCCCTCGCCGGTCGCGTCGAGTTCGTCGAGCTGGCCGGCTTCGAGATCCGCGAGACGGGGCCCGACGCCCTCGATGCGCTCTGGCTGCGGGGCGGGTTTCCCCGTTCCTTCCTGGCCGACAGCGACGACGACAGCTTCGCCTGGCGGGAGGGCTTCATTCGCACCTTC
>CAZGUU010000016.1:0-19133 GCA_964529315.1 uncultured Enterobacteriaceae bacterium
GCCCCTTCGCTGCTGGACCCGCATTCGCCGTCGCGGCCGACCACAGGCACCCTGGGCCTGTCCGGGGATTCCTGCTCACACTCTCTCAGCCGAGCAGGAACCCTCCTCCGTCGACCACCAGCGTCTGTCCCGTCATGAAGCTCGAGGCCTGCGAGCAGAGGAACAGCGCGGCGCCGACGATCTCGTCGGGCTCGCCGTGGCGGTGCAGGGCGGCGCGACCGACCACCGCTTCGTGGATGGTGGGATCATTCATCAGAGCGGCGGACATCTTCGTGTCGATCAGGCCCGGTGCGATGGCGTTCACCCGGATGCCCTCGGAGCCGAGCTCGCGCGCCAGGGCCTGTGTCAGGGTGATCAGACCCGCCTTGCTCACGCAGTAGGCGCCGACCAGCGGGCCGGGGTCGAGACCGCCCACCGACGACACGTTGACGATGTTGCCGCCGCCGCCCTGCGCGCGAAAGCGGCGCACCGCTTCCTGGCAGGCGACGAACGGACCCTTGAGATTGACGTCTAGGATCTTGTCCCACGACTCCTCGCCCAGGTCGACGAGTGGTGTCATGAGCGGGTTGGCCGCCGCATTGTTGACCAGCACGTCGAGCCCGCCCAGCGCGCTGGCCGCCTCGGCGACCATGGCTCGAACCTCGGGCATGCGACCCATGTGGCAGGGGACGGGTACGCCGCGCCGTCCCAGCGCTTCGACCTCGCGGGCCACCTCGCGCAAGCCCTCGATCCGGCGCGAGGCGAGCGCGACGTCTGCCCCGGCCGCCGCCAGCCCGAGCGCGATGGCGCGCCCGATGCCGCGCGATGCCCCGGTCACCAGCACCCGGCGGCCGTCGATGCGGAAGCGCTCGGTCGCGCCGGCATCGGGTGATCCTGGCGATCGGACGGGTGTGGTCACCGCTCGGGCTCCCGCCCATCGCGCGGCTCCAGGGAGCGCAGGACGGCCAGCATCTCGTCGTGCACGCGGGCGTTGGTCGCGAGCATCTGCTGTGCCTCGCACGCCGTCTCTCCACCCGAGAAGTCGCTCACCCGGCCGCCGGCGCGACGCACCAGCAGCGCGCCGGCGGTCACGTCCCAGGGGTGGAGGTGCCACTCCCAGAAGCCGTCGAGCCGCCCGCACGCGACCCAGGCGAGGTCGAGCGCCGCTGCGCCGAGGCGGCGCACGTCTCGGGAGCGCAGCATCATCTCGCGCCAGTACCGAAGGTAGAAGTCGGGCCGCTCGCGGCGATCATAGGGGAAGCCCGTGGAGAGCAGGGCGGCATCGAGGCTGGCCGTCGCGCTCACCGCGAGGGCCTCGCCGTTGCGCTGTGCGGGGCCTCGGGCCGTCGCGGTGAAGAGCTCGTCGCGCATCGGGTCGTAGACCACGCCCGCCAGCGTGCGCACCGTGCCCCCGGGCGCGGCTCGCCTCGGGGCGGCGGGATCCAAGCCCGCCACGGCGGCGATGGAGACCGCGAAGTGGGGCACTCCGTGAGCGAAGTTCGTCGTCCCGTCGAGAGGATCGACGATCCACACGATGCCGGGCTCGGCTTGCGCCGAGGCGCCCGGTGGAGCTTCCGAGTGCGGGGCAGGGCCGCCTGAGGCAGCCGGATCGGCGCCGCCCTCCTCCGAGAGGATGCCGTGTGTGGGGAAGGCCGCACGCAGGTGGTCGGTGATCAGCCGGTCCGCGGCGCGGTCCGTGTCCGTGACCAGGTCCACGGGGTTCGATTTGGTCCGGACGGTGCGCGGGGCGCTGGCGCGAGAGCGGATGAGCTCTCCAGCCTCGCGGGCGGTGGCTGCGGCGACCTGGAGGAGGCGGTCGAGAAGGGCATCCGGCTCGAGCTGCACGCAGCCTTCCCTAACGACATCGCCAGCTGGAGTCGACCGGGGCGGCCGGCAGCGCCAGGGGCCGCTCCCGCGCGTCCCGGGTCTCGACCCGGGCGTCAGACACCGGCAGGCGAAAGGCGCCCCCCTTGGGCGGCACGCCGGTCCACAGGTGGGGCGACCCTTTGCGGGGGCGGCGCCGGGAAGTGAGATCCGCCGGGCGCCTTCTTGGGAGGGGCTGCGCCGGAAAGCGGGCCCCGCTGGGTGCCAGCGGGGGGCACCTGCGAGAGTACTGGCGGCGCGAGGCGAGGAACGCTAGAAGACGGCGCGGCGCGGGCGGCTGGTGGGCGGTCGCCAAGCTGGTAAGGCACCGGACTTTGGATCCGGCATTCGAAGGTTCGAATCCTTCCCGCCCAGCTTCGGACGGCGCGGAATGGCGAGAGCTCTGGCGCGATGACTGATCTGCACAACGGGCACGGCGAAGGGGCGAAGGACGCGATCAAGGTCTTCGCCGGCAACTCCAACCCGGCTCTCGCCCGCGACATCTGCGCCTATCTCGGCGTGCCTCTGGCACGCGCCGAGATTCGCCGATTCAGCGACGGAGAGATCAACGTCGACATTGAGGAGAACGTGCGCGGCGGCGACGTCTTCGTCGTGCAGTCGACCTCGATGCCGGGCAACGACCACCTGATGGAGCTCCTGCTGATGCTCGACGCCCTCAAACGGGCTTCGGCGGGCCGGATCACGGCGGTGGTGCCCTACTACGGCTATGCCCGGCAGGATCGCAAGGTGGCGCCGCGCGTGCCGATCAGCGCCAAGCTGGTCGCCGATCTGATCGAGACGGCCGGTGCGGCCCGCGTGCTCACCATGGACCTGCATGCAGGGCAGATCCAGGGCTTCTTCAACATCCCTGTCGACAACCTCTACGCGACGCCCGTCCTGCTGCGCCACCTGCGCGATCGCCTGGGGCGCGAGCCGTCGACGGTGATCTCGCCGGACGCCGGAGGCGTCGAGCGGGCGCGAGCCTTCGCCAAGCGGGTCGACGGGGCCCTGGCGGTGATCGACAAGCGTCGCTCGGGGGCCAACGAGGTCGCCGAGATGCACATCATCGGCGAGGTGCGCTCGCGCGTCGCGGTGCTGGTCGACGATATGGTCGACACGGCCGGCACGCTGTGCAGCGCAGCCCAGGCGGCGATCGACGCGGGGGCGCAGGAGGTGCTGGCGGCTTGCACGCACGCCGTGCTCTCCGGGCCCGCGATCGAGCGGATCCAGAGGTCGCCGATCGTCGAGCTGATCGTGACCGACACCATCGCGCAGGGCGATCGGATCGCCATGTGCAACAAGCTGAAGGTGCTGTCGGTCGCCTCGCTGATCGGCGAGGCGATCCGCCGCACGCACCAAGAGGAGTCGATCAGCTCGCTGTTCGTCTGAAGCGATGCGATCGTCGAGCAAGCGCGGAGAGCTTTCATGGAGACGCTGATCATCGAGGTGGAGGGGCGCGACGGCGTGGGCAAGGGCCCGGCGCGGCGGGCTCGAAGCGCGGGCAAGGTGCCGGGGGTGTTCTACGGAGCCAAGAGCCCGACACGGGCGATCGCCCTGGACCGGCGGCAGTTCACCCAGCGGCTGGCCCACCTCGAGGGGACGCATCTGATCGAGCTCCGCTCGAGCGATCCGGACTTGGATCAGCGTAAGGTGCTGCTGCGCGAGATTCAGGTCGACCCGGTCCGGGGCACGGCGATGCACGCCGATTTCTACGAGGTCGCGCTCGACCAGGCGATCGAGGTCCGCGTGCCCTTGCACTTCGAGGGCAAGGCGGTCGGCGTCACACACGGCGGCATTCTCCAGCCGATCCTCCGCGAGCTGGCGGTGCGCTGCCTTCCGACGGCGATTCCCGACTTCATCGTCGTCGACGTCGCGCACCTGGGCATCCACGAGTCCGTGCACGTGAACGACATCGTTCTGCCCGAGGGCGCAATCGCGGTGTCCGAAGACAACGAGCCCGTGGTCAGCGTGATTCCGCCGACGGTCGAGGAGAAGCCGGTGGCCGAGGCGGCCGCGACGGAAGCCGCTGCGCCGGCTGCCGAGGGGGCGGACGCCAAGAAGCCGGAGGCCAAGAAGGCCGAGGCGAAGAAGTAGGCCCGAGCGAACCGACGAGTGGCCTGGCGGGCGATCTTCGGCTTGGGCAACCCGGGCCCGCGCTACGCGCTCACCAGGCACAACGTCGGCTTCATGGTCCTCGAGCGGCTCGCTCGGCGGCTCGCGATTCCGCTCGATCGGCGAGACGCCGTAGCGTCGTGGGGCGAGGGCAGCCGACGCGACCTGCGGATCTTGCTGGCCGAGCCGCTGCGCTTCATGAACTGCAGCGGTGAGGCCGCCGAAGAGCTGCTGCCGAGCCGTCTGGCCGGCCCCTCGGAGCTGCTCGTGGTTCACGACGAGCTGGATCTGCCCCTGGGCCGCATCAAGCTGAAGCGGGGTGGGGGCACGGCCGGGCATCGCGGTCTCGAGTCCGTGCGCCAGGCTCTGGCAAGCCCGGAATTCTGCCGCTTGCGCGTCGGCGTTGGCCGCCCTCCGCAGGGCGTCGACGCCTCGGAGTACGTCTTGGCTCCGTTCGAGGCGGCCGAGGCCGAGGCCGTTGCGCAGGCGCTGGATCGGGCGGCCCTGGCCTGCGAGGCGTGGCTCGATCTGGGGCTCGAGGCGGCCATGGGCCGGGTGAATGTGCGCCCAGGGGATGCGAGCGAGGCCGTCGGGGCGGCGCCCGACGGCGCTGCGGCGGCGCGCAAGGTCGGGAGGCAGGGCGAGGAAGCGAGCTGACCAGGCGCGAGGACGCCGCCGCGCTGCGCCTGGCACTCCGCAAGCGCCCAGAGGCGCGGAGCGCACGGCAGGGAAGCGAGATCAGAGCCCTCGGGCGGTCCCGTTGCTGCGGGGCGACTTGAGCGGCGGCGGCCACGCTGCTAACAGAAACCCTTTTCGGAGGCGCCATGCGTTCATACGAGGCGATGATTGCCTATCACCCCGACGCGGGAGAGGCCGGGATCAAGGATCTGCTGGAGCGCGCGAAGCAGGTCATCGCGGGCAACGGCGGGGAGGTGAGCCAGGTGCTCGATTGGGGTGCGCGCGATCTCGCTTATCGCATCCAGAAGCAGCGCAAGGCGACCTTCTACGTGATCGAGTTCAAGGGCGATGGGGCGACCGTCGCGGAGCTCGAGCGCAACCTGCGGATCTCGGACCGGGTCCTGCGCTACATCACGGTGCAGGTCGATCCGAGCCGCCCGCCTCTCGAATCGCCCCGCGCACGGCGCGAGGTAGGAGCGGCGGCGGCCGAGGAGATGGGTGAGGGCGGGGCCGCAGGCGCGGTGCCCAGCGAGGCCGAGTCGTCCGAGGCGAAGGACCTCGAGTCGCCCGAGCTCTCCTGACTGCAGACCTTCGAGGAGAATCCTGGAGATGATGCCATCCAAGCCAGCGAGCGGGAGCGAGGGCGACCGCAGGCGCGCGCCGCGCGGACGTAGCGACGAGGGGAACCCGTTTCGCCGTCGCGGCGGCCGGCGCAAGGTGTGTCGCTTCTGTGCCGAGAAGACGCTCCCGATCGACTACAAGGAGGTCCGCGTCCTGAGCAACTTCATCACGGAGCGCGGCAAGATCATCCCGAGCCGCATCACCGGCAACTGCGCCCGGCACCAGCGCCGGCTGACGGCGGCGATCAAGCGCGCGCGCGCCACCGCGCTGCTGCCCTTCAGCCTGCTCCGGCTCTGATCCGCGCGAGCCGCACGGGGCGAGATCATGGAAGTCATCCTGCGAGAGGACGTCGTCAACCTGGGCGCGATGGGCGAGGTGGTCAAGGTCAAGCCGGGCTACGCGCGCAATTACCTCCTGCCGCGCGGGCTAGCGGTGGAGGCCAACCGGCGAAGCCTGGTCGAGCTCGAGCACCAGCGCAAGCTGGTCGAGGCGAAGCGCTCGCGCGAGCGCAAGGCGGCGATGGGCATTGCCGACCGGGTCGAGGGCCTGGTGCTCGAGGTCCGGGCACGAGCCGGCGAAGAGGAGCGCCTCTACGGGTCGGTCACCAACATCGACATCGAGCGGCTCCTGGTGGCGCGAGGCTTCGCGATCGACCGGCGCAAGATCGACCTCGAGGATCCGATCAAGCGGCTCGGCACCTATCGGATCACGGTCGGCATCGCACACGACGTGAAGGCGACGATCACGGTCCGGGTCCTGGCCGAAGCCGAGAGCTGAGCCTCGACGTCGCGGGCCAGCTCGCGACGAAGCCCGGCGGGACGGCGCCTCAGTACACCCCGGCGAGCTTGGAGTGATCCCAGCTGCGGGTCTTGGCCGGGTGGAAGTGCAGCGTCACGCGCTTGCGCGCCTGTGAGCGCAGCGCTTCGAGGGTCGCCGGATCGGTCGGCGCGCTCGTGCCGGCCATGCGCGCGCCGACCCGAGCCAGTGTTGCGAGCGTCGTCTCCTCGTCGTCGATGACCTCGCAGCGGCCGCGCAGGAAGAGGCCCTTGAGCCTGTCGTAGGTCGTTCCCTGCTCGAGGAGCAGGGCGCAGCGCGGGTCGCGCCGAAGGTTGGCCACCTTCTGCGACTTCCGATAGGTCGTCATGCGGATGGATCCGTCCGGGTCGACCGCGTACCACATCGCGATCAGGTGCGGGTAGCCGTCCTCGCCGTGCGAAGCGAGGTAGGCGGTGTGGCCCGCGGCGAGAAAGGCCTCCCGCTCCTCCTCCGTGAGCCGGATCTGAGCACGCTTGATCGCCATCTCGCCCCTCCTTCGCCCCGCTGCGTTAGTACGCGTTTGCGCCCCACGCAACGCTCAGTGCGCGCCCGCGAGGTGCGAGAGCCACAGCGTCGCGAAGGCGCGGTGCGCGCGCCGGATCGCGACGTCGGGGGGCGCGTTGTCCGTGGCGACACGGACCCCTATGATCCGCGCATGCCGCCCGCGAACGTGCTCTCCACACGCGTCGTCCACCGCGGACGGATCTTCGAGCTGGCGGTCGATCGCGTGCGTTTGCCCAACGGCGCCGAGGCGAGCCTCGAGATCCTTCACCACCCGGGAGCCGCGGCGGTGGTGCCGCTCACCGACGACGGCTGCATCCTTCTGCTGCGACAATTCCGCCACGCCGTGGGCGGCGAGCTGTGGGAGATCCCCGCGGGGACGCTCGGTGCGGGCGAGGCGCCGGCGGCGTGCGCACGGCGCGAGCTCGCCGAGGAGGCCGGTGTGCGCGCGACCGATCTGGTCGAGCTCGGCGAGATCGTGCCCGTTCCCGGCTACTCGACGGAGCGCATCCACCTCTTCCTGGCGCGCGGCCTTGGCCCTGCGCAGCAGAGCCTGGACGACGACGAGGTGATCGGCGAGGTGCGGGCCGTGCCCGCGCCCGAGGCGCTTCGCTGGGTGGTCGACGGCAGGATCGTCGATGCGAAGTCCGCGGTGGCGATCTGCCGCGCACGCGAGCGCGGCCTGCTCGCGATCGGGGGCGTCCGATGAAGATGGGCATCGCGGGCTTTCCCGGCTCGGGCAAGACGACCATCTTCAACGCGCTCACCGGCCTGCACGCGGACACCGGCATCGGCAGCTCGGCGGCCGGCAAGCCCAACCTCGGGGTGATCAAGGTTCCCGACGCGCGGGTCGACGCCCTCTCCCAGATCTTCTCCCCGAAGAAGACGACCTACGCCGAGATCGCGTTCGTGGACTTTCCGGATCCGCCGACCGAAGGCGGGCGGCTCGACGAGCGTGTGATCACCCAGATGCGCGAGGTGGACGCCCTGGCACACGTGGTGCGAGCCTTCGAGGATCCCGCGCAGCCGGCGGCGGATCCGCTGCGCGCGCTGGAGAGCTTCAAGACCGAGCTCGTGGTGGCGGATCTCGCCATCGTCGAGCGGCGCCTCGACCGCCTGCGCCGCGAGCGAGGCAAGGAGCGCGAGCGCGAGCTGCTCGAGCGCCTGCAGTTGGCGCTCGAGGCGGAGACCGAGATCCGGCGACTCGGCCTGGCGCGCGAGGAGGAGGCGAGCATCGCCGGCTTCGGGTTTCTCACCGCCAAGCCGAGGCTCGTCGTGCTGAACGTGGCGGAAGGGAGCCTCGCTGCCGAGATCCCCGCCGCCGTCGCCGAAGCCGTCGAAGGCGACGGCCTGCGGATCGTGGCGATCTCCGGCAAGGTGGAGATGGAGCTGGCCGAGCTCGAGCCCGAGGATCGGCGCAGCTTCGAGGCGGACCTGGGGCTCACGGAGTCGGCTCGCGACCGCTTCATCCGCGCCTCCTACGCGCTGCTCTCGCTGATGAGCTTTCTCACCGCCGGCGAGGACGAGGTGCGCGCCTGGACGATCCACCGCGGCGACACGGCGCAGGTGGCGGCCGGCAAGATCCACAGCGACATCGCGCGCGGCTTCATCCGGGCGGAGGTCATTCCCTGCGATGCGCTCGTCGAGCACCGCAGCGAGGCGCGTTGTCGCGATGCGGGCAAGCTGCGCCTCGAGGGCAAGGAGTACGTCGTGCACGACGGCGACGTCATCCACTTCCGCTTCAACGTCTGAGTGCGCAGCCGGGTGCTCACGGGCGCGGCGGCGCTCCTGATCGTCGCAGCGGTGGTGCTCTCGCTGCGTGTCGAGGAGCGCTTCGTCGTGGAGCAGCCGCGCCTGGTGCGCGATGCGGAGGGCGTTCGCGTCGCGGCCACGGTGCGCAATGCCGGGGAGGCGGCCTGGCGCGTCGAGGCCGAGGTGACGCTGGTCGGTGCGCAGGGTGGTGGGGTCGAGACGGAGGTCGTTGCGCTGGGTGACTTGGCGGCCGGCGCGAGCGCCGCCTTCGCGACCAGGCCCCGGGCAACCGAGATCCGCCGCTTCAGCGTCCGCGTGAGCGAGGGGCGCAACCCCTACGGCAACTGAGCGGCTCGCGGGTGGCCGCGGCCGGGGCGATCAGATCTCGCTGCTCGACCGCTCGGCCTGGCGCGCGGAGGCCGGGGCGCCGGATTCCGACGGGGCGGTACTCGGCGCGTCCTCGCCCGGACCGCCCGGGTCCGCGCGTAGGACGTACTGCTCGTGGTAGATCTCGAGGAATCCGGCCAGGGTCGCCATCAGGGCCGGGCCCAGGAAGAGGCCGAGGAAGCCGTAGGCCTCGAGGCCGCCGAGCATGCCGAAGAAGAGCAGCAGGGTCGGCAGCTGCGCCTGGCCACCGATGACCATCGGTCGAATGACGTTGTCGGCCATGCCGACGACGAGGGTGCCCCACAGGACGAGGAAGATGCCCTTGCCGACGGATACGGCGGCGAGCAGGTAGACGGCGCAGGGCAGCCAGACCAGCGTCGTGCCGAAGGGCAGCATGGAGAGCACGCCAGCCAGCATGGCCAGGAAGGCCGCGTAGGGCACGCCGGCCACACCGAGCCCGATGCCGGTGAGCACGCCCTGTACCGCCGCGGTGATCGAAAGGCCGCGCACGGTTGCCTCGAGCATCATGCGCAGCCGGCCGAGGACTGCGTCCTTGTCCTCGGCCTCCATGGGGATCATGGCGCGCAGGGTCTCGTACATGCGGTCCCCGTCGCGCAGCAGGAAGAAGACGGTGAACAGGACGACCAGCAGGTTGATGAAGAAGCTCGCCAGGTTCTTGGCGACCCCCCCCAGGTAGCCGACCACGAGGTTGCCGGCGTTGGCCAGCGCCGACTGGGCCACCGAGGCGAAGTCGATCTGCAGCCGCAGCACGCGCGGGGCGTATGCGTCGATCATGCGCCCGAGCGCGGACTGCCCGAACCAGTCGGCGAGCCGTGCAACCCCTCCCGCATCCGACCAGGCCGAGAGGGCTTCGATCAGCGCTGCGCCCTCTCGGGCCAGGATGCCGGAGAGCCCGGCCGCCGGGATGGCGACCAGCAGGACGAACGCCACCGTGACCAGCGTCGCCGCGGCCGATCGGCTCTGCCGGGTGAGCCGTAGGGCCAGGACGAAGACGGGCTGGAAGACCAACGCCAGCAGGATCGACCAGGCGATCGGCTTGAGGAACGATGCCAGCACCTCGTAGAGCTGCACCAGGAGGAAGAGCAGCGCGGCGAAGAAGAAGGCTCGTACGAGGATCGCTCGAGTCATATCGGTTGACAGCCTCCAGGTGCATTGGTAGCCGACAGGGTTCCCATTTTGACAGCCATAGGCACGTAGCTCAGTGGGAGAGCGCTTCCTTGACACGGAAGAGGTCGGCGGTTCAATCCCGCCCGTGCCTATCTTCAGGGTCGGTCGATGCCCGAGATCTCGGTTGAAATCCCCGGCAGGGGCAGCGTGCCAGCGACCGCCGGCGAGACGGCGGGGGTGATCCTGGGGCGCGCTGGGGCGTTGGGAGACGCGATCGGGGCATCGCTGGACGGCCGCGGCGTCGACCTCGACCGCCCGCTGGACCGCGGCGGCGTCCTGGCGCCCATCGAGCCTGCGAGCCAGGCGGGCCTGGAGATCCTGAGGCACTCCACTGCCCACCTGATGGCGCAGGCGGTCAAGCGCCTCTTCCCGAACGCGCAGATCACCATCGGTCCGGTGATCGAGGACGGCTTCTACTACGACTTCGCCTTCGAGCGGGCCTTCGCGCCCGAGGACCTCGAGCGGATCGAGGCCGAGATGCGGCGTATCGTCGCCACCGATTACCCGGTGGCTCGGCGGGTCGAGGAGCGGTCCACGGCGGTCGCCTACTTCGAGGGGCTGGGCGAGCACTACAAGGCCGAGATCATCGCCGGTCTACCCTCCGAGGATCAGGTGTCGCTGTACACGCAGGGCGAGTTCACCGATCTCTGTCGTGGTCCGCACGTCCCCTCGACGGGCCGCCTGGGTGCCTTCAAGCTCACCCACGTCGCTGGAGCGTACTGGCGAGGCGACGAGCGCAACGAGATGCTGCAGCGCATCTACGGCACCGCATTCGCGGACCGCGCGGCGCTCGAGGAGCACCTCGCCCTCCTCGAGGAGGCGCGCAAACGCGACCACCGCCGGCTCGGTCCAGCGCTCGACCTCTTCTCGTTGCACCCCGTCGCGCCCGGAATCCCCTTCTTCCACGCCCGTGGGACGGTCGTCTACAACACGCTGGTCGACTACGTCCGTGCGCTCTACCGGCGCTGGGGCTACGCCGAGGTCATCACTCCGCTGCTCTACAAGACGGAGCTGTTCAAGACCTCGGGGCACTACGACAGCTACCGCGACGACATGTTCCTGCTCGAGGCCGACGGGGAGGAGTACGGCGTCAAGCCGATGAACTGCCCGGGGCACGTCTACCTCTTTTCTCAGGGCAAGAAGTCCTACCGCGACCTGCCGATCCGCATGGCCGACTTCTCCCGACTCCACCGGCTCGAGCGCTCCGGCGTTCTCTCGGGGCTCACGCGAGTGCGCGGCTTTGCGCAGGACGATGCGCACATCTTCTGCACCCCCGAGCAGCTCGACGAGGAGTTCGCCCAGTTCCTCGCGATGACCCGCGAGGTCTACGCGGCGTTCGGCTTCGACAGCGTGGCGATCAGCGTGGAGACCCGTCCGGCCAAGTTCCTCGGCGAGATCGCCCTCTGGGAGCGCGCCGAGGCGACACTGCAGGATGGGCTGCGGCGCGCCGGCCTCGACTTCGCCCTGAGCCCGGGCGACGGCGCCTTCTACGGCCCGAAGATCGCCTTCAACTTCCGCGATGCCCTCAAGCGCTCGTGGACGCTTGCCACGTTGCAGATCGACTGCGCGATGCCGGATCGATTTGGCATCTCCTATGTGCGGCCCGATGGCGGCGAGGGGCGGCCGGTCATGCTGCACCGCGCCATCCTGGGCTCGCTCGAGCGCTTCATCGCGATCCTCCTGGAGCACACGGCGGGGGCTCTCCCCCTGTGGCTGGCGCCGGAGCAGGTGCGGGTGTTAAGCGTCACGGATCGCGCCCAGGCTTGGGGGGCGGAGGTCGTCCGCAGGCTCGCGTCGGCGGGAGTGCGGGCGGAGCTCGACGCGCGCAACGAGAAGCTCGGCTTCAAGATCCGCGCGGCCGAGGTACAGAAGATCCCGGTGATCGCGGTGGTGGGGGACAAGGAAGCGGCGGCCGAGCAGGTGGCGCCGCGCTGGCGCGGAGCAGGTAATCAGCCGCCGGAGGCTCTCGCGGCCTTCGTCGAGCGAGTGGCGGCCCAGGCCGGGTTCCCGGTCGATGGCGGCGATGCCGACGGGGAGCGAGGACCGTCGCCGACCGCCGGCGCGCACTGATCCCGCAGAGAGCCCAAGGAGAGGAATCGAGGCCCATGCCGAAGATCAAGACGAACCGCTCGGCGGCAAAGCGCTTCAAGGCCACCGGCGGCGGGAAGGTCAAGCGCTCGCACGCCTTCGCCCGCCATCAGATGTCGTGCAAGACGCGCAAGGTGAAGCGCAAGCTGCGCCATTCGGCTCTGGTGGCCGACGCCGACCAGCCCAACGTGAAGCGCCTGCTTCCGTACCTCTGAGGAGACCCGGCCATGCCCAGAGCAAAGCGAGGGACGAAAGCTCGTCATCGCCGCAAGAAGATCCTGAAGCTCGCCAAGGGCAACGTCGGCGGGCGGCGCAAGCTCTATCGCCAGGCGCGTGAAACCGTCGAGAAGGGGCTCACCTACGCCTACCGCGATCGCAAGGTGCGCAAGCGGGAGTTCCGCTCGTTGTGGATCGTGCGCATCAATGCCGCGGTTCGCGAGCTCGGCCTCTCGTACAACCGGTTCATCGAGGGGCTGAAGCGGGCCGGCATCGAGATGGATCGCAAGGTTCTGGCCGACCTGGCGGCGCGCGAGCCCCAGGCCTTCGGAGCCATCGCCGAGCGGGCCAAGGCCGCCCTGCCGGCCTGACCGGGCCGTCGGCCCCCTCACGATCCCGGCCGTGTCGCTCATCGAGGAGATCGCCGTGCTCGAGGAGCGCAGCGTCGGCAGGATCGCGGGGCTCTCGGAGGAGGCGACGCTCGAGCACCTGCGCGTCGAGGTGCTCGGACGCAAGGGGGCGCTCACCGCCATCCTGCGCGGGTTGAAGGACGTCGAGGCGGCGCAGCGTCCCGGGATCGGGGAGCGCGCCAATGCGGCCAAGCGGGCGATCGAGGACGCGCTGGCTGCGGCTCTTGCGAGGGTGCGCGCGCGGGCCGAGGCGTCGCGCCTGGCCGCGGAGCACATCGACGTCACCCTGCCGGCGGGAGGCTGGCCGCGGGGGCATCGACATCCGCTGCGCCAGGCGATGGAGGACGCGATCGACATCCTCGAGAGGATGGGCTTCGAAGTCGCCGAGGGGCCGGAGATCGAGGACGACGAGCACAACTTCACGGCGCTGAACTTCCCGCCCGACCACCCGGCTCGCGACATGCAGGATACCTTCCTGCTGCACGGCGGCCGCCTCCTGCGCACCCACTGCACGCCCATCCAGGTCCACGTGATGCGCAGCCGCAAGCCGCCGCTCGCCGTGATCACCCCGGGGGCCACCTACCGCCGCGACGACGACGTCACCCACGCGCCGATGTTCCATCAGATCGACTGCTTCCTGGTCGATGCGCAGGTGAGCTTCGCCGAGCTCAAGGGCTTTCTCACGGAATTCCTGCACGGCTTCTTCGGGGAGGTGCCGGTGCGTTTTCGCGCCTCCTACTTCCCCTTCGTCGAGCCCGGCGCCGAGGTGGACATCGGCTGTACCCTGTGCGGGGGCCAGGACCGCGCCTGCCGCGTGTGTAAGGGCGAGGGCTGGCTGGAGATCCTCGGTGCCGGGATGATCCACCCCAACGTCCTGCGGGCGGTCGGATACGACCCGGAGGAGCTCTCCGGATTCGCCTTCGGCCTGGGCGTCGAGCGTCTGGCCATGTTGCGCTACGCGATCGACGACATCCGGCTGTTCACGGAAAACGACCTCCGGTTCCTCCGGCAATTCTAGAGATCGATGCGCATCCCCCTCGACTGGCTGGAGGAGTTCGTCGATCTGCCGGCCGACCCAGCCGACCTCGCTCGCCGGCTCACCATGGCCGGGCTCGAGGTGGAGCGCGTCGCGCAGGAGAGGGTGGCGCCGGGCGTCGTCGTGGCCCGTGTCGTCGAAGTGCGGCCGCACCCGCAGGCAGAGCGGATCCAGGTTTGCCGAGTGGACCTCGGCGACCACGTCATCGAGGTGGTCTGCGGCGCGCCCGGGGTGGCCGCAGGTGACCTGGTGCCTGCTGCCCTGCCGGGGGCCGTGCTGCCATCCGGTGCGGTCGAGGCACGCGAGGTGCGCGGGGTGCGCTCCTTGGGCATGCTGTGCTCCGAGCGCGACCTCGGCCTGGGGGACGACCACGAGGGCCTTCTCTCCTTGCAGGGGCGGGACCTGGGGCCGCCCGGGAGGATCGCGGCGGGTCCGGAGCCAGGGATCGCGCTCGACGCCGTGCTGCCGGCCGTGACGGTGCTCGAGGTCGCGATCACGCCCAACCGCGGCGACTGCTGCTCGATCCTCGGCATGGCGCGCGAGGTGAGTGCCCTCTACGGCACGAAGCTGCGCTTGCCCAGGCGCCAGTCCGCCCCCGCGCAGGAGGACGAGGACGGGCCCTTCGCCGTCGCAGTCGAGGCGCACGACCTGTGTCCGTGGTACTGCGCGCAGCGCGTCCAGGCTCCGACGGCACAGCGCTCGCCGCTGTGGCTCAAACGACGGATTCTCGCCTGTGGCGTGCGGCCGATCTCGCCGGCCGTGGACGTGACCAACTTCGTGATGCTCGAGCGAGGCCAGCCGCTGCACGCGTTCGACCTCGATCGGTTGGAGGGCAACCGGCTCGTGACCCGGCGGGCCGTGGATGGCGAGGCCCTCGCGCTGCTCGACGGCCGCGAGATCGCCTTGCTCGCCGGAGATCTGGTGATTGCCGACGCGCGGGGCCCGGTGGCGCTCGCAGGCGTCATGGGCGGTGCACGCAGCGAGGTGCACCACGCGACGCGACGGATCGTCCTGGAGAGCGCCGTCTTCGCCCCCTCCTCCGTGCGACGCACGGCGCGGCGATTGGCGGTGCACACCGAGGCCTCTTTCCGCTTCGAGCGTGGCGTCGATCCGAGCGGCCCGGATGCGGCCATCGCTCGTGCCGCGGGCCTGCTCGCGGGGCTCGGAGGCCGCCCCGTGGGACGCATGCTCGAGGCGGGTGGCAAGCCGGGCGATCCGGCCCCGATCGCCCTGGTGCCCAAACGCGTGAACGCGCTGCTCGGCACCGCCGTGGAGCCGCAAGAGATGGTGCGCCGGCTGCGCGCCGTCGGCGCGACCGTGCGTCGCACGCACGGCGAAACCGTGGAGGTCGTTCCGCCGGCGTACCGAGCGGACCTGCGCCAGGCCGCGGATCTGGCCGAGGAGATCGCCCGCGTCGGTGGGTACGATGTCATCCCGACGGTCCGGCCGCGCATCGCAGCACGGGGCCGGCCCGGGGCGGCCGGTGGCCTTCGCCGGATCCAGACGAGCCTGGCCGCACGGGGATTCGCCGAGGCCGTCCTGCTGGCATTCGGTGACGCCACCGAGAGCCGGCAGTTTCCCGGCCCGTGGCCCGAGGCCCACCGCGCGATCGAGGTTCGCAACCCGCTGGCGAGCGTGGCGCGAGAGCTGAGGCGCAGCCTGCTCCCGGGCCTGCTCGGAGCTCTGCGGGCGAACCAGGATCGAGGGGAGACGTTCGTCGCGCTGTTCGCGGTAGGGACGGTCTTTGCTACGCCGGACGGCGAGGAGCTCCTCGAGCGAACGAGCGTGGCTGGCCTGGTCTGGGGTATGACGCCGCCGCAGATCGGACGGATGGCCGAAGCCGTCTCGTTCCTCGACGTGAAGCGGATCCTGGGCGCGGTGCTCGAGGAGGCGGGTCGCACGGCGCCGCGTTGGGTGCCGCGCTCCGATGTACCCTTTCTTCACCCGGGGCGGACCGCCGAGATCCGGCTCGGCGCGCAGGCACTCGGATGCGTCGGCGCCCTTCACCCCGCGGTGGCCACCGAGCTGGACCTGCGCAGCGGTGACGTGTGGCTCTTCGAGCTCGATGGTGGAATGCTCGCAGGGGACACGCGTTCGACCACCCGCTACGTCGAGCCGCCGCGCTATCCCGCGGTCGAGCGAGACGTGGCGATGATCGTCGCCGAGGACGTCACCGCCGCGTCGGTGGTCGAGGCGGTGCTCTCTCGACGCCATTCTCTGGTTGAAAGGGCAGCGGTGTTCGACGAGTATAGGGGCCAAGGCGTTCCAGCCGGCAGGAAGAGCCTGGCGTTCCGAATCTCGTATCGCGCTGCGGATCGAACGCTCACCGACGCGGAGGTGAACGTGGTGCACGAGGAGACCCTTCGCCTCCTCGCGCAGACCGTGAGCTTCGAGCGTCGGGGCGTCGGCGCATGAAGCCGAGGGTCAGGAGATGACGAAGGCGGACATCGTGGAGCGGATCTTCGAGAAGTCACGCGCTTCGAAGAAGGATGCGACGGAGGTCGTGGAGGCGGTCTTCGAGCTGATCAAGGCGAGCTTGGAGAAGGGGGAGAAGGTCAAGCTGTCGGGCTTCGGCAACTTCGTCGTCCACGAGAAGCGTCCGCGCCGCGGGCGCAACCCGCAGACCGGCGAGGAGATCGTGATCTCCGGTCGCCGGGTGCTCACCTTCAAGGCGAGCCAGGTGCTCAAGAGCACGATCAACTCCGGGGGAGCCCCGGGCAATGGATCGGAGCTCGAGCCGCCGGGCGCTCGGTGATCCGGAGGCCGTCCGAGTAGCGGACGCCTGCCGAGACGCGCGCGGCAGCGCCGAAGGCTGTGCCGGGCGATGCGCGACCCAGCGTCGACACTCCTCTGCTGGCGCCCCTGCGGAACCTCGGTGGGCGGCTCGCAACGGCGCCGCCACTCGGAGAGGCCCCGGCCGTGATGGCGCCGGCGGCCGCAGCACGGTCGCCGGCGCCCAGGTGCCCGGGTCAGCGCCGCCGTGGCGGCTTGACTCGTGGCGTGAGGCGGTAGACGCGGTGGCTGGAGCGCGGCTTGGACCGCGCGGCCCCGTCCTCTCGCGGAGCGAGCAGCTTGGCCCGCAGGCAATCGGGGTTGAGCTCGAGCGACTCGCAGACGTTGTTGAAGGAAAACGGCCAGTCCCAGTCCGAGGAGCGGATCCATCGCTCGGCCTGTCGCGCGAGCAGGCGCGGTCGGACCCGGGGATTGCGCAGGTGCTCCTGGAAGCAGCGGATGCCGTCCTCGAGCACCGCGAGCATCAGAGCCTTCTCGCCCGTGGCTCGATCGAGAGCCGTTGCGTTCTCGTAGAACTGGGTAGGCAGGATGACGTCGGGACCGAACGGGTTCGCTCCCTCCTTCGCACTGCCTCGGTCCGAGCCGCGCGCCGTGCGTGCGCCCGAGGTGGTGCCTGGATGAGTGCTCGGGGTCGCCTGGTCTTCGGCGGGCTCGGTTGCCGTCGGTTCGAGCATCGCTCCGGGGGCTTCGTAGGAACCCGAGGTGGTGTCGAACGCCAAGGAGTAGGAACTCTTCATTGGTCCTTCCGTCTCTGCTGAATGAGGGGCGGAACGGCTGAAAGATCGCCAGGCCTCAGCGCTTCTTGTTTCCGATCAGGAGGAGGCCGAAGGCCACGCCGGCGACGACTGCGGTGCAGAGGGTGGTGGCCGGATCGGTGAATGCGATCATGAGTCCTCCGTCTATGCTGGCGGTTGGGGGTGGTGAGGTTCCGCAGCCTGGTTCTCCCCGGGGTCGGACTTGGGAGTCTGTCGCGGTGTTCCAGGCTGGCGCATGGGCGTCGTGAGCAAGGCTCGTGCCCCTGTGAGTGCGAAAAAGCATAAGCAGGGAGGGGGCTTTGTCGCGTCCGAGGATCTGGCCAGACGCGCACGATTGCAAGCTTTTGCAATGCTGCCGGGTTTTTCGGGAGTTCCGGGCATCCCGGACGTCGTCTCGACGGACCGGTCGGGCGGCGGATCGAACCAAAGAGCCAGCTCGCGTGGGACGCGGCGGGCCCGCAAACGGCGCAGGAAAGCGCGCCGCGCGGGTTGCTCGGCGCCGGCAAAGCCATTAAACGACCCCCTACGGGGCGTGGCGCAGCCTGGTAGCGCACCTGCTTGGGGTGCAGGGGGTCGCCAGTTCAAATCTGGCCGTCCCGATTGAGGCTCCCGGCGGCACGACCGCCGTCCGGAGTGACCCCGGGACTCATGGCGGGGTGGGTCTTTGGGGATCGTGCGGGTGCCCCGGCCGCTTGCCTCGGCTCCCGCAGGTCTGATAGCCGGAGAGGCGTGGTGGTGGCGGCTGTGCGGAGAGGCGAGAGCGCCTTCGATCGCGCGCGCAGGCGGATGATCGAGGAGCTGGAGGCGCGGGGCATCGATGGGCCGCGCGTCCTGGCCGTGATGGGATCCATCCCACGGCACGAGTTCGTCGACGAGGCGCTGCGCGATCGGGCCTACGACGACCACCCGCTGCCGATCGGTCACGGACAGACGATCTCGCAGCCCTTCACCGTGGCGCTGATGACGGAGGCCCTCGAGCTGAGCGGCTCCGAGCGAGTGCTAGAGATCGGCACCGGCTCGGGCTACCAGACCGCGGTGCTCGCGCGGCTGTGCAGCAACGTCTACTCGGTCGAGCGCATCAATGCGCTGGCCGCCCGTGCCCGCCGGGCCCTCGACGCGATCGGCCTGTACAACGTGGCCCTGCAGGTCGGAGATGGCACGATCGGCTGGAATGCCGAGGCGCCGTACGACGCGATCATCGTGACCGCGGCCACCCCACAGCCGCCGCGTCCACTGCTCGGCCAGCTACGTGCCGGGGGGCGTCTGGTGGTGCCCCTGGGCGACGAGCATTCGCAGACGCTGGTGCGGTACCACGTCGAGGCATCCGGGATTCACGAGGAGGAGATCGGCGACTGCCGCTTCGTGAAGCTCCTCGGGAAGTATGGCTTCGCGCGGTGATCGCGTGCGCTCGGTGGTCGGGTTGCTGGCTGCCGGAGCGCTGCTCGTCCTCGCGGGCTGCGGTGCGCTGGGGTCTCTGCTGGGGCGTGGGGATCCGGCCAGAGCGCCCGGTGGGAGCGATGCCTTCCGCGGGGCGTTCACCTGGCCCGCAGAGGGCACCCTGAGTTCGAGCTTCGGCCCGCGGGGGCGTACCAACCACGACGGGATCGACATCGCGGCGCCGGAGGGAACCCCGGTTCGGGCAGCGGCGGACGGTACCGTGCTGTTCAGCGGCGCGCTGCGGGGCTACGGCAAGACGGTGATCGTGGAGCACCGCGCGAGCCTGACTACGGTGTACGCGCACAATCGCGAGAATCTGGTCGCTGCCGGCGCAAAGGTGCGTCGTGGCGACGTCATCGCAACCGTCGGACAGACGGGCAAGACCACGGGGCCCAATCTGCATTTCGAGGTGCGACGGGACAAGGTGGCGCGCGACCCACTCGCCTTTCTGCCGGCCACGCCAGCCAGTTGTGCAGCGGCGATGCGGCCCGCCAGTTCAGC
>CAZGUU010000016.1:19143-31533 GCA_964529315.1 uncultured Enterobacteriaceae bacterium
AAGCCGCCGGCCGGCGTCGGCGGCTGAGCGCGCGAGCAGGAGCCCCTCCCCTCGCGCGGCACCATCGAGTGACGAGGCAGGCGTGACGGTGGACCCCGGGCACCCGGGGCTGCCCGGGGGTTCCTGCGTACGGGCTCGGCCCCGACGCGTGCCATGGCCGGCTCCGATCCGGGGCGAGCAGGCGAAAGGCCGGCGTCCGGGCTCGTCGCCGCCGGTGTGAGTCGCGCGCTGGCTGCGCCCGCCGCCCAGGCGTCGATGGCGTTGCTTCGTTGACCGTGGCGGCGGCCGCCTCTACAGTCGCGCCATGGCACCGCCGCTTCGATCGACTTTCAAGCAGATGATGAACGAGGTCGTCGCCTACGGGAGCTGCTGTGAGTGCGGCTCCTGCGTCCTGGTTTGCCCGCACAACGTCATCGAGTACGTCGACGGGAAGCCCAAGCAGACCGCCAAGGCGTCGGCGCCGCACGACTACTGCGGGATCAGCGAGGGGATCGGCTGCGACGTGTGCGCGCAGGTCTGCCCGCGTCTCTTCCCGCGCGAGTTTCAGCTCGCGCAACGGGTCTTCCGCGCCGACCCAGCACCCGAGCAGGGGATCTTCGGCAAGTATCGGCGCATCGTCGTGGCGCGCTCGACCGACCCGGCGGTGCTCGAGCGCTGCCAGGACGGTGGTGTGGTGACCACCATGCTGGCCTACGGCTTCGAGTCGGGTCTGTTCGACGGGGCCGCGGTCTCGGTGAGGGATCCGGAAAAGCCCGCGCACCCCGTGCCGCGCCTGGTGACCTCGCGAGACGAGATTCTGGACTCGGCGGGCTCGTGGTACACCTACTGCCCCAACGACCTGGCGCTCGAGCAAGCCGAGGCCCTGGGATGCACGCGCGTCGCCTTCGTCGGAGTGCCCTGTCAGATCACGCCGGTCCGCAAGATGCAGGAGGCGGATCCGGCGATCCTGATCAACGAGCGCAAGAAGGAGAAGCATCTCGAGCGGCAGACTCGCTTCCTCAAGGGTTTCGGCGAGCGCGTCGTCTTGACCATCGGGCTGCTGTGCAGCGAGGTCTTCACCTACGACGGATTGATGGTGCGCAAGATCCAGGAGGAGATGGGGATCCCGCTCGCCGACGTGACCAAGTTCAACGTGAAGGGCAAGGTGCTGATCTACCGCAAGGACCGCGAGGTGGCGGAGATCCCGCTCAAGCGTGCCCAGGAGCACGCCCGCGTCGAGTGTCACCACTGCGGCGACTTCACCGCGGAGCTGGCCGACGTCTCCTGCGGCGGCGTCGGCACGACGGACTGGACGATCACCATTCTGCGGACCTCGCGCGGCGAGGCGCTCTTCGACCGATTGGTGGCCGAGGGGAGGCTCGAGACGCGGCCGATCGAGGAGTTCGAGAGCGCCATGAAGATTCTGCTACGCCTGGCGCAGCGGCAGCACGAGCGGGTACCCGTACCGCCGGGGCGCGAGCCGCGCTGGGTGCGGCCGGAGTCGGCCCTGCCGGCCGACCGGCCGGCGGTGCCAGCCTGGGCGTCTCCCGAAGGCCCGTCGATCGGCTGAGCGCCCGAGGGATCAACGGAAGAGATCGGCCTCGGCGGGGCGCAGCAGCGAGCGGCCGTTGCGCCGTGGCTGGTCGGCGGAACTCGTGAGGCTGGTGGGCGCGCGGTAGCCGCGGATCAGCACCGCGGCGATGCCGTCGGCTTTGCCCATGACCAGACCGGCGGCGCAGGCGAGCTCGTCGGCCACGCCGATCTGCGTGACGCGCAGCTCGTGGCCGTTCATGTCGCGCGAGCCGCGCAGGTCGAGCAGCGGGTCGAGGCCGGCGACACCCAGGGCGAACTCGACCTGTCCCTCCCGCCACGGTCGGCCGAAGGTGTCCGTGACGATCACGCCGAGGTCGACTCCGGTGTGGCGGCGCAGGGCGGCGCGCAGTCGCTCGGCCGAGGCATCGGGGTCCAGGGGGAGCAGGGTGACCTGGCCGTCCGCGACCGCGTTGGACTCGTCGATGCCCGCGTTGGCGCAGATCCAGCCGGGGCCGGTCTCGACGATCAGGCGCCCGCCGTCCATGCGCACGATGCGCGTGCTCTCCCGCAGGACGAGCTCGACGACGCGCGCATCCTTGCCGTGGCGCTGCGCCCATCGCTGCGCCGCGGGCGAGGCGGTCACCGTGGACAGGTCGACCACGCGCCCCTCGGCCTTGGACACCACCTTCTGGCAGACCACGAGGATGTCGCCTTGCTTGACGCCGACTCGGCTCTGGGCGATCGCCGTGGCGAGATGTCGGCCGAGGTCGTCGCCTGGGGCGATTCGCGGCAGGCCGGGGATGGGGAGAACGAGGAGCGCCACGTTCAGCTCGCCAGGCGGCGGCGCTCGGCAGAGGTGGCCAGGCGCAGGGCGGCTCGCGCGACCGCGGCGGCCCGGACGGGCGAGAGCATCAGCGTGTCCAGGCAGGCGGCGTCGAGGCCGAGGCCCCGCAGGCGAGGCAGAAATGCGCGGTCCGCCGAATGGATCAGCAGGGCATCGAGGAGGTCGCGGTAGAAGCCCGCCAGGCCCAGCGGCGTGGGCTCGATGCCCAGAGAGCGCATCATCTTGTCGGCGGGCCCCTTCACCGGCCGGCCGCCGATCAGCGGCGAGACGGCCACCAGGCGTGCGCCGGTGTGGCGCAGCGCTTGGCGGATGCCGGGCACGGCGAGGATCGGGGCGATGCTCACCAACGGGTTGCTTGGGGCGATCAGGACGATCGCGGCGCTCTCGATTGCCTCGATCACGCCCGGCGCGGGGCGCGCCTGGCGAGCGCGCAGGTAGGTGAGTGAGCGCACGGTCTCCCTGGCCCGGTCGCGGACCAGATACTGCTGGAAGGAGCGCCGGCCGGCGGTCGTCTCCACGACCGTGCGCACCGGGTCGTCGCTCATCGGCAGCACGCGGGCTCGCACGCCCAGCGCCCGTGCCTGGCGGGCGGTGATCCGCGACAATGGCTCTCCCGCGCGCAGCCGCTCGGTGCGGAAGAGGTGCGTGGCCAGGTCGCGGTCGCCGAGCTGGAACCAGGATTCCTCGTAGAATCGCCGCAGCGCGCCGAGCGCGGCGAAGCTGTCCCCGGCGATGCCCCAGCCGCGCTGCGGGTCCGAGAGTCCGGCCAGCGTGTAGAGCACGGTGTCCACGTCCGGGGAGACGTGCAGCCCGAAGAAGGTGTCGTCGTCGGCCGTGTTGACCACCACGGTGAGCGCGCGCACCTGCGGCGCGAGCCCGCGCAGCAACCTCGCGGCACCCACCCCGCCGGCGAGCACCACGACTTCACCCGGATCGCGCCTCACGCTCCGAGCTGCTGTGGGATCGTGCCCGCCAGCGGAGCCGCGGGGGTGGCGGGACGCACCGGCGCAGCGTCGGGGTTGCCGTAGAGGGTGGTGCGCTGGCGTGGTAGCCGCTCAGCCGCCCGGATCAGGCGCTCGAGCTCCTCGGCCGACGTGTACTCGCCGGCGTCGGCTCCGGCCTCGCGAGAGATTCTCTCCTCCATGAGGGTTCCGCCGAAGTCGTTCACCCCCGCGCGCAAGGAGAGCTGTGCGAGACCGTGGCCGAGCTTGACCCAGGAGGTCTGCAGGTTGTCGATCGCGCCGCGCAGGAACAGTCGGCTCGCAGCGTACATGCGCAGGTCGGCGGCACCATGGCTGCCCGGGCGCACCAGGCCACGGCGGAACAGGGCGGTGTTGTTGTGGATGAACCGAAGCGGCACGAACTCCGTGAAGCCGCCCGTCTCGCGCTGGATGCGGCGCAGCAGGGTGAGGTGCGCGGCGACGTGGTGCGGGGTCTCGACGTGACCGTACATGAGCGTCGAGCTCGTCGGCAGGCCGACTCGGTGCGCGGTGGTGACGATCTCCACCCACGTCGCCGTGTCCACCTTCTTGTGCGACAGGATCTCGCGTACCTCGTCGTCGAGGATCTCGGCCGCGGTCCCCGGAAGGCTGCCCAGACCGGAGTCGCGCAGCATGGTCAGGTACTCCGCGTAGGGCATCGCGGTGCGCCGTGCGCCGTAGAGGATCTCCATCGGCGAGAACGCATGCACGTGCATCGTGGGGTAGGCGCGCTTGATGGCGACGAGCATGTCCCGGTAGGTGAAGGCCCCCATCTGCGGGTTGATCCCGCCCTGCATGCAGACCTCGGTCGCGCCGCGCGCCACGGCCTCTCCGACCTTGGCGAGCACCGCGTCGACGTCGTGGCTGTAGGCGTCGCTCTCCCAGCGCTGCCGCTTGAAGGCGCAGAACTGGCAATTGACGAAGCAGACGTTGGTGAAGTTTATATTGCGATTGATCACGTACGTGACCGTCTCGCCGACGTCTTCGCGGCGGGCGGAGTCGGCGGCCGCGACGAGGGCACGCAAGTCCTCGCCGCCCGCCTCGAGGAGGAGCAGCAAGTCGTCCGCCGCGAGCTCGCGACGCTGGAGCGAGCGCTCGAGGGCGTCTGCGAGCGGACGGCTGGTCCGCGAAAGCAGGCGCTCGATGGGCTCCCCATCGGGGAGCAGACGCCGGACCTCGTCGGGTACGGTGGTCATCCCTGCAACTCCAGACTCCGCCGGTTGCGCGCGGCGATCGCGCGGCCCTGGGCCTCGACCGTGGGGCGCAGCGAGGCGTCGAGGAACCCGGGGCGGTCGACGAACTCGGGGTGGATGGGCAGCCGCTCCTCGAGCCGGTAGCCGGCGCTGGCACAGTCCCGTGCCAGGGCACCGAGGTGCGGCCATGGGGCTTCGGGGTTGACGTAGTCGGGCGTGAGCGGCGAGATGCCGCCGAAGTCGTTGGCCCCGCTGTCGAGCACATAGGCCAGGGTGCCCGGCGAGAGGTTGGGAGGTACCTGGACGTTCATCTCCGGTCCGAGGACGAGGCGCGCCACGGCAACGGTACGGGCGAGGTCGGCCGCGTCCGGCTCGTCGGCGGCGGCCATCGGGATCTCGGGCTTGGCTCGAAAGCTCTGCACGATCACCTCCTGCACATGGCCGTGGTGCTGGTGCAAGTCGGCGATCGCGCGGATCGTGGCGATGCGGTCCTCGAGCTCCTCGCCGATGCCGATCAGCAGGCCGGTGGTGAACGGGATTTGCTGCTCTCCGGCCTCGCGCAGAACCCGCAGGCGGAGCGCGGGCTCCTTGTCGGGGGCGTAGTAGTGCGCATGCCCCTTGCTGCGCAGGCGCGAGCTCGTGCTCTCCAGCATGAGGCCGAGGCTCGCGTTGCAGGTCTTGAGCAGGGCCAGGTCCGCGGCACTCATCAGGCCCGGGTTGGAGTGCGGCAGGAGGCCGTGCTCGAGGGCGATGCGGCAGCTCTCGGCGACGTAGCCGATCGTCGAGCGATGGCCGCGCTCGGCAAGCCAGCTCCGGTAGCCGGCGAAGGCCGCCTCGGGCTTGTCACCCAGGCACATCAGGGCTTCGCAGCAGTCCAGCCCGCGCGCCCGCTCCGCCCAGGCGGCGACCTCCTCGGGGCGCATGGTCCAGGCGCCGTCTTCGCCCTCGTCGCGCCGGAAGGTGCAGTAGGCGCAGCGATCGCGACACAGGTTGGTGATCGGGAAGAACGCCTTGCGCGAGTAGGTGACGATCCGCCCCTTGCCGAGGTCGCGCAGGTCGCGTGCCGCAGCGCGCAGCGCATCCAGATCGGCGCCGCGCGCGCGCAACGCCGCGCAGGCGTCGTCGTCGGCGAGGCCGCGCCACTCGGCGGTGACGGCGCCGCGGGCAGAGCGGTCGGGCAATGCGGCGCTGAGCATCGGTACACGCCGTGCGGCGGTGCCGAAGGGGGCGACTACCGCACAGCGCGCGGCTTAGATGAGGCCCGAGGCCGAGTCAAGGTGCGAGCCGCGCCATGGGTTGCAACGGTGCACGGTGGCGGGCGGGAGCCTCTTGCGGGGGGCGCGAGCCGCGGCCGCAGGCCTCTGCGACCAGGCGGCGCGAGACGCACAGCGGCGGGAACTCCGGATCGTCGAAGGTGGCGCGCAGCATCCGCAGGGACTCCTCGTCGAGCTCGCAGCGCTGCAAGGAGCTCTCGAGGGTCACGCGGGAGGTGAGCGTGAGGCAGGCCAGACTCACGTTGGGGTGTGACGGGTCGTCGTGCAGGAGCACCAGGCTCTCCGGCGCGACCCGCCGAACGTAGTCCTCGATCCGGGCGGCCCAGGAGGAGAGCACGCGGGTCGGGACGTGATGCGGGCGCAGCGCCCGGTCGACGATGTTCCAAAAGGCGGGCCGGTCGAGCTCGACGGCGAGCCGCTCCTCCAGGCAGATGGGCTCGATCGACCACTCGAGCTCCGCCGCGATGTCCCGTCTGCGGCCGATCGCGAGCGCCGGGCCGTCCTCGCCGAGCACCTCGATGCGCCGCAGGGCGAGCGGCTCGTGCCACGCAAGAGTGGACTCCGCCCGACCCGTCGGGACGTAGCGCGTCAGCCTGCAGCCGGCGTGTGCGCGCTGGAATTCGTCGACGGCGAACTCCTGCGACCAAGCCGTGTCTCGACGCGCTTCGGCGTCGAGATGGCGCACGGTGACGCTGCAATCGCGGCAGTGGAGGAAGAGCACGAGACCCCTCTCTAGTGCGCCCGAGCCTCGACGACCGGGGGCTTGCCGGCGGCACCCCGCAGGGCCGGGCCGGCCTTCGATGTGGGATCGCTGGCGCACGAAGCCACGTGGACGTGGACCCGTACGCCCCCGTCGAGGAGCTCGACGGACTCGGTCCGCGCACCCAGCGAGCGCGCGGCGCGATCGATCACCTCGCTCGCCATGTCGTCCCCGGAGGGCGCGGAGGTGGCGGCTTCCGTCGCGAGCGCGCCCCCGGCTGGCGACGAGTCGCGGCGGTGCTCGATCGTGAGCTCGATGCCCTGCGGCGGCTCCGGTGTGGCCGCGAGGTGGACCGGCTTGCCTGCGGCTACACCGCGGAAGACGAGCACGCCGATCAGGCGGGCGAGCGTCCCGGGATCGGTGTGGGCCACCAGCGAATCGCCACAGTCGACGGTGATCTCGACGCCGCGGTCGGTGGCCTCGCGCCGCAGGGGGCCGAGCAGCCGCTCGAGCCACGGTCGCACGGCGAACGTCCGCGGGCGAAGGGCGAGCCCGCCGGAGTCGAACTCGGCGAGGAAGAAGAGACCTTCGAGGTAGGTGAGCAGGCGCTCGGAGTTCAGCTGGATGCGCGTCAGGTAGGCTCGCCCCTCGGGGGTCAGCTGGTTGGTGGGATCGTCGTGTAGGATCTCGCTGTAGCCGACGATCGCGTTGAGCGGCGTTCGGAACTCGTGCGACAGGTTGCCGAGAAACTGCTCTCGGACCTGATCGGCGCGCCGCCGCGTCGCCCGGGCTCCCAGCGCGCCGCGCACGGCACCGAGCACCGCGTTGGCGCGAAAGGGCTTGGCGATGTAGTCGCGCGCTCCCAGTCGCAGGCACTCGACCGCGGTGTCGAGCGTGCCCTGGCCGGTGATGACGATCGCCTCGACGTCGAAGTCACGCGAGCGGATGGCGCGCAGAGTCTCCGTGCCGGAGAGGTCGTCGGGCATGGTCAGGTCGACCAGGACGACCTCGAAAGCCTTCTCGCGCAGCAGATCGAGCGCCTCGGAGCCGCGGGAGGTCGTGGTGACGTCGAACTCCGGCTTGAGGAGGATCTTGAGCGATTCGCGGGGGCCGGGCTCGTCGTCGATCACCAGGACGTTGGGCTTGTGCGGCATGGTCAGGCGCCGGGCATGCAGCGCTCGTGCCACCCAATCGAGTCCCCGAGCGGTTGCGAAAGGCGAGCTGTGTCGCCAGGTTACCCGTTCCTTGCCGGTGCGCTTCCGCGGCTCCAGCGACGCATGTTCAACGCTGGACGTTCAAAGTTGTGCAGATGTGCCGCCCCGAGCGTCTCAGGTCGGGCGATCGGCGATGCCGAGCTTGTCCATCCGGTACTTCAGGATGCGCCGCGTCGTGCCGAGGCGCTCGGCGGTACGGGTCTGGTTGAAGTCGCAGCCCTCGAGCGCGTCGCGGATCAGGCTGCGCTCGAACTCGTCGACCGCTTCCGAGAGGCTGCGTGTTCCGAGCAGGACCTCCGCCCGGGCGTCGCCGGACCTTGCGTCGCGGGCCTGGCGCATCGCCTCGGGGAGCTCGCCGGGGCGGACCGGTCCTGCGTCGCCCAGGATGAGCAGGCGCTCGATCAGGTTCTCGAGCTCGCGCACGTTGCCTGGCCAACGGTAGCGCAGCAGGAGATCCACGGTTTCGGGCGCGAAGGCGCGCTCGGGGACGCGAAGATCCGCGGACTTCGCTCGGCTGAAGTGCTTGATGAGCAGGTGGACGTCCTCGCGCCGCTCGCGCAGCGGGGGAAGGGCCAGCGAGACGACGTTGAGCCGGTAGAACAGGTCGCTGCGGAACGAGCCGTCGCGGATCGCCTCGTCGAGCTTGCGATTGGTCGCGGCGACGATGCGCGCGTCCACGGAGATCGCCTTGGTGCCGCCCACGCGCATGAACTCGCCGGTTTCGAGCACCCGCAGCAGCTTGGCCTGGACCGAGGGGTGGAGCTCTGCGATCTCGTCGAGGAAGATGGTGCTTTGGTGGGCGAGTTCGAACTGACCCACCTTGCGCGCGTCGGCGCCGGTGAAGGCGCCCCTCTCGTGGCCGAAGAGCTCGCTCTCGATCAGGCTCTCGGGGATCGCCGCGCAGTTGAGCGCCGTGATCGGCCGACCGGCCCGTGGGCTCTGGTGGTGCAGCGCCTTGGCGATGAGCTCCTTGCCGGTGCCGCTCTCCCCCGTGATCAGCACCGTGGTGCGCAGCGGCGCGACCATGGAGACGGTCTTGAAGACCTGCTGCATGCCGGGGCTGCGACCGATGATGCTTCCCAGCTCGTAGCGCCGGCCGACCTCGGCGCGCAGCGCCTCGACCTCGCGCTGCAGGGCTGCCGTGCGGGTCGCGTTGGACAGGACGGCACGGAGCTCGTCGACGTCGAAGGGCTTCTGAAGATAGTCGAATGCCCCCAGCTTCATCGCCGTGACGGCGGTCTTGAGCGTCTTGGTCGCCGTGAGCATGATCACCGGGAGCGCCGGGTCGCTGCCCTTCATGCGCTCGAGCGCGGTGACGCCGTCCATGCCGTCCATGACGATGTCGAGCAGGACCACGTCGGGGCGCTCCGCCGACATGGAGCGCAATGCTTCTTCGCCGGAAGGGGCAAAGGAGAGCTCGAAGGCGTCGCGCAGCACCAGGCGTAGCGACTCGCGGACGCCCAGCTCGTCGTCCACGACGAGGATGTGGGGCCGGCGAGGGGCGGGAGCCGCGTCTGGCTCGAACGAGAGGGGCTGGGTCATTTGGCTGGTGCGCATCGGGTCCCTATCCGTGCTCGACTGGCCCACGGCACCGCAGGGTGCCCGCGGCACCCGACCTAGGCCGCTTCGGCCGTGGCGAAACGCAACGCGATCTGCACGCGACGTCGGTCGTAGTCCACCGCGAGACCGCTGCCGGCGCGTGCGAGCGCGCCTCTTACCAGCAACAGCGCCAGAGGCAAACCGTCCCGGCCCTGCCCGGCGACGCCGCGCAGGTGGGTGGCTGCTCCGGCTTCGCGATAGGTCAGTGTGATCGTGCCCGCCGGGTCGATGGAGATGTCCAGGGCAGTGCGTGGCTCGATCGATTCGAGGACGTGCCGGGCAAGCACGGCAAAGGCGATGCGCAGG
Source organism: uncultured Enterobacteriaceae bacterium (assembly GCA_964529315.1). Lineage (GTDB taxonomy): Bacteria > Desulfobacterota > Binatia > UBA12015 > UBA12015 > CAZGUU01. The sequence goes on from CAZGUU010000016.1 coordinate 28,766, forward strand.
TGCTCCGGATCGGTGCACACCGCCAGCCTGGCCCCGTCGGGTCCGGTGACGGTGACCTCCTTGTCGAGGAAGGAGCCCCAGGCGTGGCGCAGCGCCGCGCGCAGTAGCTCGAGCGCGTCGACCGATGCCATCTTCGCCAGGGGGAGGCGGGCGAAGCCGAGCAGCTCTTCGAGCGCCGCATCCATTCGCTCGACCGCTTCCTCGGTCAGCTCTCGGAACCGGGCGAGCTCGACCGGGTCGAGGGAGAGATGGGCCACGCTCTGGACGAAGGTCTTGACTGTGACGAGCGGGTTCTTGAGCTGATGCGCCAGCTCGAGGGCGAGCGCTTCGGTCGCCTCGGGCGCGAACCCGGGTGGTCCCGCCGCTGCGCTGGCCAATTCGGGGGAAGGGGGCGCCCCTAGCGCCGCAGGGGGCGGCACCTCCGCGCTCGGCGCGCCGCCCGGGGCCCGGTGCGGGTGGCTCGCTGGCCTCGAGGGGGCCGCCGGCTGCGGGGTCCAGCGCAGATCGGGTGGCTCGAGGATCTCGGCGTCGGTGGCGAGCAGCGTGCGCGCCAGGACGGCGTCGAGCTCCGCCAGATCCCCGGGCCAGGAGTGTGTCGCGAGGGCCGCGACGGCAGCCGGCGATAGATGGGCGGGGTGGCGCTCGAGATCCATGCAGAGCCGCTCGATGCGGGCGATCGCGACCTCCTCGATCGCGGGGCCGCGACGCGCCAGCGCGGGCGCCAGCACCGCGAAGGTGCTGGCCAGCGCGAAGAGCTCCGGACCGCAGAGGTCGCGCAGCTCCTCGATCGAGACCAGTGTCGCGCAGATCAGGCGCAACCGATCGCCGTCCAGGCTGGTCAGCAACGCGCCCTGCGCCGTGCGGTCGAGCAGCTCGATGCCGTCGACCGCCAGCGTTGCGCGTTCGGCGGTCTCCGCATCGGCCAGGCCTGCGCGCAGGCCCTGGGGAACGGCGCGCAGGTCGACCAGGGTCAGGCGGTCGCGCCGGCTCTCGGCGTGGACCGCGGCGGCGAGTCGCGCAAAGGACGGGCCGTAGCTCTCGAGGCAGAGGATCGGCAGCCTGCTGCGCGCCACGCGGCTGAGAAGCCCGGCGGACTCGGGCGGCACGAAGGCCCGGTCCAGCGCGGCTCGCAGGGGGCGGCCCTGGGTGACGGCGCACTGGGGGGGCTCACTCATGGCGGAAGGGGATGCGGGTATCGGGATCGGCCGTGATCGATGCCTTGCTCAGGTTCCTCTTGCCTCGCCGCGCAGGGATCGCGCAAGAGAGAAACCGGCGAGCACGGCTCCGGCGGCGAACATCAGCCGGCCGCCGCTCGCCACGACGTGATAAAAGTCCATGCGGACGCGTGCCACCTCGAGCTCTGCGCGCACCGCCGCCTCGACGATGCGCGCCCGCTCCGGCGACGCCGCAAGGGCGGGTACCGTACGCTCGATGGCCCCTGCGTGCTCGGCCATGCGCACGCTGCCGGTGATCCAATTGCCGGCGCCGAGCACGAGCAGGACCAGCCCACTGATCAGCGTGAGGTCGCGGTGCCACGGGCGCGGCGTGGCTGGAGCTTCGCGTCCCGAGCGCACGTCAGCCCACCTGCAACCGTCCGCTGCGGCGATGAAACGGTCCGTGTCGGCGCGCCGCCCGGGGGGCCCGTGCCGACCCCTGTGACGATCCCGCGCCTGCTCGATTTCGAGGGCGCGGCAGCTGGCCGCGAATCGTGGCTCGAGGCTTGCAGCGCGAGGTGGCGAGGGGGGCACGGGGCGATGCATGGTGCGCGCTCCGCGGCCCGGGGGAACGAGATCGGGTCGGCCGGCGCTGCCGGCCGGCCCGCTCGTTTCGCGGCGGGCTCCCGGCAGCGCGCGGCGCGGCCCACTGCCGTGCGATCCCTCGTGCGTGCGCCACGGCGGCGCTTGTAGCCCACCTCGAGCGCGCGGCAAGGGGAGTGCGGGTCGGCCTGCAATGTTTTGCCGTCGCCGCCATGGGGCGGGCAGGCAGCTACTGCTACGCATTGCCAGGTGCTGCAGCATCGCGCCGGCTGACCCGGTGATCTCGCTCTTTGGGTGGGACTCGGGGGCAACGCCTGGCGCCACGCGAGGCGAAGGAGATGAGCGTCCATCCGGCGCGGCCATCGGATCGGCTGACGAGCGCGGCGCGCGATGCGCGCCGGGATGCGGGGGGGATCCTGCTGGTCGAGGACGATGCCGCCTACGCGAGCCTGGTCGCGTTTGCGCTGCGCAGCGTGGCCGGTGGGGAGCGACTGCGCATCGCGGCACGTGCTGCCGATGCGTTGCTCGATCTCGCGCGGGGTGGGTTCTCCCTGCTGGTGCTCGACTGTCGCCTGCCCGACGGCGACGGGCTCGAGATTCTACGACGGCTGCGCTCCTCGGGGGACGGCACGCCCGCAGTGATGCTCACCGCGGACGCCTCGCCGAGCCGCATCGTCGAGGCAATGCGCGCCGGCGCCACGGACTACCTGGTGAAGAGCGCATCCTCGGTCGAGCGCCTGGCGGCCATGGTGGCCGCCCTGGCCGAAGGCCGGGCGGGCTCGCGAGAGGCGCGCACGCGGCGCGGTCTCGATGCCCTGGTCGGGGACAGCGCCGTCATGTGCCGGCTGCGGGGCGTGATCGCGCGTTGTGCGGGTAGCGCCGCCAGCGTGTTGATCGAAGGGGAGACGGGCGCGGGCAAGGAGCTCGTCGCGCGCGCGCTCCACGAGAACTCCGGCCGCCGCGACAAGCCCCTCATCCGCGTCAACTGCGCCGCCATCCCTCGCGACCTCA
>CAZGUU010000017.1:0-31011 GCA_964529315.1 uncultured Enterobacteriaceae bacterium
GTCGCCGCGCTGGCCGCGGCGGCGCGCGGCGGCGCGCTGCTCTCGGCGCTGCGTCCGCCGGCGCTGCGCCGCACCGAGGTGCACCTGGCGCGCTGGCCGCGCGAGCTCGACGGCCTGCGCATCGCGCAGATCTCGGACCTGCACATCGGCGCGATGCGCGGCCGGCGCTTCGCAGAGCACGTCGCCGCGCGAGTCACCGCCCTCGAGCCCGACCTGATCGCCGTGACCGGCGACCTGGTCGACGGCCCCGTGCACGACCTGGCAAGCCACGTGGCGCCGCTGGCGACGATGCGCGCGCCGCACGGCACCTGGTTCGTCACCGGCAACCACGACTACTACTCGGGCGCCGACCCGTGGCTCGCCCACCTGCGCTCGCTCGGCTGGCGCACGCTGCGCAACCAGCGGGTGACGATCGAGGCGCGCGGCGCCACCTTCGACCTGGCCGGCGTCGACGACCACCGCGCCTGGCTCTTCGGCCCCGGCCACGGCGAGGACGTGCCGTGCGCGATGGCCGGCCGCGATCCGGAGCGCGCCGTCGTGCTGCTCGCCCACGACCCGACCACCTTCAAGGCCGCGGCACGCGCTGGCGTCGACTTGCAGATCTCGGGGCACACCCACGGCGGGCAGATCTGGCCCTTCGGCTACTTCGTGCGCCTGCTCATCCCGTTCCTCGACGGGCACTACGAGCGCGATGGCGCGCAGCTCCTGGTGAGCCGCGGCACGGGCTTCTGGGGGCCACCGATGCGCCTCGGCGCACCGCCCGAGATCAGCCTGATCGTGATTTGCTCTGGGCGAGCCTGACCGCTGCCCTGGACACGAGCCCGCGGCTCGCCGCCACTCGTCTCAGAGCAGCTTCATCAGGGTGGAGAAGATGGCGATCCCGGCCATCATCACCCCGCCGAGCCGGAAGGTCATGCGTCGCTCGAGATCGGCAAGGCCCGCGTCGAGGCGCAGCTCGAAGCGCTTCTCCAGCTCGCCGAGCCGGAGCTCCAGCCCCTTCTCGAGGGAGTCGAAGCGCGCGTCGACCTGGGAGAAGCGCGCGTCGATCTGGCTGAAGCGCGCGTCGACCTGGTTGAAGCGATCGTCGATCTCCCTGAAGCGATCGTCGATCTGCCTGAAGTGATCGTCGATCTGCCTGAAGTGATCGTCGATCTGCCTGAAGCGATCGTCGATCTGGCTGAAGTGATCGTCAACCTGCCTGAAGCGATCGTCGATCCGCTCGGAGCGCGCCTCGATCCGGTCGAAGCGAGCTTCGATCCTCGCCTCGAGCTGCTCGAGGTCCTGCTTCGTGGCCAGTGCGTCGGTCATGGCGGCAGCGAGTGCGCGAGCCTGCCCGTCGGCCTGCTGCTCGCTGAAGCCAGATTCGCGCAGCCGCCGGGCGTACTCAAGCGTATCCAGGGGGATCGCCATGCCCCTCACTCCGACACCGACTCGAGCGCGCTCGGCGCCCGGCGGTGTTTCGCCGATCTCGATGCCGTCGAGGGGAGGATCGCGCAGGAGCGGAGCGCGGTCAATGCCGCGGGAGACAATGTCGACGCGCCGCGCCCCGCCCTGGCGCTGGTCTCCGTCGCGTGAAGCGTAGGCTCGAGGCCGCTCGACCGCCGGCCAGCCGCGACTACGCCTCGGGGAAGACCCGGACGAACGGCCGCACCTCGTAGCGGTCGAAAACGCCCTCGACGACGTACGGATCGCGGGCCGCGATCTCGCGCGCCTCCTCGAGGCTCGCCGCCTCGAGCACGATCAGGCTGCCGAGCGGCGTCTTGGCGTCGTCGGCGAGCAGCGGCCCGGCGATCACCACGCGCCCGGTGCGGTCGAGCGGGCGGAGGTGCTCGAGATGGCGCGGCCGCACCGCCGGCCGCCGCTCCAGGCCGTGCGGCCCGTCCCGTCCGATGACGACGAAGAGTGGCATGGATGGTCTCCTCAGGCGGTGCGCACTGCGGCGCGCCGGCCCGACTGCGCCGAGCGGTAGCAGGCATCGGCGATCGCCACGGCCGCCGCGCCGTCGCGCGCCGTGACCGGCGCCGCGAGCGACCCCTCGGCGACCGCCCGGAAGCGCTTCAACACCTCGAGCACCGTAGGCACGTCGGGCGGCGGCGGCAAGTCCGCGCACTCCCAGTCGCGGATCAGCGCGAGCCGGCGGTGGACGTGGTCGGCGACGATCTGCCCGCGCTCGCCGAGCAGGCGGATCTCGCCCGAGCGGCTGCGCGTGGCGCGCGAGCCGTAGACCGAGGCGATCAGCGCACCACCCCCGGGGACGCGCATCTCGAGGCTCACGGAGAAGGAGTCCTCGGTGCGCTGGGTCGTGACCCGCCCCAGCACGCAGCCGACCTCGGCCACCTCGCCTCCCGTCAAGTAGCGCAGCAGGTCGAACATGTGCACCCCGGTGTGCAGCAGGTTGCCGCCGCCCGCGTGGCGCGGGTCGTCGAGCCAGGCCAGGCGCGTCGGCTCGAAGCTCTGCCCGAGCACGATCTGGCTCGGCCGGCCGATCTCCGCCAGCAGCTCGCGAGCGGCCCGCACCACCCCTGAGAAGCGCATGGTCTGCGCCACGAAGCAGGGCAGCCCGCTCGCCTCGATCGCGTCGCGCAGACGGAATGCCTGCTCGGCGCCGGTCGCAAACGGCTTCTCGATCAGCAGCGGCTTGGCCGCACGCACCGCGGCCGCGACGATCGCCGCGTGCTCGGCCGGCGGCACGACGGCGATCACCGCACGCACCGCGGGGTCGTCGATCAGCGCGAGCGGATCGGCGTGGAAGCGTGCGCCGACCTCGGCTGCGGTGGCCTGGCCCGCGGCTACGTCGCGGCGGCTCACGGCGGCGACTCGCAGCTCGGGTACGTCGCCGACGATGTGGCCGAGATAGCGCGCACCGTGCTTGCCCAGGCCGATCAGGCCGACCGGCAGCGGCGCGGCGAGCACAGGCGAGCTGGCCACGGGCAGCGCGGCGGCCGAGCTGGCCACGAGGGCCTGCGAGTCCGGCGCTGCGGTTTGCGTCCCTGCCGGCGGGGCCGACGTCGAGCTCGAGGGCGCAGGCCCCGTGCCCGCCGACCCGCCCTCACCCGCCGGTCGGTCGCTCGCCACGCGCGCGCTTCCTCTCCCGGCCGACCGGCGCGCCGCTCAGCGCCGTCGGGTCACCGTGGGCTCGCTCGGGGCCGCGCCGAGCGATGCCTCCGAGGAGCGTCCCTCGCCGCGCCCGGCGAGCAGGCGGGCGAAGGTCTCGGGGCTGGACAGCGCCTCGTGGAAGCGCTCGGTCCCGGCCGCGAGCGGCGAGCGGATGGCGTGGTTCGCTTCGGCCTGGAGCTTGTACTTCTGGTAGCCGTACGCGGCCGAGGGATGGCGGCCGAGGCGCGCCGCGAGCTCCAGGCAGCGCGCCTCGAGCGCTTCGGGTGCCACGAGCTCGTCGACCAGGCCCGCGGCGCACGCGCCCTCGGGATCGTAGGATTCCGCCTCGAGCAGGATGCGCCGCGCGTCGCGCCCGGCGAGCGCGTGGCGCGCGATCTGGAAGGCGCCCTCGGGCAGCGGCAGGCCGAGCGCCGTCTCGGTCACGCCGATCTTGAACGAGCCTCGTGCCGCCACCCGGAAGTCGCAGGCGAGCATCAGGATGGCGCCGCCGGCCAGGGCGTGGCCGCCGACCATCGCCAGCGTCGGCTTGCCCACCCGCCACAGGCGGTAGACGCCGTCGCCGCCGCTGCCCAGCGTCGCGAGCGAGCCGCGCGCACCCGAGGCGATCTCCTTCAGATCGAGCCCCGCGGAGAAGAACTTCCCCGTGCCGGCGACGACCAGCGCGCGCACGCCCGGGTCGTCGTCCGCCGCGCCGGCCTCGGCGGCCAGAGCCTCGAGCAGCTCGACGTTCATCGCGTTGGCCGGGGGCCGGTCGATGCGCAGCAGGCGCACGCCGCCGGGGTGCTCGGAGCTGTGGATCTGCATGCCTCCCGACTAGCAGGGCCGGCCCGGTCGGGACAACACCGGGGACAGCCGCCGCAGCCGGGGAGACGGCAGGACCACCGCTCCGCTCGAGCCCCCTACTCGACCGCGTACTTGCCGTTGGACAGCACGGCGTTGCCCGAGACCTCGGCGTGCACGCCGTAGACGAAAAGCTCCGGCGCGGCGGCCGCGGCCTCGCGCGAGCCGCCACCGGTCACCCGGAAGTCGCCGAGGTCGATCACCCCGGATGACTCGGGGACGATGCTCGGCGGAACGATGCCGCCCCGCACCGACGAGAACAGCGCCCCGGCGATGGCCACGTCGGGCAGGCCGCACGGCGCTCGCGCGAGGCGCGCTCGGTGTCGGCCTGGCGACGCGAGGTCGGCTGTGGAATCGTGGCGCGATGCACCGCCAGCCGCTCCTCGATCTGCTCGAACGCTATCTCGCACTGCACCCCGACGAGCGGGTCGCGGTCGATCACGTACGTCAGTTCGTTCGCGCGCATCCCACTTGCTTCGAGCGCTCGTGCCGCGACGGGCACGTGACCGGCTCCGCGTGGATCGTCTCCGCCGACCACCGCCAAGTGCTGCTCACCCACCACCGCAAGCTCGGCCGCTGGCTCCAGCTGGGCGGCCACGCCGACGGCGACACCGACCCGCTGCGCGTCGCGCTGCGCGAGGCGCGCGAGGAGTCGGGCCTCGCGAGCTTGGCGCCGCTCTCGGCCGACCTCGGGCCAGCGCCCGAGCGGCGCACCCAGGCGACCGCACCCGGCGACGCGGCGCCCCTCCCCCTCGACGTCGACGTCCACCTGATCCCGGCGCGCGGCGCAGAGCCCGCGCACCTGCACCACGACGTGCGCTACCTGCTGGTCGCGGCGCCCGGCCAGGAGCCCGTGATCAGCGTCGAGTCGAACGACCTGCGCTGGTTCGACCGCGCCGAGCTCGACCGGGTGCTCGACGACGAGAGCCTGCGCCGCCTGGAGCGCAAGGCGCGCCGTCTGCTCGAGCCCGCGGCGGCCCGGCGCTCGGCCGCGCGGCGTCCCCTATAGGCCCCGGCACCTCGCCGCAGGGGTCGATCCATCACCCGAGCCGCACCGCCACGACCGCCACCCCGCGGGCTGGGCGAATCTCGAGCGGGCCGATGCCCGGCGCACGGCGCGCATTCTCGTACCTGACTCATGTCCTTCGCGGCTCGGCCGATGAATACTGAGGAAGGGGCTCCCCGATTGCCGAGCGCAGCACTCTCAGGCGAACGTGACGTCAGACGGCGAACGCCGAGTCTGCTCCTCGCCCTGCTCGTCGGGGTGGGCGCGCTGGCGCTGGCCATCGCCGCGCGGCAGGGGCTCGAGGCGCGGGCCCGGGAGCGGGTCGAGCGGCTGGTCGAGCTCACGCTGGCCGACGTGAGCGACGGCGTGCGACAGGGTGTCGCAGGGCGGGTCGCCGCGCTCGAGCGCATGGCACGCCGCGCCACCCTGCCCGGCGAAGACCTCGCCGGCCGCTGGCGGGACGACGCCGCGGCCTACCTGCTCGATCCCAGCCTCGGGATGCGCTGGATCGCCTGGATCGAGCCCTCGCTGCGCGCTCGCTGGATCGCGCCCGACGTCGCCTCGACACCCGACGACGCGGTGGACGCGATGCTCGCGGGCCCCGCAGTGCACGCCACCCTGGCTGCGGCGCGCGACGCGCGCGGCGCGCGCCTGACGGCCCCGCTGGAGGCCGCGGGCCGGGTCGACCAAGAGGCGCTCTTCGTCGTCGCGGCGCCGATCCTCTCCGGACCGCACGCCGGAAGCCTCATCGCCGCCGCGGTTCCCTCTCACGAGCTGCTCGGCGGCATTCTCGGCCGCATCGAGCGCTACGGCGCCGGTGCCACGGTCGATGCTGCCGGGCGGCGAGTCGTCGATCGCCACGCGCCGGGCAGCGAGTCCGGGGCCCGGCTCGCCCGGGAGGCCACCCTCGAGACGCACGGTCTGCGCTGGCAGGTCCGTGTCTGGCCGACGCCGGCGCTCCTCGCCGCGGCCGGCGAATCCCAGGCGCACACGGCCCTGCTGGTCGGCCTGCTGCTCGCCCCCCTGCTCGCCGCCCTGGTCTACGCGGGCCAGACCGCCCGGCTGCGCGCGTACGAGGCAGAGCACACCGCCCGGCGGCTGGCGGCGGAGATCGCCGAGAGCCAGCGCCTGGCCGCGGAGAAGCGCGCCAGCGACCAGCTGCTCGCCGAGCTGATCGACCACATACCGGCTCTGGTCTACGTCAAGGGCCTCGACGATCGGTACCTCCTGGTGAATCGCACCTTCGCGATGCTGGCCGGCAAGACCACCGCAGAGCTGACCGGTGCCAGCGCAGACGATCTCGTACCGGCCGACGTCGCCGCGACGATGCGCGAGAACGACCGCCGTATGCTCGAGTCCGGGGCTCCGTGCGAGTTCGCCGAGATCGTCCCGCTCGCGGACGGGCCGCACACCTTCCGCACGCTCAAGTTCCCACTGCTCGACGAGCGAGGCGAGATCTACGCCCTGTGCGGCATCTCGCTGGACGTGACCGACCAGGAGCGAGCCAATGCGGCGTTGCGCGAGAGCCAGGAGCAGCTGCGCCTGGCGGTCGCGGGCACCCGGATCGGCCTGTGGGCGTGGGATCCGGGTCGCGGCGCCCTGACCCTCTCGCCCGAGCTGAAGGCGCAGCTCGGCCACGGACCGGAGGAGATGGGCGACCGCTTCGGCGAGATCGAGAGCCGGCTGCACCCCGAGGATCGCGATCGCGTGGTCGACCTGCTCCGTGGGCTGCAGCACTCGCCCTGGCCGACGCACGAGAACGAGTTCCGCCTGCGCCACGCGGACGGCTCGTACCGCTGGATCCTCGGGCGGGCGGCCATCTGGCGTGACGACGCAGGGCACGTGGTTCGCATGCTCGGCCTGCACCTCGACATCACCGAGCGCAAGCGGGCGGAGGAGCAGATCCACCGGTTGAACGAGGAGCTCGAGGACCGCGTCCGAGAGAGAACCGCCGCGCTCGAGCAAGCCAATCGCGAGCTCGCCGTGCGCATCGTCGAGCAGGAGAGGGCCGAGCATGCCCTCGAGCTGACGATCGAGGAGCTCGAGCGAGCCGGACGGCTCAAGTCGGAGTTCGTCGCCGCGATGTCCCACGAGCTGCGCACGCCGCTCTCCGCCATCCTCGGCTTCACCGAGCTGCTGCTGGCCGGCGACTACGGCGAGCTGACCGAGGAGCCGCTCGAGGCCCTGCGCACGATCGAGGGCTCCGCCCGCCAGCTCTTCGAGCTGATCTGCCAGACCCTCGACCTGAGCCGTCTCGAAGCGGGGCGCAGCCCGGTGAGGCTCGAGCCCATCGACTTGCGCGATCTGCTCGCCGACGTCGAGAGCGAAACCCGGCCGCTGCGCGACAAGCCCGGCTTGGCCTCCGGCTTCGAGGTGGCGCAGGATCTGCCGCCGATCCGCACCGACGCCGGAAAGCTCAAGGTCGTGCTGAAGAACCTGATCTCCAACGGGGTCAAATTCACCGAGCGCGGCGAGCTTCGCGTCGCGGCCGCGATGCGTGCCGGGCGCGTCGCGATCTCGGTGACCGACACCGGCATCGGCATCGCGCCCGAAACGCTGCCGACCATCTTCGACGCCTTCCGCCAGGGCGACGGCTCGATGACCCGCAAGTACGGCGGCGTCGGCCTCGGCCTGCACGTCGCCCGGCACATGCTCGACCTGATCGGCGGCTCGATCGACGTGGAGAGCCGGGTCGGCCACGGCTCGACCTTCCTCGTGACGCTGCCCCTGGACGCGGCGACGAGCGACCTGGCGGCCGATACGGCAAGCGCCGACCCGCGCGCAGCCGACCTCTGGGCGACGGCCTGATCGAGCTGCAGCCCCACCCGCAAGGCGCTCGGCTCGACCCACCTTGACTGGCCTCGGCCGGATGGTAAATCGGAACTGACCAGTCAGTATCGCTTTGGCGGCGCCACGGTCCGGCGTCGCCCATCGAGAGACCATCGCATCATGGCCGGCCGACAGAAGAGCGACGCCAAGCGCGACGAGATCCTCTCGGCGGCCTCCGCCGAGTTCTCGCACCGCGACTTCCACGAGGTCCTGATGGACGACGTCTCGGCTCGTGCCGGCGTCGGCAAGGGGACCCTCTACCGCTACTTCCCCACCAAGGAGGAGCTGTTCCTCGCCACCGTCCTGCGCGGCCTCGAGGACTTCCACGAGCAGTTCTATCGCACCTTCGCGGACACGGCCCCGCTCGACCAGATCCTCACGCAGGCCGTGGCGAGGATGCTGTCCTACTTCGCCGGGCGTGGCGAGTTCCTCACCCTGCTGCAGCGCTACGAGCACCGCTTGCCCAAGGCGGACGCCGAAGCCTGGCAGCGGCGCCGCACCGAGGCGCGCCGAGCGATCGCCGACGCTCTGGCGCGCGAGGCGCGCGCCGGCAACCTGCGGCCGGTCGACACCACGCTGTGCGCCGAGCTGCTCCTCGGCATGGTGCGCACGGCGGTGCAATCGCCTGTCGCCGGACGACGCAGCCCCGAGCGCGTCGCACAGGAGATCGTTTCGGTGCTGTTGAACGGGATCATGGGACAGGCGGGCGCGGAGCGGCCCTCCGCGATGCGCGCCGTGCGCGTCGCCCGCGGGGCCCGGTCGTGAGAGGCCTGCTCGCCCCCGCACCCCTGGCGCTGGCCGCGCTCGCCGCGCTGCACGCCGGCGACGCGCTCGGCGACGAAGCCGCCAGAGCGCAGCCGGGCACGCCCAGCGCGACGCCCACCCCTGCTGCGGTCTCGGTCACCCTGCACTCCGTGTCGGCGCAACGCATCGAGCGCACCGTCGACTTCGTCGGCACGCTCAACGCGTACGCCGAGGCCGAGGTCGCGGCCGAGGTCGACGGCCGGCTCACCTCGATCGCCGCCGACCTGGGTGACCAGGTGGCCAAGGGGCAGGTGCTCGCCACGCTCGACGCCGCAGAGCTCGAGGCCAAGCTTCGCGAGGCCGAGGCGACGCTGGCACGCAGCGACAACGACGAGCGCCGCGCGCAGCGGCTGCGCGCCCAGGGCGTCATGTCGCAGCAGGAGTTCGACGCGATCTCGAGCACGCAGAACGTGGCCCGCGCCCGCCGCGACGTACTCGCCATCCAGGTCGAGCACACGCGCATCACCGCCCCCTTCGACGGCCGGATCGCCAAGCGCCTGGCCGACGTGGGCAACTACGTGCGCACCGGCAAGCCGCTCTTCGTGCTGGTGGCCGACAACCCGCTGCGGCTGCGCGGCGAGGTTCCCGAGCGCTTCGCCGCCGAGATCCACACCGGCCAGGAGGTGCGCGGCTACGTCGAGGCGTTCCCCGATGGCACGATCGAAGGGCGCCTGACGCGCATCAGCCCCGCCGCCAATCCGCAAAGCCGGGCGCTCGCCGTGGAGGCGCTGGTGCCCAACGGCGACGGCCAGCTCAAGACGGGCTTCTTCTGCAAGGCGCAGATCCTGACCCGCACGGACGCCCAGGCGCTGGTCGTCCCGGCCGAGGCGCTGGTCAGCTTCGCCGGCGTGACGCGGGTCTTCGTGATCGACGACCAGGGCGTCGCGCACGGCCGCCAGATACAGACCGGACTCAGGCTCGGCACCCTGGTCGAGGTCACCCAAGGGATCGCCGCCGGCGAGCGCGTGGCGACCAGCGGCCTGGGCCGCCTCGCCGAAGGCACGCAGGTCAGCGTGCGCGAGGCACCGCCGGCAGCCGCGCATCCGGCGGGCGTCGACCAGGAGGGCGACGCTGGCCGCGCGGGGTCGGATCGGGAGCCGGCGGGGCCGCAATCGGCGGGCGGAGCCGATCGAGCCGGCTTCCGGGTGCCGGGCGCGCTCGACGGCCGCCTGGGAGCGCGCTCGTGAAGCTCGCCGAGATCTGCATCCGCCGCCCGGTCTTCGCCACGATGCTCGTCCTGCTGTTCGTCGTCCTGGGTGCGCTCTCGTACCAGCGGCTCGGCGTCGACCTGCTGCCCAACGTCGACTTCCCGATCACCTCGGTCACCTCGACGCTCAAGGGCGCCTCGGTCGAGGAGGTCGAGACGCGGGTCACCAAGCCCATCGAGGAGGCGGCCAACCAGATCGAGGGCATCGACGAACTGGTCTCGGTGACCAAGGAGGGCTTCTCCCGGGTCGTCGTCAAGTTCGCCCTCGAGCGCAAGAACGCGGAGTCGGCGCAGGACGTCCGCGACAAGGTCGCCACCACCGTGAGCCGGCTACCCCAGGGCATGGACCCGCCGGTGGTCGTCAAGTTCGACATCGACGCCTCGCCGATCATGCGCATCGCGGTTTCGGGCGATCGCGACCCGCGCGAGCTCACCGAGATCGCCCGCAAGTCGATCAAGGACGACATCGAGCAGATCTCCGGCGTGGGCTCGGTGATCATCATCGGCGGCCGCGAGCGCGCAGTCCAGGTGTACGTCGACACCGACAAGCTCGACGCCTACGACCTCTCCATCGGACAGGTGCGCCGCGCGCTGCAGACGCAGAACGTCGAGGTGCCCGGAGGGCGCATCGATCAGGGCTCGCGCGAGCTCGTGCTGCGCACCTTGGGCCGCATGGCTCGGGTCGAGGACTTCGAGGAGCTGATCGTCGGCACGCTGGGCGAGCGCCCGATCATGCTGCGCGACATCGCCACGGTGGTGAACGGCACCGTCGAGCCGCGCTCCTTCTCCAGCCTCGACGGGCGCGTCGCCGTCACCCTGGAGGTGCGCAAGCAGTCCGGCTCGAACACCGTCGCGGTGATCGGCAAGGTGACGAAGCGGCTCGAGGAGCTGCGCGCCGTGGTCCCGCAGGACATCGACTTCCAGGTGGTCAAGGACCAGAGCCGCTTCATCTCCGAGTCGATCCACGAGGCCGAGACCCACCTGCTGCTCGGCGCCATCCTGGTCGCCCTGTGCACGCTGCTCTTCATGGGCGACCTGCGCTCGACGCTGATCGCCGCCGTGGCCATCCCGACCTCGATCGTGTCCACCTTCACCGCGATCTACCTGCTCGGCTTCACGATCAACAACCTGACCATCCTCGGCCTGATCCTCTCGGTGGGCATCGTGATCGACGACGCGGTGGTCGTCCTGGAGAATATCTTTCGGCGCATGGAGGAGAAGGGCGAGAGCGCCTTCGACGCGGCGATCAACGGCACCCGCGAGATCGGGCTGGCCGTCATGGCGACGACCCTCTCGCTGGTGGTCATCTTCGTACCGATCGCCTTCATGTCGGGGCGCATGGGCCGCTTCTTCAGCGAGTTCGGCATCACCACGGCGGTGGCCATTCTCTTCTCGATGCTGGTCTCCTTCACCCTGACCCCGATGCTCTGCTCGCGGTTCCTCAAGGTGAACCGCAGCCCGGGCCACAAGTCGGCCAAGGACCGGGCCTTCTACCGCGCCATCGACCGCAGCTACGGCTGGCTGCTCGAGCTCTCGCTGCGCCACCGCTGGGTGATCGTCGTCCTGGCGGCGCTCACCGTGTACTCCACGGGCCCGCTGTTTCGCGCCGTGGGCAAGGACTACATGCCCCAGGACGACCAGAGCGAGTTCGAGGTCGTCCTACAGACTCCCGAGGGCTACACGCTCGAGCGTAGCGCCGCGACGTTCCAGGAGGTCTCGGCCCGAATGCGCGAGCTGCGCGGCATCCAGCACGCCCTGGTGACGATCGGCGACACCAGCGGCTACGTGGCCGCCGGCGAGGGTGACGTCACTCTGGGCAACATCTACGTGCGGCTCACCGACCTGCGCGAGCGCGACTTTCCGCAGAAGCAGGTCATCGACGAGGTTCGCCGCCTGCTGGCCGGCTATCCCGACCTGCGTGCCAGCGTGCAGACGATCCACCCGCTGTCCAGCGGCAGCCGCATGACCGATTTCGAGTTCGACCTGATCGGGCCCGAGATCGACCAGCTGCAGCGCTACGGCGACCGCTTCATGGCGGAGATGCGCAAGATCCCGGGCTTCGTCGACATCGACTCGACGCTCGCCGCGCGCAAGCCCGAGCTACGCGTGCACATCGACCGCAAGAAGGCGGCGGACCTGGGCCTGCGCGTCGAGGACATCGCCGGGACGCTGCGCACGCTGGTGGGCGGTGAGCCCGTCTCGAAGTACAAGGAGGCCGACGAGCAGTACGACGTCTGGCTGCGCGCCTCGCGCGTCAACCGCGACGACCCGCACTCGATCTACAACCTCGCGGTGGCCCGGCCGAACGGCGAGCTCGTACGGCTCTCGAACCTGGTCACGCTCGACGAGCAGCGCGGGCCGGCGCAGATCGACCGCTTCGCCCGCCAGCGCAAGATCACGATCGTCGCCAACCTCGACAAGCTGCCGCTCGCCGACGCGATGGCTCACGCCACGCGCATCGCAGCCGAGCTCGACATGCCCCAGCAGTACCGCATCCGATGGGCCAACTTCGCCAAGTCGTTCACCGAGACCGGGCGCAACTTCATGATCGCCTTCTCGTTGAGCTTCGTCTTCATGTACATGATCCTCGCCGCGCAGTTCGAGAGCTTCCTGCACCCGATCACGATCATGCTCTCGCTGCCGCTCTCGATCCCCTTCGCCCTGCTCTCGCTGCTCCTGATGCACGAGACGCTGAACGTCTTCTCGGTGCTCGGCCTCTTCATGCTCTTCGGTATCGTCAAGAAGAACGGCATCCTGCAGGTGGACTACACGAACACGCTGCGCGCCGAGGGCGTGCCGCGCGACCAGGCGATCGTCGTCGCCAACCACGTGCGCTTGCGGCCGATCCTCATGACCACGGTGATGCTCGTGGCCGGCATGATCCCGATGGCTCTGGGGCGCGGGCCGGGCTCGGGATCGCGCGCCTCGCTGGCCAACGTGATCATCGGCGGCCAGACGCTCTGCCTGCTGCTCACCCTGCTGGTCACGCCGGTTGCGTACTCCCTGTTCGACGACTTCGGCCTGTGGATCTCGCGCACCCATCCCGGAGCCTGGCTGCGCGCTCGGGCGACCGCGCTGCGCGCAGCCATCGAAGCGGCGCTCGCCACGAGCGGCAACGGGCGCGATCGCTCGTAAGGCGCCGCCGACCGTCTCGCACCGGAGCACCTGCTGCCAGGGCGACGGCTCGCTCGGCGCGTCCTGCGGGTGGGCGTCGCGCGGCCACGGCGCGCCCACCACCTTCTCGGGCTCGGCCGCGCGACGCCCACCCCCGAGGTCCGCATCGCCTCCTCTACCGTCCGGCGTCGAGAACGTCGCGTACGAGCCGCATCAGGGCCTCGGCCGTGAAGGGCTTGCCGATGACCGGCGCGCCGCCCGTCTTCTCGGTGTCGAGTGCGGGGTACCCGGACATGTAGACGATTCTCACCTTCGGCCAGGCGGCGGCCACGCGCCGGCCGAGCTCGATACCGCTCATCCCCGGCATCATCACGTCGACGAGCAGCAGGTCGATCGCTCCGCCGCAGCGCTCGAGCACCGTGAGAGCCCCGGCGCCGCTGTCGGCCGCGACGACACGGTAGCCACCGCCGGCGACCAGGCGCTCGGCGACCCCGCGAACGGCCTTGTCGTCGTCGACGACGAGCACCGTCTCGCTGCCCTTGGTCACCGGCTTGGCCGGGCGCACCGGCTCCTCGGCTGCGTCGACGCGCGGCAGGCACACGCGGAAGGTGGTGCCTTCGCCCGGTGTGCTCGCCACCTCCACCCGCCCGCCGCTCTGCGCAACGATGCCGTGGACGGTCGCCAATCCGAGGCCGGTGCCCTTGCCCACCTCCTTGGTCGTGAAGAACGGCTCGAAGACGTGCTCCTGCGTAGCCCGGTCCATGCCATGACCCGTGTCCGCCACCGAGAGCACCACCAAGGCGCCGCCCTCGCCTGGCGCAGCCGTGGTGCGGATGGTGAGCTTGCCTCCCTGCGGCATCGCGTCGGCGGCGTTCACGGCCAGGTTCACCAGCACCTGCTCGAGCTGGCCGACGTCCATCGAGACGTTGCCCGGCGCGCTGGCCAGCTCGAGCTCGAGCCTCACGCTCGAGCCGGCGAGCCGACCCAGCATGCCCTTGAGACCGAGCACGACCTTGTTGGGGTCGATCACCCTCGGCTGCAGGGCCTGCTTGCGCGCGAAGGCGAGCAGCTGCCGCGTGAGCACCGAGGCGCTTTCTGCGGCCTTGGTCACCGCCTCGAGGTCCTCTCGAAGGGGATCGCCCGCTCGGAGCCCGTCGAGCGCCAAGCTGGCGTGACCGAGGATGACCAACAGAAGGTTGTTGAAGTCGTGCGCCACTCCGGCCGCGAGCCGTCCCAGCGCCTCGAGTCGCTGCGCATGGCGCAGCTTCTCCTCGAGGTCCCGCCGCTCGCGCTCCGCGCGCTCGCGCGCCGCGATGTCGGCCTCGAGCTGGCGGTTGCGCTCGTCGAGCTTCTGGATGAGCACTTCGTTGTGCCGGACGAGCAGTGCGGTCGCCTCTTCCGACATCGGCCGCGGCCGCGCAGGCAGCTCCCCACGCCGCGCTTGCTCCATCAGCGTCTGCACCGCCCGGGTGAGCACCTCCGGCGACTGCGGCTTGGTGATGAAGGCATCGGCACCGAGGGCGCGGGCGAGCTCTTCGTGCGGTGGGTCGGTATAGGTGGCTGTGTAGACGAGGAAGGGAATGGGCCGCAGCCGCTCGTCTAGGTGCCAGCGGCGGCAGAGCTCGAAGCCGTCCATCGCGGGCATGAGGAGGTCGGTGACGACGACGTCCGGCGGCACCGCGCCAGCCAGGGCGAGCGCTTCGCCGCCCTTGCGGGCGCAGACGACCTCATGACCGCTTCCGGCGAGCACCGCCTGCAACAGGTAGCGATTCTCCTCTAGGTCGTCGGCGATGAGGATCTTCGCCATCACGTCCCCCCCGTCGTCGCGCCGGCCGCGAGCCATCGATCGACCAGCGCGCCGAACGCCATCGGGTCGATGGGCTTCTCCACGTAGTCGTCACAGCCCGCCTCGAGCGCCTTCTCGCGATCGCCGAGCATGGCGTACGAGGTGACGGCTACGATGGGCGCTCGCCTAAGCTCGTCTCGCGCCTTGATGGCGCGCGCCACGGCGTAACCGTCCATCCCTGGCAGCTGAATGTCGAGGAGGATCAGCCGCGGCCGCTCGCGAAGCGCCAGGTCGATGCCCTCGGGACCGTCGCTCGCGCGCAACACTTCGTAGCCTCGGGCAGCCAGGATGACGCTCACGAGGTAATAGTTCTGCTCGTTGTCCTCGATGTAGAGGATTCTCGGCTTCATCGGCACGTCTCCGTCGCTTGGTCGCGCCATGCGCCGGGGACCTGGAACCCGAAGGTCGACCCCTTGCCCAGCCCGCTCTCGACCCAGATGGAGCCCCCCAGCAGCTCGACGAGGTGCTTGCAGATGGAAAGGCCGAGGCCAGTACCCTCGTGCGGACGATCGAGGCCCACCTCGAGCTGCGAGAAGGGCTTGAAGAGAAGGTCTCGCTGCTCGGGGCGGATCCCCGCCCCCGTGTCCGCCACCGTGACCACGAGGCTCTCCGCGCGCAGCTTCGCGTCGAGGCGCACCTCGCCCCGCTCGGTGAACTTCGCCGCGTTGCTCAAGAGGTTCAGCAGCACCTGCTCGATGCGCCTGCGGTCGCTCGTCACGATGCCCACCTCGGGCGCGACGTCGAGCAGCAGCCGGAGTCCCTTCTTCTCCAGCTGTGGCTGCACCGTCGCCGCCGCCTGCTCCAGCACCGCCCGCGCGTCGAACGGCTCGCGCGCCACCTTCAGCTGGCGCGCCTCCAGCTTGGAGAGGTCCAGCACGTCGCTGATCAGCGACAGCAGGTGCCGCGCGCTCGATGCCACCATGCCGAGCTGCTTGGCCTGCTCGTCGTTGAGCGGACCGGGCAGGCGCTGCAGCAGCACGCCCGAGAAGCCAATGATCGAGTTGAGCGGCGTGCGCAGCTCGTGCGACATCGTCGCGAGGAAGGCCGACTTGAGCCGGTCGGCGGACTCGGCGGCGTCCTTCGCCAGGCGCAGCTCGGCCGTGCGCTTGGCGACCCGTTCCTCGAGCTCCTCGGCGCGGGCCTGCAGCGCGGCGTTGAGGCGGCGGATCGCCTCCGCCCCGCGCAGCACGCCCAGTAACAGCCCGGCGAGCACGCAGGACAGCGCGGTTCCGGCGAGAAACTCCAGCGATTGGGACAAGCGAAACGCAGGCCACCCGCCATGCGGGATCGCGCCGAGCCGCCAGCTCCCCGCGGGCAACGGCACGTCGACCTCGACGGCGGCCCCCTCGAAAACGCGGCCGTCGCCCCAAAAAACGGGCCCGGTGGCGCCCGTGCCGTCGGCGCCGCGAAGGGCGACATCGAGTCGCTCGGATACTGCGCGCGCAGGGGTGCGGGCGAGCAGCCGCTCGAAGTCGAGCACGGTCGACACCAGCCCCCAGTAGCGGCGGCCTTGCCGCGCGTCCGGGACGAAGACGGGCGTACGGCCGATCACCCCCAGGCCACCCTGGACGAGGCGCACCGGCCCCGCGACGACCATCCGCCCGTTACGCATCATCCGCTCGACGCTTGGCCACTGCGAAGGGCTCTTCGAGTAGTCGAACCCCAGGACCGGCTCGTTGCCCGCGTTCGGGTAGACGAGGCGAATGACGTTGTCGGGAGCGATGGCGACGTTGCGGACCAGATCACCGCGGGCGAGGATCTGCGCGGCAAGCGCGCGGAAGCGCTCCTCGTCCACCGTGCCTTCGATCTCCGCGAGCCCGGCGATCCCCGCGGTCACGTAGGTGGCGCCGAATACTTCGCGGCTCAAGGCGCCGCCGAAGACTGCAAGGTCCCCCCGCGTGGCCACACGCCAATCGGCGAGCGACGACTCGTGCTGAAGCCTGGCCACCTGGTAGGCGAGCGCGGCCCCCGCCAGCAACACCGCGAGCGGCGCAAGCCACGTAACGGCGCCGAAAGAGCAGCTCCGGCCCAAGGATGCGTGCTTCCCGTCTTGCGAGCCCCCTCGGTCCATCGCGGCCCGACGGTACCACCACACATGCTTCAGCAGAAGCGGCCGGGGGCTGGCGTGCGACCTGCGGCCGCGTCTGGCCCCGAACGTTGAAGATGGTGTCGGCGTTGGGAACGCCTGCAAGCAGCGGAGAGGTCGCGAGCACGATGGGCACGGCGCCACGCAGACCGACCCAAGCCACCATGGCCTTCTCGCGCATCGTGAGGCGGCTGGAGGCGAGGGTCGCGAAGACGGCCACCGGGCAACCCACCAGGAGGAGAAAGGGCGACATCACCATGCCGCTTCCGGCCACCGCCGGCAGCCGCGAAGGAAAGACGAGCAGGCCGAGCGTGAGGAATGTGGCGATCTGCATCAACCACGCCAAGCCGTCGTGAGAGCGAGCCAGGCTCGTCTTGTGAATCAAGCGGCTATTGCCAAGCATGATGCCGGCGAGATAGCCGGCGAGAAAGCCGTTGCCGCCGAGCGATGCCATCAGCGCGTAGGTGAGCAGCACGAGCGAGAGGGTCAGGACGGGATAGAGACCCTCGTATTCGAGCCGCACACGGTCGAGAAGCCAGACCGTGGCTCGCCCATGCCGTAGCCGAGGACGCCGCCCACGGCCGCTTGCTGCACGAACAGCGGCGCCGCGCCCGCAACCGACCCACCGGGTCGACGAGCAACGCGACGAGGGCCACCGTGAGGAAGACGGCGATCGGATCGTTGCTGCCGGATTCGAGCTCGAGCAAGGGCTTCAAGGTGCCACGGAGGGAGGCGCTCCGCGCCCGCAGAGCCGAAAACACGCCCGCCGCATCCGTAGACGAGACGATGGCTCCGAGCAGCAGGACCTCCATCAAGGTGAGCCCCAGCACGACGCCGACGAACGACCCCACGGTCAGGGCCGTCACGGCGACGCCGATGGTCGATAGCGCCAGCACCGGCCGAACGCTCTGCCAGCTGGTGTCGAGGCCCCCGGCGAACAGGATGAGCGCCAGCGCCACGATCCCAAGGAGCTGGGAGGTCCACGGGTCGTCGGAATGGATCCCCCCGGCCCGTCCGATCCCGAGAGCATGCCCAGCACGAGGAAGATCAGCAGCGCCGGGATCCCGAATCGATCCGACGCCTTGCTCGCGAGCACGCTGACGAGGAGCAGCATGCCCGCGACCAGCATGAGGGTTTCGATGGTCGACATGGATGGGCTGCTGGGTCCGAGCGAGGACCGGCGCCGGCCGCGCTCTACGCGCGCGGCTCAGGCCGTTCTCGACCCGGCTGCTCGGGCGTCACGGCGCCGCCCGACATGACGGGATCTCGCGATTCTCGACAGCTACGCACGGCCAGGCCGCCTACGACCGTGGGCCGTTCGGGGTGGACCCCGGGGTCGCCGCGCGCGTCGGCATCGTTGGATGGTAGTCCGCTGCCGGGGCGCGGGCCAGCAAAGAGGCCGCGATTCGGGCATGGCGGACCCCCGACCCGGCCACGGGGCGGGCGGCTGCGGCACCGTCCGATGGGCGGCCGTCGGTCGGATCGCCGCTGCGGCGGCTCACTCCCGCCGCAGCCGCAGCCCTTCCCGGATGCCCCACACACCGAGGCCGGCGGCGCCCGCGGCGATCACGGAGTACACGCCGAGCGACAACCAGAAGATCCCCGGCTCCTCTGCGCGGTACACGTGGCGCTGCCGGGGAGCCTGCTTCGCCGGGATCCAAATGTCGCCGCGGGTGAGACCGCGGGTCACGAGCCAGCCTGCCCCGGCGGCGAGGCCCAGCACGAGCGTGATCGCGAGCCACAGCATCCGCATCTGTGCCGGGGTGGCGGCGGACTGCTTCGTTCGCGCGGAAGCCGGGGGGGCCAACGCGGCCGGAGCGGCAGCGCTCCGTGAACTCCGGGCCGGCGTGGTCGACGCGACGTCGCCGTCGTATTCGTAATCCGGCGCGCGGAGCTCGGACTCGATGCGCGCGATGATCTCGTCGCGACGATGCCGCGCCCACTCGGGATACTGCTGCCAGGCCTCGGGCGATGCGAAGTAGATCACGTGGTGCGCGCGTCCCATCAGCATCTCGCCGCTGATCGGCAGGCGCTGCCAAGCGCCGTCGTGCCATTCCTCGTAGTACATCGAGTCGCGCCCCTGGTGGCCGACGCGCCAGCCCCGCGAGCGGTCGCGAGTGGCATCGGTGGCAACGAGCTCGTCCGGCACCTCGAGGATCGCGGGCCCCGAGCCGGCCATGCTCTCCGCGGATTCCGGCCGGGAGGCCGCCCCCGCGGGCCGGCTCACGCCGAGCTCGGCCCGCACGGACGGCGTCGACAGCTTGACGAGCACGCCCACCGACACGGCGATCATCAGCACGTGCCACGGATAGTCCACGCCGCTCGCGAGCACCGTGGTCTTCACGCCCGAGGGAGCGATGTCGGTGCGCTCCGGCGTCGGTCCGCGCAGGATCGACACCAGATTCGAGGCCGCCCACAGCACCAGCATCGCGACGACGGCGGCGTACGCCCAACGCTGGCGCTGGAGCAG
The DNA here is from genome assembly GCA_964529315.1 of uncultured Enterobacteriaceae bacterium. Lineage (GTDB taxonomy): Bacteria > Desulfobacterota > Binatia > UBA12015 > UBA12015 > CAZGUU01. The sequence continues at coordinate 19,320 of CAZGUU010000017.1, forward strand.
GCCGAAGCCCGTGGCGACGGCGGCCGGCGGACCTCCGATCACGAGCAGGCCGCCGAGCAGGCTGGCATTCTGCGTGCCGTGGCTGCCGGCCAGGACCATCAACAGCGAGATCACGCTGATCGGAAGCAGCAGCGCGCCGCCGGCCATCGTCAGCCAGGCCAGGACCGTCACGAATCGGGAACGCGGACCGGCTGTCTGCGTCCCATTCATCCGCGAACCGATCCGGGGCGATGTCGGCGATGCTCTCGCGCATGCGCGATAGCACGTCGCGGTGATCGAAGGAACCACGCCGCGACACACGCCGCGAGAGCCGGCTGCACTGACCGGTCGGAGAGGGGTTTTCGAGCCGCGATGCGCCACCGCCAACCCCGTCCGTACCTCGATCCCCGAAGGGTACGCGCTGACTCAGTCGAACGCCTCGACCGTGAAATTGGGCAGGAAGGTAGCCAGCAGGCGGAGGCCGCCGGGATCTCCCGTGACGATGACATCGCCCGGGCCGCCCGCGCCGCGTGGTCGCCGCGGGGGGCGCACCCGTCGGCTCGCAGCGCCGAAGAGCCTCTTTGAGCCGGGGTGCGAATCCGGGTAGCGTGCCGGCGCCATGCCTCTGTCGCGCACGCCGGCCCCTGCGATCACGCGCCGCGGCTTCCTGTGGCTCGCCGGCGCGACGGCTTCATTCGCCGCCCTGGCTCGCCTGCGGGTGCGGCCCGCCCTGGCGGCCCAGGTGGGCACTGCCAGCGCGTTCTTCTCCCCACGGGAGCAGGAGATCCTCGCGCAGATCGCCGCGCGGATGGTCGCCAGCGACCCACCGGGCGCACCGCACGTCCGCGACACCGCGACGGTCGCCACCATCGACGCGCTCTGCGCGTCTCTCGACCCTGCGATCACCGCCCCCTTGCCGACGCTGCTCCAGGTCGTCGACTACGCGCCGCTCGTCTTCGACCTCGTCCCGCGGCGCTTCACGGGCATGACACCCGAGCAGCAGGACGCCTCGCTCGCCGGCTGGATGCACAGTCGCTTCGCGTTTCGCCGGCAGGCGTTCCTCGCCCTGCGCAACCTCTCCTTCATCGGCTACTACAGCCAGGAGGAGTGCTGGCCGCTGATCGGCTACGCCGGGCCACTGCTTCGGCCTGCGCCGGAGCCCGCATGATCACGCAGCTCGTCGATCGCCCAGGCGACCTCGAGGAGCGTGCCCAGGTCTGCGTGATCGGCAGCGGCGGGGGCGGCGCCGTCGTGGCGGCCGAGCTCGCGAGCGCAGGACGCGACGTCGTCGTCCTCGAGCAGGGCCACTACTGGACGAAGGCCGACTTCACGCAGCGCGAGGACCAGATGCTTCCCCGGCTCTTCGAGGAGGCGGGGATGCGCCAGACCAGCGATGGCGCCATCCAGATCCTGCAGGGCCGCAACGTCGGCGGCTCGACCGTGCACAACCTGTGCTACGCGTTTCGCACCCCGGAGCCGATCCTCGCCATGTGGCGGCAGGAGCACGGGCTCGCCGAGCTCACGCCCGAGGCCCTGCGCCCCAGCTTCGAGCGCGTCGAGCACTACCTCGGGGTCCAGCAGATCCGCGAGTCGCAGGTGAACGCCCTCAACCGGCGCATCCGGGCCGGTGCCGAGAAGCTCGGCTATTCGGGATTCGTCGCCAAGCACAACCGCGTGGGGTGCATCGAGTCGGGCTACTGTATCCTCGGCTGCTCCTACGACGCGAAGCAGTCGATGCTGGTCACCTACGTACCCCGCGCCGATGCCGCAGGCGCGCGTCTCTACGCCGGCGCGCGCGCCGAGCGCATCGAGGTCGGCCCCGGCCGGACCAAGACGGTCACCGGCTCCGTCGTCGATCAAGCGGGTCGAGCGATGGGCCGCGTCACCGTGCAGGCCCCCATCGTGGTGCTGTCGGCGGGCGCCATCAACTCGCCCGACCTCTGGCTGCGCAGCGGCCTGCGCGACGCCAACGGCGAGGCGGGGCGCAACCTCCACCTGCACCCCTCGGCGATGGTGGCGGGCATCTACGACGAGCCGATCGACGCATACCGCGGCATCCCGCAGAGCTACTACATCGACCAGTTCCTCGACCTCGCGCGCGATCCGCACAGCGGCTACGTGCTGATGCCGATCGCCGGCTTTCCGGTCCTGACCGCGGTAAGCCTGCCCGGCTTCGGCCGGGAGCACTCGCGGCAGATGCGCGACTTCGCCAAGCTCGGCGGCCTGCTCGTGCTGCTCCACGACCGCAGCGCGGGCCGCGTCGAGGCGGGCTCCGCGCCGGGGCGGCCGAGCATCCAGTACTCGCTCGAGCCCGACGACCGGCGTCTCCTGGCCGAGGGCCTGGTGCACTGCTGCGAGGTGCTCTTCGCGGGCGGCGCGCAGCGCTGCCTCGTACCCTTCTTGCCCGACGCGCTGGTGCTCGGCCCGGGAGACGACCTGGGCCGGATCACGCAGCAGGGGGTGCGCGAGGGCGCGATCGTCCTCGACTCCACGCATCCGCAGTCGACGCTGCGCATGGGCGGGGATCCGCAGCGCTCCGTCGTCGGCGCCTTCGGCGAGAGCCACGCGGTGCCCGGCCTGTTCGTCGCCGACATGAGCGTGTTCCCGACCTCGCTCGGCGCGCCGCCGCAGATCACGACGGCAGCCCTGGCCGACCGCACGGCGCACCACGTGATGGAGCGCTGGAGAGAGCTGGCCGGCTGAGAGCCTCGGCAGGCGCCGCGCGCAGGCACCAGTCGCCGCCCGGGGTGGGCCGATGCCACCGATCCCGAGGCCGAGCACGGTGTGGCACCGAGCGTGCAGCGGCCCCGCGGAGCGCCTGATCGGGCGCACAGCTCGAGCTCCTTCGCTGCGAGCAGGACAAGGGCGAATCACCAGTGTCTTTCGAGGGAGTCAGCGCGACTCCTGTAGAGTCCCGGCTTGACTCTGCCGTGGCGGCGGCGACATCCGTCGCGGCGTCCGCAGGCGGTGCACCAAGGTTTCCTGTCCGGCGCCCGACTCGCGCAGGCATCGCGCATGGGTCGGCCAAGAAGGGAGGCATGTGATGAGAAGCACTTCCCCGGTACGCCTCGGCTCCAGGCTCCTCGCCGCGTCGGCTCTCGCGACCCTTCTGGTCGGCGGCAGCGCAAGCGCGCTGGTGCTGGTCGACAAGAGCCCCGAGCTGAAGTTCCGCAGCGACGTCGGCAAGCAGGTCTCCGGCTACCTGGCTTGCATCATCAAGGCCTCGCAGAAGTGCGAGAAGAGCGGCAGCCTCGCGGCCGGCGAGTGCAACCTGGTGACCAAGACGGCCACGCCACCCGCGGACGCAAAGGGCAAGTTCGCCGACGACCTCGCCAAGTGCGACGCCAAGGTCGACCTGGACAAGAAGGCGAAGGGCCTCACCTACGAGGACATCGGCTGCCCCGGCGACTGCAACCCGGGCGTCCCGGGCAACCAGCGCTGCACCGACCTGCAGGCCTTCGAGGACTTCACGGTGGGCGACACCGGAACCCGAGCGAGCATCTCTTTGCAGTCGGCCGCGATCGGCCTCTTGACGGGCTGCTCCGACAACGCGAGCTGCCTCGCCGAGGCGGCCCGCTACGGCGCCTTCGCGCTCGCGGCGCTCAAGTGCATGGGCAGCTGCGAGGCCGACTACAAGAACAAGAAGGGCGACGGCGGCAACACGGACGACCCGGTCTGCCACCTGCCGGTGGGAGCGCCGGCCGATCCCGGCGGCAGCGATCCCAAGCTCGTCGACTGCATCACCAAGGCAAAGGACAAGGCCGAAAAGAAGCTCGGTGCGATGAACGCGATCCTGAAGGACGGGATCAGCGCCGCCCTGAACCAGTCGGTCGACGCGTTCAACAACGCGCCGGGCGGCAACTGCGGGCCCTGAGCGAAGCTTCTCTCCAGCACCGGCGCGCGGCCGAGCCGAACCTGGCCGCGCGCCGGAGCCCGATGCCCGCGCTGCGAGCTCGTGGTCGGCCTACGGCTGGTCGCAGGGGAGGCTCCGTGGTAGCTTTCCCGCCGTGACGGAGCCCGCGCGCCCGCCCCGCTGCGCCCGGGAGGACCACCGGCGCTTTGCGACAGCGACGGATGCGAAGCACGATCTCCGCGAAGGGCCAGGGCGCGGGCCCCTCCGATCTCGGCATCGAGCTGGACGTCGATGCGACCTGCGAGCGCTCCGCCCTCGCGCGAGCGATCGGCGCGTCCGGGTGACCGTGTGGCGCGGACCGCCGAGCCGCTCGTGAGCGCGCCGGGCGCGGCGCCTGGTGCGCCTGCCTGGTACGCCTTCGCGCTGGCGCTGATCGCCGGCTACGTCGATGGCTACGCGCTGGTCGAGTACGACGTGTTCGCATCGTTCATGAGCGGCAACACGACGACCGGCGGCATGCAGGTGGGCATGGCACGCCTGGCGGAGGCGGCCCATGATCTGCTGCCGATCCCGCTGTTCGTCGCCGGGGTCGTCGCGGGGACGTCCCTGATGTGCTCCCGGCTGCGCCGGCCAGCGACGCCGTTGCTGGCGCTGGTCGCAGCCCTCCTGGCCACGGCGATGAGTGGCCCGGGCTTCTGGGGCGCGCTCGAGTGGCCGGGCGTCGCGATTCTCAGCCTGGCGATGGGCATCCTGAGCGCCGCCATCGGCCGCATCGGTGCGCAGCCGGTCGCTCTCGGCTACGTGACCGGCGATCTCGGCTCTCTGGGCCGACACCTGGCCCTGGCGGCCAGGCGCGTGCCGCTGGCGGATGCAAGAGACCCCGCCGACACGCACGCGCGGCGCGCGACGCTGCTGGCCACGATCTGGGCAACCTTCCTGCTGGGAGCGCTCCTCGCCGGAGCGGTAGCACCGCGCTTCGCCACCTGGTCGCTGGCGCCGCCGATCGTGGTCCTGCTGGCGCTCGCCGGTGTCGTCCCCCTGGGCGCCCGCCCGCGCTGACGCCCTCGCCCGGCTCGAGCCCCTGCCGGGGAGGGCTCGCATCCGCCGTCAGCCGCGCTTCTCGACGTACTCCGAGACGATCCAGGCCTGCATCGCGCCGAGAAAGCGCGGGATGTCCGCCTCGATGATGCGGCGGTCCTCCTCCGTACCGTAGAGGCGCGAGCGCAGGTCCTCCTCGCTGGCGAAGTGCAGCTCGGCGATGCCGTCGACCTCGGCTCCGCTCTCCGAGAGCCGGGCGTCGACCACGCTGGCCACATACTTGACCAGCGCCGGGTGGTGCACCAGGGCCAGGGGTGCGTGGCGGTGCAGCCAGTGGTCGACGAACTCCTCGTGCGAGAGGCCCGAACGGCGCCGCACGGCGGCCACCATCTTCACCACCGGCGAGCGCTCGCCCAGGCGCGGCGGCGTGGGCGGTGCCTTGTGCACGTGCTCGGTGCAGGCGTAGATCTCCATGCGGCCGTGCAGGCCGGCGGCGCTACGCTCGACCGCCGCGCGGCCCGCAGGCGAGTCGTAGAGCCGCTCGTGCCACCCCTCGAGCGTGTCGCACGAGAGCTCCTCGATCGAGTCGAGCTCGGGGGAGCCGGGGAGGTGAACACTGTCGACGACGTTCACCACGTAGCCGCGCAGCGCGCCCTGGTGGCGCAGAACGAGCGGCACGTGGCCGCGCAGCAGGAGATCCACGTAGCGCTCGCGCGAGAGCTCCGGGCGCCGCCGGGCCAGCAGGATCAGCTTGCGCATGGCCGCAGCCTGCGCGGCCCGGGCCCGCCGGTCAAGGATCGGGCGTGATGCGCGTGATCTTCGATCCCTGGATGCCGAGGCCGGCCATGAGGCCCTTCTGGTCGAAGATGAACGCGTAGACGCCCTTCTGCAGGGTGGTCGAGGTGAGCGACCTGCCCATCCCCTCGTCGACGACGACGATGCTCGGCCCTGTGCCGATCTCCCAGCCGTCGCTCTTGTGGAGGTACTCGAGCGACTCCTCGTCGAGGAACATGAGAGCGTAGCCGTAGGACTGGATGCCCGCCTGCAGGCCCCACGATGCCGCGATCGAGCGGTAGTAGGCGGCGGTCTTGCCGTGCTCGCGCAGCGCCCCGTCGCCGTACGCGGCGCCGAAGATGAATCCGCCCTTGACGATGCTCGGGAAGATCAGGATACCCCGAGATCGCTCGCCCAAGGTCTTGGCCCCCGGCGTGCTCTGGTAGAGGTTCTCCAGGGCGGCCGTCGCATCCCGGTCGATCTCGCGGGCGCTCGCCGCCCATGCGGCCGTGGCCGAGAGCCACGCCAGCGCCACCGCAAGCCCCGCCGCAAGCCGTACCCTCGTCGCTCTCTTCGCCATCGCTCGCCCCTCCCTGGCTGGACTCGCCCCCTTTGCCTACAGCGTGGCCGCTCCCCGAGGCACTCCCCTGGGCCGGGCGACGACGTCGGGGGCGTCCTCTCGCCCCATGATCACTCGGACGCCCCCTGGTGCAAGCGCGACGCCTTGCCTCCCGGCCTGCGGCCGGCGTCCCCCTCGGTGAGACCGCCGCTGCCGGCGGCCAGCGGGCCAGACGCCACCCGGGCAGGCATCCCCTGGACAGCCGCCCGCCAGGACTTGCTCGCAGCCGTCTGCCCACTTCTGCCAGCTGGCCCGCGTGCTCACCTCGCCACCTGCCCACGCGCGCTCGCCAACGGATCGCCTGCCAATCCCGCGCGGCGATGCTAGGCTTGCCTCCGTGCGCCGCGGTCGTACCCGGATCGGCGCGTGGCTCGGTGCCGCCGTAGTCGCGGCCCTGCTCGCGTGGCTCCTGTGGCCCAGCTCCGAGGAGCGGGAGTACGTGACGGCCCCGGTCGAGCGGGGCCCGATCGTCGCCACCGTCGGCGCGACGGGCGCGGTGAACCCGGTGCGCTCGGTGCAGGTCGGCACCTACGTCTCGGGACCGATCCTCGAGCTGTACGCCGATTTCAACTCGCCCGTCGTCCGCGGCCAGCGCATCGCCAAGATCGACCCGCGCACCTTCGTCGGCAAGGTCGAGATCAATCGCGCCGAGCTGGCCAACGCCGAGGCACGGGTCGCCAAGGCGAGCGCCGACCTGGAGCTCAAGCGCACCCAGCTCGGCCGCCAGCGGGCGCTGGCACGCACGGCAGTGACCTCGGCCAACGAGCTCGACATCGCCGCGGCGAGCGCCGCGCAGGCCGAGGCCGAGCTGCAGCTCGCCCGGGCCGGGGTCGAGCAGGCCCGCGCCGCCCTGCGCGAGGCCGAGGTCAACCTGGGCTACACCGACATCCTCTCGCCGATCGACGGGATCGTGGTGTCGCGCAACGTCGACGTCGGCCAGACGGTGGCGGCGAGCTTCCAGACGCCGACTCTGTTCGTCATCGCCGAGGATCTGGCACGCATGGAGGTCTACGCCTTCGTCAGCGAGGCAGACGTCGGGCGAGTGCACGAGGGCCAGTCCGCGAGCTTCACCGTGGACGCCTTTCCCGGCCGTCCATTCGCCGCGACCGTGCGTCAAGTACGCAACGCTCCGACCACGCTGCAGAACGTCGTCACCTACGACGTCGTGCTCGAGGTCGACAACAGCGCGGGCCTGCTCAAGCCGGGCATGACGGCGAACGTGCGCATCGTCACCGACGAGCGCGTCGACGTGCTGCTCGTGCCCAGCGCGGCGCTGCGCTTCCGCCCGCCCGAGACGGGCGAGGATGCCGGCGTCGCACCCGCGGCACGGGCGGCCGCCAGCCACGCCGGTACGACCAGGGACATGGCCCCGGCGTCCCCTGCGAGCGACGCCGGCGCACCAGCCCCACTCGCTGCGGCTCGCGCGGCCGCCGGCGGCACACGCCCAGGTCGGGTCTACCGCCTCGAGGGCGATCGGCTGGTGCCGGTCGAGGTCGCGGTCGGCATCTCCGACGACACCCTGACCCAGGTCGAGGGCAGCGGCTTGGCAGCCGGCGATCGTGTCGTCCTGCGCATCCGCTCCGCCGCGCCACCGCCCAGCGGCGCTCTCCCCGGCATGGGGCGACCGGGCCGATGACCGCGCCAACGGCCCTGCCCAAAGCGCTGGCGCCGGGTCGGGCGGGGCCAGCCACAGACGCCGCGCCCAGCGAAGTGCAGCCCGGCGACGCGCGGGGGCCTGCGAAGTCGGCGAGCGCGCCACCGCTGGTCCGCGCCGTCGACCTGGTGCGCACCTACCAGGCGGGCGACGTCGCGGTGCAGGCGCTGCGCGGCGTGAGCCTCACCATCGAGCGCGGCGAGCACGTGGCGATCATGGGTGCCTCGGGATGCGGCAAGTCGACCCTGATGAACGTCCTCGGCTGCCTCGACCGCCCGACCTCGGGCCGCTACGAGCTGCTCGGCCGCGACGTCTCGCGCCTCCTCGACGACCAGCTCGCCGAGATCCGCAGCCGGACGATTGGCTTCGTCTTTCAGAGCTTCAACCTCCTGCCGCGCACGTCGGCCCTGGAGAACGTGGAGCTGCCGCTGATCTACGGCGCCGTGCCCGCCGCGCAGCAGCGCGAGCGCGCCCACGCCGCCCTGGCCCGCGTCGGCCTGGCCGGTCGCGAGTCGAGCACGCCCGCGCAGCTCTCCGGCGGGCAGCAGCAGCGCGTCGCGATCGCCCGCGCGCTCGTCAACCAGCCCGCCCTGGTGCTCGCCGACGAGCCGACCGGCAACCTAGACTCGAGCACCGCGGGCGAGATCCTGGAGCTCTTCGCGGAGCTCCACGCCAGCGGCATGACCGTCGTCCTGGTGACCCACGAGCGCGAGGTGGCGGCGCGCGCCGAGCGCGTCCTGCTGATGCGCGACGGCCTGGTGGTCGAGGACCGCCGCGAGCGCGCCTCTGCCGCGCGGGGAGCACACTCGGCGTGAGGCTCTGGATCGCGACGCTGCGCCTGGCGGGCCGCTCGCTGCGGCGCAACCCGCTGCGCTCGGGGCTCACCTCGCTCGGGGTGATCGTCGGCGTGGCCGCGGTGATCGCCATGGTGAGCCTCGGCCAGGGGGCTCGCGCGGCGGTACAGGCGCAGATCGCCAGCGCCGGGACGAACGTCGTCATGGTCTTCCCCGGAGCGAGCACCACCGCCGGGGCGCGGGTCGGCTGGGGAGAGGGCGTCAGCCTCACGGTCGCCGACGCCGAGGCGATCGAGCGCCAGGTGCCCGGGCTGCGCGCGGTCGCCTACCACCGCCGCGGCGTCGCCCAGGTGCAGGCGGCGGGGCAGAACTGGAGCACCACCGTCTGGGGCGTGCCACCGAGCTACGCGCGAGTGCGCGACTGGCCGGCGATCTCGGGCGAGCTCATCGGCGACATCCACGACGACACGGGGGCGAAGGTCGCGGTGCTCGGCCAGACCGTCGCGACCATGCTCTTCGGCGAGGGCCAGGATCCGGTGGGCGCCGAGATCCGCATCAAGGACGTTCCCTTCCGCGTCATCGGGGTGCTCGAGCCCAAGGGGCAGAACGCCTACGGCCGCGATCAGGACGACTCGGTGCTGGTTCCGTTCACCACCGCCGAGCGCAAGGTGCTCGGCACGACGCGGCTCGGCGCGGTCGACATGATCCAGATCTCGGCCGAGTCCTCGGCCGACGAGCCGCGGGTGATCGAGGAGGTGACCGCGCTGCTGCGCCAGCGCCACCGCATCGCCCCGGGCGAGGAGGACGACTTCGCCATCCGCACCATGGCCGAGATGGCGCGCACCGCGGACAGCATGACCCGCGTGATGTCGAACCTGCTGCTCGCCATCGCCTCGATCTCGCTGGTCGTCGGCGGCATCGGCATCATGAACATCCTGCTCGTCTCGGTGACCGAGCGCACGCGCGAGATCGGCATCCGCCGTGCGGTGGGTGCGAAGCGACGCCACGTGCTGGCGCAATTCCTCGCCGAAGCGGTCGCACTGTCGACCGCCGGCGGCGCCCTGGGCATCGTGCTCGGCGTGGTCGCCTCGCACGTGATCTCGCGCCTGAGCGACTGGCCGACGCTGCTCTCGCCGACGGCGATCGTCGGCGCCTTCCTCTTCTCGGCCGCGGTCGGCGTGCTCTTCGGCTTCTACCCGGCGCGGCGCGCGGCGCGCCTGCATCCCATCGAAGCGCTGCGCTACGATTGACCCATGATCACGCTCGACGAGGTCAGCAAGAGCTTCGCCGGACGCACGCTGCTGTCGCGCGTCTCGCTGCGCCTGGCCCCCGGCGAGCGGCTGGGCATCGTCGGTGCGAACGGCGCCGGCAAGTCGACGCTCTTCTCGCTGATCCTGGGCCACGAGCAGCCCGACAGCGGCGCCATCTCGCGGGCGCGTGGCGTGACCCTCGGCCACCTGCCGCAGGAGCTCCTGGCGACCCCCGAGGCAACCGTCCTGGGCACCGCCCTGCGCCCCAGCGGGCGGCTCGCCACGCTCGAGGCCGAGCTCGCGGAGCTCCCCGAGGCGCTGGCCCGGGCCACGGACGAGCACGAGCAGGCGCGCCTCGCCACACGGCTGGCCGAGGCGCACGCGCTGTGGGACGATCTCGGCGGGCACGATCGCGAGGCCCGCGCGATGCGCGTCCTCGCCGGTCTGGGCTTTCGCCCGGGCGACGAGCATCGCCCGCTGCGCTCGTTCTCCGGCGGCTACGTCATGCGCGCCGAGCTTGCGCGCCTGCTCACCGACCTGCCCGACCTGCTGCTGCTCGACGAGCCGACCAACCACCTCGACCTGGAGTCGGTGCTCTGGCTGCAGGGCTTCCTCGCCTCCTGCCCGGCCACCCTGCTCGTCGTCTCGCACGATCGGGCCTTCCTCTCCGCGACGATCGGCGCGGTGGTCGAGGTCGACCGCGGGCGCGTGACCCGCTACGTCGGCGACTACGAGGCCTACCTGCGCCAGCGCCAGGCGCTGCGCGAGCAGACCGAGGCGCGCGCCCGCGACCAGGAGCGGCGCATCCGCGAGACCGAGCGCTTCATCGAGCGCTTCCGCTCCAAGGCGACCAAGGCCCGCCAGGTCCAGAGCCGCATCAAGGCGCTCGACCGCGAGGAGCGCATCGAGGTGACGCGCGACGCGGCACGGGTGCGCTTTCGCTTCCCGCAGCCCGAGCGCACCTCCGAGACCGTGCTCGAGCTGCTCGACGTGGACCACGCCTACGGCGAGCGCCCGGTCTACCGCGGCCTCGACTTCACCCTGCGCCGCGGCGAGAAGACCGTGCTGGTCGGTCCCAACGGCGCGGGCAAGTCGACCCTGCTCAAGCTGCTCGGCGGGGCGGTCCGCCCCACGGCCGGCGAGCGCCGCGTCGGCCACCACGTCTCGGTCGGCTACTACACGCAGCACCGCCACGACATGCTCGATCTGTCGCGCAGCGTCCTCGAGAACGCGATGGGGGCCTCGCGCGGCCACGGCGAGACCTTCGTGCGCACGCTGCTCGGCGCCTTCCTCTTCCAGGGCGACGACGTCAAGAAGAAGGCGTCGGTGCTGAGCGGCGGCGAGAAGAGCCGGCTCGCTCTCGCCCTGATCCTGCTCGCCCCGCCCAGCGTGCTGCTGATGGACGAGCCGACCATCCACCTCGACATCCCGTCGGTCGACGCGCTGATCGCCGCCCTCGAAGAGTACGAGGGGTCGCTGTGCTTCGTCTCGCACGACGTGCACTTCATCCGCCGCATCGCTCGCCGCGTGGTGCGCGTCGAGGCGGGACGGGTCACGGACTTCGCCGGCGACTGGGACTACTACTGCTGGAAGCGCGCCCACGCGGACGAGCCTCAGGCCGTGGCGCGAGGCGACGGGCGCCTGCCGGACGCGGGGCGGGCCGCCGAGCAGGCGGCAGCGCCCACTGCGGCGGAGCTGGCGGAGGGTTCTGCGCCGAGCGCTGCCGACACC
>CAZGUU010000018.1:0-13209 GCA_964529315.1 uncultured Enterobacteriaceae bacterium
CCTGCGCCCGCCCGGCGCGACGCGGGTCAGGAGGCCGCGCTCCTCTTCCCGGACTCCTGAGCCACCGCTCGCGCTGCCCCGCTCGCGCTGCCCACGGCGGCGCGCCATGGCCCACCCCTTGGCCGGCCGCTGAGACGGCCATGCCCCCGGCTCCGCCCCACGAGGCCGGCGGTCCCGGTGCGGCCCGCTGCGGCCCGGCGGCGCCTCCTGACCGCCCGCGCAGGGCTCCCGCCGAGCGCCGGTGCCCGAAAGCCGGTGTCCGAAACCCGAAACCCGCTTGACCGGCGCTTCATGCGCGCCGTATACGGGTGCTCGCCGGGTCGCCGCATGCGCTCGCGAGCCGGCGGAGAACCGGCGTTGGGAACGACCGATAAGGCGCATTAGGTAAAATCGGGGCTTTGTGGCATCTACGAACAGTCGTTGAGCCGCACCCAGTCCGACATCTTGCGCGCGAGCCGGTCGAGGCTCGTGACCACCACGACGTCGACCCGCCCCTGCACGCACCACGAGAGCAGGCGCCGCAGCGCGGGCCGCTCGAGGCTGCCGCCGCTCACGCCGAGGTCGTCGAAGCGCTCGTCGAGGGCGACCCAGCCCTCGTACTGCATGGCCCGCACGTAGTCCTCGCAGCGCTCGCGCTGCACGTCGCACGAGGTCAGGTCCTGCTCGCCGCGCGAGACCGACTGACGGGTGTAGATGGCGCAACGGAGAACGGGTTGACCACGCGAGGTGAACATCGTCGACCTCGCGCGTCAGCGGATGATGAAGGGACGCCGGCGAAGCCGGCCGGCTCGCACGTCAGCGCGCATCGCCGTCCCCCTTCCACGGATCGCCGGGGAGACGGCTGACGAGCGCCGCGTGGACGCGCGCCCATGCCGCGGCGGCGTCATGCTCGAGGCCCGTCCTCAAGAGCGGCGGCACATCGGTGAGGAACGCCGGGTCGGTGAGCTTCGCCGCCATGTTCGCCTCGAACTGCGCGCGGGTCACCGGCGTGCCGCCGAACGCCATGTACTGCTCGAAGGCTTCCAGCAGACGGTCGCCGTCGAACGCGGGGTGGTCCAGCGCGAGGTCGAGGTCGAAGAGGTTGCGCCCCTTCTTGCGCTGGTAGAGCGCGCGCAGCTTGGTCCCCAGAAGCTCGGGCAGGCTGAAGGTCGCCACGTCGGCGTGCCCAGAGAACCAGGGGTTCACGACCTCCACCCGCTGCGTGTTGTAGCCGTGGACGGCGAAGTGCTCGCGCGTGTTGATCTCGATCTTCACGCGCATCTGCACGACGGGCGTGAAGGTCGTGTCGAAGCGGTAGTACAGGGTGAAGCGGCCCTGGCCGGCCTTCCACTTCGGCTTGCCGAGCCAGGGATCGAGCGCGGCGCGGATCTCGTCGACGAGCGGGCCGATCGGCCCCGCCGTGCGCTGCACCAGATCGATGTCCTCGGAGTAGCGGCCGGGCGGCTCGAAGAAGAGCTTGTGCAGCGCGGTGCCGCCGCGGAACACAGCGCCCTCGGCGAACGCGGGGCGGCGAAAGAGCTCGACGAGCGCGCGGGAGCGCACGAGGTCCTGCTCGACCTGCGTGTTGTCAGGCCAGGGCGCGGCCTTGCGCCACGCGGTGATGCTCGCTCTCGGGATCACAGGTCGGGCTCCACGTCGTCGTTGACCAGCACGCGCCAGCGGGGGTCGAGGGGGGCGCCCGCCGAGTCGCGAGCCCCCGTGAGCGGGGTCGGCAGCAGGCGCTTACCCTCAACCGTGGCGACGAGGGCGCCCGCGAGGTCCGGCTGCTCCACAAAGTCGAGGAGCCAGCCGAGGCGCTGCACGTCCGTCCGAGCCATGCGCGCGGCGCCGGCGGCGAGCGCCTCGGGGTCGAGCTTCTCCGCCAGCTCCGAGAGGACGGTCGCGATGTTGCTCCAGTACCCCGCTGCGGCCGGGAAGCGCACGAGATCGAAGGCAGTCGTCTCGGGCGTCGCGACCTGCATCGTGCCAGTCTCTGTCTGCATGGGCTGGGTGGCTGCGCCGTCGAAGACGCTGCTCATGTGGAAGTCGATGCGGACACGCCCCACCTCGATGTCGCGCTCGGCCGAGTCCACGATCACCTGGAAAGCCATGGGCTGCTGATGCCCCGCCCCATGCAGCGCGGCCGCGGTCAGCAACCCGACGTAGTAGCGCCGCCCCATGTGACGCATGAGGTCGTCGATGAACCAGCTCGCCGGCGGGCAGCCGGCTGCGCGGTACTCCCGCGGCACCACGACGAAGAAGTCCCGCCTCGGCGTGACGATGGCGCCGCTCTGCTTCAGCCGGTAGAGCGTCATCTTGATGGCGGCGGCGGAGGCATCGGTCACCGCGTCGACGTCCGGACGCGCGAAGACGTACCTCCCCTCCTCGGGGAGCGCCTCGGTCCACTCATGTAGGGTGCCGGGACTCGCCATCGCTGAACCTCGCGCAAAAAGTAACGCTAGGCGTAACATTTTTCAAGCGGTTCAGCGTGAGGGCTCAGGCCTTCCGGTTTGCAGTAGCCTCCCGGAGTGACGGCGATGGACACGAGCCACACGCCGGCGGGCGTCACAGACGGGCGAGATAGAGTCTCGGGATTCCCGTGATTTACGCGACCGCCCTGTAAACCAACGGGTCACTCATGCGTCCGGCAAGGTAGGCCCTATTTGATCGGCCGCCGACGCTACGACACACGAACCCAGCGAGCGCTCGTTCAACAGCGCCAACGAGGAGGATGTAGGCGACGATCACGCCGTCGCGATGGCTTCAAGGGAGTAGAGCCGGTTGGTTTCCTCGCTGGGACATGCGTCGCGGGATTTCCTTCGGGCGCGGCTCCGAGCCCACGCCCCTCAGCCCTGTAGAGCTGGCCCCCGCGACGGGTGGGACGAGCCCTTGCGCAAAACTAAACCACGGGTTTACCTGGCTCCGGCCGGGCGTTCCCCCCGGCCCAACCTCGGAGCGCTCATGACCGACAAGCTCGTCCCGTCCTCCGACGCCCTCGTCGAGGAGCTGCGGTCTCTGATCGAGGCAACCCGCGGTCGCGTCGCGCAGACCGTGAACAGCGAGCTGGTCGCCCTCCACTGGCAGGTCGGCAAGCGGCTCCGCGAGGAGGTGCTCGGAGACGAGCGCGCCGCCTACGGGGAGGAGGTCGTCGCCGAGGTCGCCAGGGCGCTGAGGGCCGAGTTCGGCCGTGGGTTCAGCAAGCGGAACCTGCACTACATGGCCCGCTTCGCCGAGGTCTTCCCCGACGCGGAGATTGTGCACGCGCTGCGTTCACAATTGAGCTGGACCCACTTCCGCGAGCTCATCGCCATCGACGACCCGCTCAAGCGGCGGTTCTACACCGAGCTCTGCCGTGTCGAGCGGTGGAGCACCCGGACCCTCAAGAGCAAGATGGACGGGACGCTCTTCGAGCGGACCGCGATCGCCAAGCGCCCGCACACGGTCGTCGAGAGCACACTCGAAGCCCTGCGAGACGAGGATCGGATCTCCCCGGACCTCGTCTTTCGTGACCCCTACGTGCTCGACTTCCTCGGACTGCCCTCGGACTTCAGCGAGGCCGAGCTGGAGGCCGCCATCCTGCGGGAGCTGGAGGCGTTCCTGCTCGAGTTCGGCCAGGGGTTCAGCTTCATCGCGCGTCAGAAGCGAATGTCCATCGGGGCGGACGACTACTACCTGGACCTGCTCTTCTTCCACCGCCCCCTGCGAGCCCTGGTCGCCATCGAGCTCAAGCTCGGCCGCTTCGACGCGCGCGACAAGGGGCAGATGGAACTCTACCTGCGATGGCTCGACAAGCACGAGCGCCAGCCGAACGAGAACCCGCCGCTGGGGCTCATCCTCTGCGCCGACAAGAACGAGGAGCAGATCGAGCTCCTCGAGCTGACCGAGGGCTCCGTGCGCGTCGCCAGCTACCTGACCGAGCTGCCGCCGCGGGAGCTCCTCGAGCGCAAGCTGCTCGAGAGCATCGAGCACGCCCGGGCCCGCGCGCTGACCGGTGAGCCGCTGGCCTTCCCCGACGCCGACGGGTGAGCGCGATGCCCGATGCCACCTCGCCCAGCTGGGATGCGCTCTACGCCACGGCCGAGCTTCAGGCAGGCTACTTCACCACCGCGCAAGGGGCGGAGGCCGGCTACTCGCCGCAGCTGCTCTACAAGCACCTCAACGCCGGTCGCATCCGCCGTGTCCGCCGCGGCGTCTACCGCCTGGTCCACTTCCCGATGAGCGACGATGAACACCTCGTCGAGTGCTGGCTCTGGGCCGGGCAGGCCGGCGTGTTCTCACACGAGACCGCGCTCTTCTACTACGACCTGTCGGACGTCCTGCCGAAGCACGTGCACGTCACGGTCCCCGAGGAATGGCGAGGGCGAAGGCTCCGCGTGCCCGAGGGCCTGGTGCTCCACCACGGGCACGTCCCGGAGGCGGAGCGCACCTGGCTCGGTCCGGTCCCGATCACGAAGCCAGCGCGGGCGCTCCGCGACGTCATCGACGCCCACCTCTCCCCGGAGCACATCGAGCGAGCCCTCGCCGATGCCCGTTACCGCGGCCTCCTCGACGGGGACGAGGCCGACCAGCTCGAGGCGCGACTGCGCGACACCCAGAGGAGTGATGGCCAGCGCACACGCACACGCATGGAACCGAGGCTGCACATGACGCGGAGGACTCCGAGCGCCGCAGACGAAGTCGAGCGGTACCTCCGGACCGGCGACACCGATCCTCACCACACGGCGTGGTCGGGCCAGAGCTTCCTCGAGAAGGCTCAGCGCGCGCATGCCGACCTCGAGAACGCGCTCGTGGCGGAGGTGTCGCGGAGAGCCAACGGCTGGCAACCGCCTCCGGCGCTGGCGGGCCTCGAGGACCTCGCCGCCCTCACGCGGGACAGGGTCGAGCCCATGATCCGCGGGCTCTTCCCGCGCGCCGAGCAAGACGCGGTGCTGGCGCTGGTGGAACGCTCCGTCGTGTTCCTCACCCCGAACAACATCGAAGCGGCGCTCCGCGAGTCACGATGGCCACGGTCGGCGTGGGACATCGCCAACCTCTACTTGGGCGCGATCGGGGCCGACCTGCTCTCCGAGGACGCGCCGCAGCTCCTCGGCATCAACGAGGAAACAACCTGCTACGTGTCGCCCGCCTACTTCGACGAGGACGACCCGTTCGCCGACTTCGTGGTGCACGAGGTCGCCCACATCTTCCACAACTGCAAACGTCGCAGCGCGGGCCTTCGCGAGACTCGCCGCAAAGAGTGGCTGCTCGACATCGAGTTCCGCCAGCGGGAGACCTTCGCCTATGCCTGCGAGGCCTACGCGTGCGTGCAGAAGCGGGCGAAGTTGCCCGCGGAGCGCATCGCGCTGGCGGCGGAGCTTCGAGACGACTTCGGCACCGGGGATGCACGCGTCGAGCCCAGAGTGGTCGCGGAGATCGTGAGGGCCGCGGCCGAACGTCGCAACGGCTGGAAGGTGATCCTGGAGCGCTGTGCTCCCCCGAGCCGCCCGCGCCGAGCACAAGCAGGGCCCGAAGCCGACCTGCACCACCGCAGGCGATGAGACGCCCCGTGCGTCTGGCTTCGTCGTAGCGCCTCGGCTCTTGGACACGGTGCTGGTTCACACGAAGTGCTCTGGAGACCCCGCATCGTGCGCAAACGATGGAAACTCATGGCCACTTTCCGATCCAAGGCGGCCGTCCGCTTCGCCACAAGGGGTGGCTTCGGGAGCCATTTTTCTCTCGTCGCCAACAAGGGGCGAGGGTCGGTAAACAGAAGCCCCCAAGGAGCGATCCGAGGGGGCTTCGCCGTTTCTCCCCAGAACTCCGGGCGTTTCGCGCGCTGCGCGTGCTTCAGCGGCGCTCTCGCGCGTGCTCGCAGAGAGCGCCGAGCGAGCTCGATGAGCGCCGCGTGGGACAGCTCTCCCGCTCTCTCTCCTGTCCCGTGGGGAGAGAGAAGCCGAGAGGCGTTTAACTGCGTACCCGGCGATCAACAGTCGGCCCCGTTGATCAACAGCTTCGGCGCCTGCGACGGGGCCGAGCCTGTTGATCATCGGGGCGATGGCTCGCGAGGAGCGACGAACGATGCCCACGTGCCACCACGCTGCGAGCGCACTCGTTCTTGCGCTGGGCCTCGCGGACGAGCGCCAACTTGATCTTTTCTTGATGCCGGGACGGCCCGGCTTGACCGCGACGAGATCGGGGAGGCGGTACGAACTGGGTGCAAGGAGTTACCCATGCGCTCGCCGTCCCTTTGCATCCTTCGGGCTGTCTTCGCCGCCGGCGTCCTGACGCTGGGCAGCCTGGCGCATGCTCAAGCGCCCGATGGTGGGACGCCCGATCCCGACAGCTCCGTTGCCGCCGACGCTCCCACGCAGGCGCAGCTCGATGACCTCCTCGCGCGGGTTCGTCAGCTCGAAGCCGAGCGAGACGCCCGCACCGCCGCCCCCGAAGTGGCCGCCGCCCCCGAGGTGACGCCGGCGACTGCCGACGCGGGCACCGCGCCTGCGATCCCCGCGGCCGACACGGCGCCGAACCCTTTCGTCCTCGGTGGCTACGCCGAGGCGCTGTACCAGTGGAACTTCAACAACCCGTCGAACGGCTTCACCAACTTCCGCGGCTTCGACAATCGTCACAACACCTTCACCCTCTCGAACGTCGCGCTCGATGCAGCGTGGGACTACCAGGGACTCGGCGCCGAGGGCCACCGCACCGGGATCGGCGTCCGGCGGAAGGATGCTGTCGGCCAGCGCCTTCAAAGCGCGACGCTCGGCTCGCGTGAAGAAGCGGCCTCGGCGCCGCGCCCATCCCCGCTCGACCCAGGTGCCCAGCAGCGCGGCCAGCACCGTCGCGGCGCCGAGCGCGCGCAGGAATTGGCGGCGGCCGAGCAGGGTGGCGACCACTCGGACCGGGCGGGGCGGCAGCGGTTCGGCAAAGGCGAGAGGCCGGAGACTCGGCAGCCGCAATCGGCTCACGTGGGAGGCTGTACCGAGCACACGGCCGAGGCGTCAAGGATGCTGGGCGTCGGCCACCAGGGCGCGGAACCGCGCAGTGCGTGGATCGTCGGCTCCCAGCATCTCGGCGAGCCATCCGAGTGTATGGGCCACATCGAACGCCGCACCTTGAACCACCAACATCTCGCGCAGATCGACCCAGTCCTTCTCCCGGTTGAAGGCCACCTTGCACACGGCAAGGTCCTCGGCGGAGAGGATCGGGATGTCGGCGTCGCCGAACGGAACGGTACGCGCCCGGCGCCGACACTCGTCGTGGAAGTCGAGCGCGGAAAAGAACAGATCGATGGGGACCGGCCCCCATCGCAGCCGCACCTGCGAGTCGCGGTGAATCCGTGCCGAGTCTCGGTCGATGTCCACCGACACCCCGATCCCGGCCAGCACCCGCAGGGCGCCGGCGGGGTCGCTTTCCGGCACGAACACGTTGACGTCGATGTCTCGTGTGGCCCGCGGTGCGGCATGGTACGCGTACGCGATCGCCCCCCCGAACGCATGGGGAACCCCCGCGTGGCCGAGGGCCCGATGAATGGCAAGGATACGTTGGGCGAGGCCGAGCAATTACCCCCCGCCTCGTGGCCGGGCCGGCCGTCGTTTCGGAAATCCCGGCCAGCGCGCCGTCGGCTCCGGGTAGCGACCGATGGCGTCCACCAGGCCGAGCAGGTCGATCAGTGCCTCGCCTTTCTCGCGCAGCGAGGCACGCCGCCACCGCTCGCGCTCGTCGTCATCGCCCGTGATCTCGGTCCAGGCGTAGGTGCGGTTGGAGCCGGACGCCATTGCGCTCGCATAGCACGAAATGGCGGGGCAGTCCCATGGCCGGGACCGCACCGCGGCAGCCGACGCGCCCCCCTCAGGCCAACGGAATCTTGAACCCGCAGGGACCCGCGACGCCGTCGACTCGCACCACGTTCAGGCTGCCGCTCGGGCCCTGGGATGTCCGATGCAGGTAGACGACGCCATTCGAGAGCGCGGGATACGGAAGGATCATGTCGACGAAGAGCTCCTCGCCATAAATCGCCGTCGGAGCCGATTTTGGTTGACAGCCGCTCTGTCCGCTGCGCAGTTTCGGGCAGGTCGTGGGGCTGGTGGGCAGGTGGGGGAGTGTCCGATATGTCCCGATTATGACCACGGGCACCTCATGCGGGCTATCGGCAAACTAGGCCTCGGCAACAACGTCTCGTCTCCGTATACGGTGATCGCCGGCTCGCCGCATGCGCTCGCGAGCCGGCGGAGAACCGGCGTTGGGAACGCAATCGCCGTGCACTCGGTGTGCCGTCAGGCAGCGAACCCATGAGCCGAGGAGCCGGATGCATCAGTCGCGCACGTCCGGATCTGTGGGAGCACCGGGGGGCAACTGCCCGGGGCGACCCGGCCGTAAAATTGCCCGTTCATGGCAGCTGCGCCCTCAGGCGGTCAGGCGTTCGAGCCCGGGCACGGCGTCGAAGCCTTGATCGAAGCTGAGGACGCGCTCGATGCCGTGCTGCTGCATCACGGCCACGTGCACGGAATCGCGGGCCGACACGCGCTCGCGACCGAGGACGATCGTCTTGGCGCGTTCGACCGCGTCCCGGTCGACCGGCAGCACCTCGTCCACCAGACCGAGAAGCGCGTCGAAGGCCGGTTGAATGGCCTGACGACGATCGATCGCGACGTACCGGTGCAGGATCTCCTGCAGCACCTCGGCGTCGGTCACGAGCCGCTCGCGCGCGTTGACGAGGCGCTCGAGCGCACGCTGGCTCGCCGCCTTGTTCGGATGGGCGACACCGACGAGGTACATCGGGATGTTCGAGTCGATGAGAATCACCGCCGCCGCGTCTCCGCGTATCCCCGTTCGATGTCCTGGAGCATCACGTCGATATCGGCGGTGGGGAACTCTTGGCGGCTCGCGGCGCGGATCGCGGCGAGCTTGGGGCCCGGGTCGCCCGCAGGCGCCCGCCGCCGCGCCGCCCGGAGCGTCTGGCGCACCCATTCGGCCACGGTCATGCGCTCGGCCCGAGCCACCCGCCGCAGTTCGCGAAGCTCGGCCTCCTCGATCAGCACCTGCAGCCGCTTGGTCATGCGAGCAGTCTAGATGACTCATCGTGATGAGTCAAATGGGCTGGCCGCGACTCTGCGGCACGGGTGGTGGCGCACGGCGGGTTCAGGCGCCGGCGCGTGTCACGGCGCCATCGGCCTGGCACGCGAGGCCAGATCATCGACGAAGGCCACGAGGTCCTCCGGCGCCCCGGCCTCGTCGGACTCGAGCCGCACCACGCCGGTGTCGGTCTCCAGCTGGAGCTCGTAGACGACGAGGTCCCGCGCGCCGGAGTCGGCCGGTGGCGCCGTGCGCACCGCCTTCACCTGGCGCTCGACCGCTCGCCGGTCGGCCGACCGGAGCTGGTCGCCGGCGATCTCGCTGCCTCGCACGAGACCGGCGAAGCCGCCGGACTTGCGAAAGCGGACGCGTCGAATCGCCACGCCCATAACGACGGCAGCGTGCTCTCGATCGGCCAGTGGACCGTGACTGAAGCCGAGGCCCTGGCCATCGTGCGGGTCTGGCTCGCCCGATGAGGGGCATTAGGAAAATTGCCCGTTCATGGCAGCTGCACCCCGCGCGCTCCGCGCTCGCCGCTGGAACTCGTGCCCGAGGCGTGCAAGGAAGCGGCGCATGGGGACGCTGGTCTTCTTCGGGCTGCTCCTGGCGGTCGTGCTGTGGGCGATCGCCACTTACAACGGACTGGTGTCGCTCAAAAACCGGGCCGACGAGTCCTGGAAGCAGATCGACGTCCAGCTACAGCGCCGCCACGACCTGGTGCCCAATCTGGTCGAGACGGTGCGCGGCGCCATGGATTTCGAGAGGGGCACGCTCGAAGCGGTGGTCGCGGCGCGCTCGCGCGCCGTCGCGGCGACCACGCCGGCGGCGAGCGCCGCCGCCGAGGCGGGCCTGACCCGCGCCCTGGGCAGCTTCTTCGCGGTGGTCGAGCAGTACCCCGAGCTCGAGTCGAACCAGAACCTCCTGCAGCTCCAGGAGGAGCTGGCCAACACCGAGAACCTGGTCGCCTTCGCCCGCCAGCACTACAACGACGTCGTGCGTCGCCTGAACACGCGCTGCGAGGCTTTCCCCGGCAACCTGATCGCCAGCCAGCTAGGCTTCACGGTGCGCGAGTACTTCGAGGCGGAGCCCGAGGATCGAGAGGTGCCGCGGGTGAGCCTGACGGCCGCGGCTGATCCGGCTGGGAGCCGTGGCACGGGTAGCTCGGGCGGCAGCGGCGGGACGGGCGCCGTGGGCCCGGGCTAGCGGCAGCCGCCACGCGCCCGAGCACGAGGCCCCCCCGCGCGGCGAGCCGCGGCGCCCCGGGCCGGCCACCAGCCACGCCTGTGGTCAGCGCGCGACGAGCAGGGCGACCGCCTCGACGTGGTAGGTTTGGGGGAAGAAGTCGATCGGCTGGACGCGCTCCAGGCGGTAGCTCCCGGCGAGGCCACGGACGTCGCGGGCCAGCGCCACGGGATTGCAGGAGGCGTAGACGATGCGCCGGGCACCCAGGCGCGCCAAGGCGTCGAGTGCCGCGCCCGCACCGCTGCGCGGCGGGTCGAGCACCACGGTGTCGAAGAGAGTACCGCGTCCGGCCCACTCGCCGATCACCCGCGCGACGTCCCCTTGCACGACCTCCAGGTTGGCTAGGCCGAGCCGCCGCGCGTTGTCGCGCGCGGCGGCGGCGCGGCGCGGCGCGCGCTCGACCGCGATCACCCGGCCCGCCCTCCGGGCGAGCGGCAGGCTCAGGTTGCCCGCTCCCGCGTAGAGGTCCGCGGTCCGCTGCCCGGGCCCGGCTTCGGTGAATTCGAGCACGGTGCGGACGAGCACCGCGTTGGCCGCGTCGTTGACCTGCACGAAGCTGCCGGCGCACAGCCGGAGCGCCGAGCCGTCGGGTAATCCGACGGAGATCTGCTCGTCGCCCCAGGTGTGCCGCCAGCCCCGGCCGTGCATCACGATGCAAGCGACACGCGCCTCGCGACCGAGCAGCGCCCGGGTCCTCGCCTCGTCCTCGGGCGCGAAGCGGCCCTGGGCCTGCGCCACCAGGGCGAAGCGGTCGCGCTCGCCGGTCGCCGCGATCTCGAGCCGCTTGACGATGGTGGCGAGCTCGCGCACCCAGGCGGCGCCCACCGTGATCGCGCCCGTCAGCTCCGGTGCCGCCAGCAGGCAGCCCTCCACCGGGAGCACCTCGCGGGAGCCGGAGGCGGGAAAGCCGACCCTCGAGCCCGCGACGCGCAGGTCGAGACGACGCCGGTAGCCGTACTCGGTGCCGGGGCGCAGGATCGGCAGCACCACCGGCCGCTCGATGCCGCCCTGCTCCGGGAGCAGCTCGACGATGGCTCGCTCCTTGGCATGCGCCTGTGCGGCGCCGTCGACCTGCTGCCACGAGCAGCTGCCGCACTCGGGCACGTGACGGCAAGGCGGCGTGCGCCGCGCCCATCCGGGCCGGATCACCCGCAGGAGGTCGGCGTAGGCTCGGCTGCCCAGGTCCTCGCGCACGGCGATCTCGACCTCATCGCCCGGAGCGACCCCTCGCACCAGGCACGGTCTGCCCTCCGCCCATGCGACGCCCTGCGGGCCGTGGGCAAGGGACTCGATCCGCACGCGGGCCACGCGCCAGGGAAAGCGGACGATTGGCTCGGGGGCAAGCCCGGCACGGCATGCTCGACGCGCGAAAGGCCCGAGTTCTCGGGCACATGACCACGAGCTGCCACTTGGTCCGGAAGCACCCGATCGGCCGCCATGGCCTTCGTCCTACCAACTTCTTATGGACATCGGCCTTTCGGCCTCGGCCGCCACTGGCCGTCGGCCCCGAGCCGACCAGGCCCCCGGCCTTTCACGGAAAAAAATTCGTCATGCAGAAATGTCTTGACTTGAACAATTTTTGGCAGCTAGACGCTTCCCAGTCGCCAATGCGACCCACACAGCGATGACGTTCCGGCTTTCGTATATAGAGTCTCAACCTGTCGGGCTCGTGGGCCCGCCGGTGCTGGCCGCTTCGGCGATACGCTCGCGCCCTCGGGGCCGGAGCGGCCAGCTCAGAGGGCCGGTGTGGGGATCGCGAGCGCCGCCCGAGCGCCGAGCAGACCTCGCGTCAGCGACCCCATCGGCGTTCGTCACAATCAGCCAACGAATTGTGGGCAAACTCAGCAAAATCTAGGAGTTCGATCATGAGAGCCAGGACCAGGAAATCCTGTACCAGCTTCCACGCCCTGCTCGTCGCGGCCGCCCTGATCTTCGCGGCACCGCTGACGGCACAAGCGGCCTGCTTGGGCGGCACGCCGAACGGCGCCGTCACCGCGGGCGAGCTGTGTGACGACGGCAACACCCTGACCAACGACAACTGCCTGAACGACTGCACGTGGAACACCTGCGGCGACACCAAGACCCACACCAAGGGTCTGTGCAGCGGCGCCCCCTACCAGCAGTGCCTGGTGAACGCAGACTGCAGCACCCCCGCGGTCTGCGTGATCCACAACTACATCGAGGTCTGCGACGACGGCAACACGGCCAGTGCCGACGGCTGCCGCTCCGACTGCAAGTCCAACGAGACCTGCCCGAACGGCCTTCTGGACGTCGCGGTGGGCGAGGCTTGCGACGACGGCAACACCGTCAACGGCGACGCGTGCGACAGCAACTGCACCGTGCCGGCCTGTGGCAACGGCATCGTGACCGTCGGTGAGAACTGCGACGACGGCAACACGGTGAGCGGCGACGGCTGTAGCTTCAACTGCCTGTCCGACGAGACCTGCCCGAACCCGTTCGTCGACGTGGGCGAGGCCTGCGACGACGGCAACACCGTGAGCGGCGACGGCTGCGACACGAACTGCACCGCCTCGGCCTGCGGCAACGGCATCATGGCCGGCGCCGAGGCTTGCGACGACGGCAACACGGTGAGCGGCGACGGCTGCAGCTTCAACTGCGTCTCCACCGAGTACTGTGGCAACGGCATCGGCGACGTGGGCGAGGCCTGCGACGACGGCAACACGAACAACTGCGACGCATGCCACAACGACTGCACGTCGAATGCCGGCTGCGGCGACGGCGATCTCTGCCCCCCCGAGGTCTGCGACGACGGCAACACCGTCGGCGGTGACGGCTGCAGCTTTGCCTGCAACTCGGCCGAGGTGTGCGGCAACAGCATCGTCGACGTCGGTGAGACCTGCGATGACGGCAACACCGCCAGCGGCGACGGCTGCGACAGCAACTGCAAGCCGACCGGCTGCGGCAACGGCGTGG
>CAZGUU010000018.1:13309-30712 GCA_964529315.1 uncultured Enterobacteriaceae bacterium
AGCGGCGACGGCTGCGACAGCAACTGCAAGCCGACCGGCTGCGGCAACGGCGTGGTCACCGTCGGCGAGGTCTGCGACGACGGCAACACCGCGAGCGACGATGGCTGCCGCGGCGACTGCCTCTCCGACGAGACCTGCGGCAACGGCACGCCCGACGTGGCCGCGGGCGAGGCCTGCGACTGGGGCACGGCGATCTGCACCACGCCGTCTCCCTTTGCCGCCTGGAGCGGCAAGGAGTGCACCACCGCCGACGGCAAGGCGCACTGCGACGCCGACGCCGGCACCTGCGGCTTCGGCAACCTCGACTACACCGCGGACTACTGCCGCGGTGATTGCCAGCTGCCCAAGTGCGGCGACGAGGTGCTCGACACGGGTGAGGGCTGCGACGACGGCATGGGCCGCGGCAACCCCGCGATCCTCGACTCGCTCGACTCGGCCGACACCTGCCCGAACGGCCCCGAGGTCGCTCTGGCGGGCATGGACTGCAAGATCCGCAACGTCTGCGGTGATGCGATCCCGCTGCTCTTCGACTCGTCCGCCGACTGCGTCGGCGACTGCCCGACCACCATGCAGCTGTGCGACAGCGGTGGGGGCAGCTTCACCTACAGCGGCGGATTCCCGGGCCTGGGCGCGCCCAAGACCTGCAAGGGCAACCCTCTGCTCTACTGCAGCATCGACGCCGACTGCGGCGCTGCCGGGCCCTGCGGGCGCAGCGACACGGTGGCCAACGCCTGTCGCATGAGCTGCACGCCGGCTGGCTGCGGCGACGACACGGTCGACACCGGTGAGAGCTGCGACGAGGGCGCCTCGGTGTGCTTCGGCGGCACCTACAGCGGCGCGTGCTCGACGGTGGCAGGGAACACCTCCTGCATCACCGGCGGCGGCGCCTGCGGCGACGCAGCGGGCGGCGACTACGGCGCCAACTGCACCAACCCGGCCAACTGCAACCACGACGTCACGGGCGGTGCCTGCCGCTCGAACTGCGCCCTGCCCACCTGCGGCGACGGCGCGGTCGACCCGGGCGAGGCCTGCGACAACGGCGCCAACAACGGCGTGACCGGCACCTGCACCAGCACCTGCACCCTCAACACCTGCGGAGACGGCGAGGTGCTGGGTGGCGAGCAGTGCGACGACGGCAACGCGGTCATCACGGATGCGTGCCACTGGTGCTGGAACAACACCTGCGGCAACGGCATCCAGAACGTCGGGGTCGAAGCCTGTGACGACGGCAACGCGGTCAACGGTGACGGCTGCGATGTCGGGTGCGTGGTCACGGGTTGCGGCAACGGCGTGGTGACTGCCGGCGAGTTGTGCGACGACGGCAACACCGTCGGCGGCGACGGCTGCAGCCCGGCTTGCGGCCTCGAGGTCTGCGGCGACGGCGACGTCGACACGGCCGTGGGCGAGAGCTGCGACGACGGCAACCTGAGCGACGGCGACGGCTGCGGCAGCAACTGCTGCGCCGATCCGACCATCGGCTACGTCAACATGGGCGACAAGGAGGCCGCCGTCGAGTGCAACCTCGACGCCCTCGACGCCGACGTCGCGGCGGTCCCGCCGATTCCGGAGAAGCCGCTCTCCAAGCGTGCGGCCAACCTCCGCAAGCGGGTGGACCAGGCCTTCGACCTCATCCCCAGCGCCAAGGCGTGCGGCAAGCTCAAGTCGGCCAGCAACCTGGCCAACGGCATGCGGCGCCTGGCCGACAACAAGGCCGATCGCGGGCAGATCTCGGCGGCGGAGCACCTCCGTCTGAACTCGGATCTGAACGTCCTGATCGGCTGGTTCGCGGAGATCCGCGGGGAGCTCGGCTGCCTCTAGCAGCCTGATCCTCGTCGGCTCCGGTAGAGGGGGGGCAGGCCGCTCGCGGCCTGCCCCCTTTCCCGTTGCGCTAGACCTTCCGGTAGACCAGAATCTGGTCGCACCCAACGGCGCGACGGAGGGATCCCGTGCACGCATCGCCCACCGCGTCCCACCCCGACCCCGACCAGCACCCCACAGCCGCCTCACCGGCGACGCACCCGGCAGGCGCCGGCTGGCTCGCCCGCCTTGCGCCCCCGGCCCTGGTCGTCGCGGCGGCGACGCTGTTCGCGGTGCTCAAGCTCTACGCGATCGAGAGCGTGGTGATCGGCGACGAGCACCTCTACTTCAACATGGCCCTGCTGGTGAACCGGGGCCTGGTTCCCTACCGCGACTTCTTCTACACGCACCCGCCCGCGGCGCTCTACGAGGCGGCGCTCGCCTTCGGGCTCTTCGGCTACAGCCTGGCCCTGGGCAAGGCGATGACGGCGGCGGCCTTCCTGGTGGGTGGGCTGGTCGCCTACCCGCTGGGCCGGCGCTGGCTCGGCGCGGCCGAGGGCGCGCTGGCCTGCGCGCTCCTGCTCCTGGCCTTCGACCCGCTGCGCATCTCGTCGCACTTCACCGGCGCCAACGAGGCCTTCGCCCTGGCGATGATCGGGCTCTGGCTCGGCACGCTGGGCGCGCCGGTGCTCGCCGGCATCGCCTTCGGCCTGGGCGCGCTGGTCGCGGTGTACGTCCTGCCCGGTGCCGGCGCCGTGGCCCTGCTGCTCTGGGGGCGCTCGCGCGGCGCGGCCCTGCGCTTCGTCGCGGCGACGGTGGCCGTGGCGATCGGCGGCAACCTGGCGATGCTCTGGCTCGCCGGCCCGGAGTTCCTCTACCAGGTGTACGTCACGCAGCTGCAGAAGGGCCCCGAGGGCTCACTGCGCGGCTACCTGCTCTACCACCGCCTGGGCATGATCTGCTTCGAGAACCGCTTGCTCACGGCCGGATCGGTGGCTGGCCTGGCGCTGCTCGTGCTCGACCTGTGGCGGCGCCAGTCCGAGCAACCCCGCTCGCCGCGAGGCCGAGGAGCCGCGTGGGCCCGGCTGTGGAGCGACCCGCGCGACCAGGGCCTGCTCACCATGGTCGCCTGGCTCGCGCTCTTCTGGACGTTCTATTTGCTGATCAGCAAGCACCACGCTTACTACTTCCTGTTCCTCATGCCGGTGTTCGCCTGGCTCTCGGCGACGGCCTACGTGCGCATCGCTCGCGCGGCGCTCGAGGGGCTCGGCTCGGTGGCCGCGGCGGGCCGAAGCGCTCTGGGTGCCGGTCGATCGTCGAGCGTCGGGCGAGACGCTCTGGCGGCCGGGCGGACGACGGGTGCGGCTGCGGCGTCGGCCATGGCTCGGGCGACAGGCGCACGGCCCACGCCGGGCGAAACCCCACGATCCGCGGCCCCAGCCGGCTCACACGGCTCGCGCGCCGCACGCCGCCGCGCGGCGCGAAGCGGCGTGCACGGGTCCGGCGGTGGACGCGGGGCGTGGCGCGGGCGAGCGAGGCTGGGAAGTGGCTGGCTCACCACTGAAGGCGCGGCGCCCGCGCTGCTCGCCGTGACATTGATCCTGGCCACCGTCGGGGTGGTCGACGCTCTCTACCTGCCCTTCGCCCGCAACCGTTACGGCACCGCCACGACGACGCATGACTGGCAGCCGCTGCGCCGCTGGCCGGGGCTGGACCGGCTCGTGGCCTGGGCCTTCTGGGATCCCGCATACAGCCTCGCCTCGCCCCCGTCGGGCATCACTCGCTACCTGCAGCACGAGTCGCTGCAGATGACCAAAGCCGCCGAGCTCTACCGGGCCGTCGAGCAGCACTCCCAGCCGGGCGACGCGATCTTCGGCCCCGTCGGGCTGATCCCGCTCGTCGCCTCCGAGACCGGCCGCCGAGTGGCGGCCGATCTCGTCGACACGAGTAGCTATCGGATCACCTTCGGCCTGTCGCGCATCGAGGATTGGATCGCGGCGATCGAGGCCGACCACGTCGAGCTGCTCGTGGCCCGCTCGAACCAGGCACCGATGAGCTATCCCGCCTTCGCCGCCTGGGCGCGCGACGGCTTCGCCACCGTGGCCACCGTGCAGGATCCGCAGCTCGGCCGCTTCGACGTCATGCGACGCATCGCACGACGCGACGGTTGATCACCGAGCAGCGTCCATGTCTCGCGCGAAGCGCCAGCATCGCCCCGCCACGCCTCTCGGCGGCCCGCCCAGCGCCCCGACGCGGACCGTAGTGCTGCCGGCGCCACGGGCCCATGCGCCGGGTGCAGCTCGCAGGGGGGCGCCCGGCCCGGCGCTCGTCCCACTCTGGCCGGGCTTCGCCGTGGCAGCGCTGGTCGGGCTGGTCTATCTCGCGGCAGCGAGCCAGGGAACCTTTCGCTTCTCCCAGTCGTCGTATCCGCACCACGTGCTGATCGCCGATGCCTGGCTGCACGGCCAGCTCCACGCGCGCGACGAGATCCTCGAGGAGCGCCGCGAGGAGTTCTACCGCGAGCGGCGCAGCGCGCAGGAGCGCTACCTGCGGGCCCGCGGCGAGCAGCTCTCCGAGGCCGCCTGGACGGCGATACGCGCGCGATCGACCCCACCGACCGAGCACGACTGGTCCGTGCTCGACGGCCGCCGCTACGGCTACTGGGGCCCGGCGGTGCCCGCCCTGCTGCTGCCGTATGTGGCGGCGGTCGGGCCGCGGGCCAGCGACGTGCTGGCGAGCTGCCTGCTGGGCATGGCGACCGTGCTGCTCACCTTTCTCGTGGTCCGCGAGGGGGGCCGGGGCGGGCTGGTCGCGGTCAGTGCGCCGATGTGCGCGGCGCTGGCGCTGCTCCTCGGCCTTGGAACAGTTTTCTTCTTCTTGACAGTATCCGCCCAGGTGTGGTTCTTCTCCCAGACCACGGCCGCCTGCTTCACGACGCTCGCCATCTGGCTGGCTCTGCGCGGCGGCCAGGGCCTTCCGTGGACCGCCGCGGCCGGCGCGGCCTTCGGCGCCGCCGTCCTGGCGCGCAGCGCAGTCCTGGCGACCGCCGGGTTCTTCTACGGCGCGATCCTGGCACTCGCGCCCGCCGAGCCCACGGCACGCGCGCGCTGGCGACACGCGCTGTGGCATGCGGTCGCCTTCTCGGTGCCGCTGCTCGCCGCCGGCCTGGTCCTGCTCGCCTACGATCAGGCGCGCTTCGGCGACCCCTTCGAGAGCGGCATCCGCTTGCAGCTCCAAAGTGGCGCCAACCCGCGCTTCAAGCAGGAGTTCGTCGACTATGGGCTGTTCCACCCGCACTACCTGCCACGCAACCTCTACTACTACTTCGTGAACCCCTGGCTTCGCCTTCACCGGGCGACCGGCGCGCTGACCTTCGACCCCTGGGGAAACAGCATGCTGCTCGTCACGCCCCCGCTGATCTACGTCGCGCGCGCCGTGCGGCGCGATCGCCTGGCGATCGCGCTCTGGGCGGGCGTCGTCCCGAGCCTGACCCTGCTGCTCTTCTTTCAGGGCTCGGGCTGGTTCGGCTTCGGCAACCGCTACCTGCTCGACGTCCTGCCGCTGGCGATCCTGCTCGTGGCGATCGGCATGCGCGGACGCTTGACCCGGGTTGCGATCCTGCTGATCGCGCTCGCCGTGGCGGTCAATGCGTGGGGCACCTACCGATTCCTCCTCGAGCAGGGCTGAGAGAGGGCCCGCGGCCGCTATCCTGCGCGCCCGCTCCAGGTCCACCCGGCGACGCCCAGACCCTTGGCCGGCGTGTAGCCCGTCGAGACGCTGCGCACGACACCCTGGCCGTCGATCAGGACGAAGGTCGGCGTGCCGCTCACGCCCCAGTCGGCGAACGTGCGCCGCGCGGGGTCGCGCGCGACGATGCCGGGGAACTCGCCGCTGAAGCGGCCGAAGAAGGCGTCGAGCACCTCGGGCTGCTCGTCGCTGATCGCCAGCACCTCGGCTCCCCGCTCGCGCGCGAACGCCGCCACCTCGGGAAGCGCGGCCTTGCACGGCGGGCACCACGTCGCCCAGAAGACCAGCAGCCGCTCCCCGCCATCGGCCAGGCGCGCGGGTGGCTCGCCGCGATAGGACTCGAGCCGGAGCTTCGGCGCGGGAGCGCCGACCTTCAGCGGACCGGGCAGGGCCGGCAGCTTGCCCGGGTGGGTCGCCGGAACCAGAGTGCGGGCGACGCGCCGGCCGTCGTGCAGCACGTCGAGCTCGACCGGCTCGCCCGCCGCTCGAAGCATCACCCACTCGCGCACCTGGCGCGGCTCGGTGAAGTGCTGGCCCGGCGGGCCGACGATCCGGTCGCCGACGGCGATCTTCGCCCGCTCGGCTGGCGAGCCGGGAAGCACCTGGCGAACCTCGGCCGCGCCCCTGGCCAGGGAGGCCCCGCCATCGCGCGCCACCTCGAACGAGATGCCCATCCACGCGGGGGTGACCGCCTCGGCGACGCGCAAGTCGTCCTCGTACGCCGGCAGGTCGGGCTCGACGGCGAGCGCGATCGTCGAGGGATCCTCGTCCCCCGGCGAAGGCCGCAGGGCGAGCGCCTCGCAGCTCTCCAGAGCCCCGAGCGCCTCGCGCTCGGCGGGTGTGGCGCGGGTCTCGAGATAGACCTGCCCGGCGACCCCGAGCAGCAGGGCACGCTGTCGCAGCAGCGCCGATTCGCGCACCGACATGCGGTACGAGGCGCCCTCGGCGAGGGTCGCGCGGTCGCGCAGCGTTCGCAGGCGCCGCTCGGTCGGCGCGTCGGCCGCGGTGAAGGGTGCCAGCTCCGCGATCAGCCGGTCGCCGAGCGCTCGCGCCGCGGGCGCTTCGAGCTCGCTCGACGCCGGGCCTTCGAGCAGCGGCGGCCACGCAGGGTTCTCCGCGAGGAAGCGCTCGAGGTTGGCCTGCGCGGCGTCGCGCTGGCAGGCATGCCAGGCGCCGGAGTGCTTGCGCAGGGGACCGGAGGCGGCGGCCAGCGCCGTCAGGCGCTCGTCGAGCTCGGCGAGCGATCGCGGGCTGGCCAGGCCGAAGCTCTGGCCAGTGCGGTCGAGCAGGCGGATGTCGTGCTCGCGCGTGGCCGGGTCGCGCCAGGCCTGAGCGAGGAGCTCGTCGGCGAATTGCTGCAGGGTCCGGCCCTCACGAGCGGCCGCCGCCTCGAGCCAGCGCTGCACGGCGACGTCCGAGCTGCGCAGCGGCACGTCGGGCGTGCGATCCAGGATCAGCGTGCGCTCGTGGCTCGCGACCAGATCGCCGGTCGCGTCGAGCGCCTCGATGAAGCGCACCGCGTGGCCGACGTTCAGCGCACCGCGGTTCTCCGCGTAGCAGCCGTACGCCGGACGGTCCTCCGTCGACGCGAAGTAGCCGCACACTCGGCCGCTCGGCAGGCCGTCGGCAGCGGCTCCCATGCGCGCAAACCCGCCCGAGTAGCACTGCGACATCACGGTGACGACGCGCACGCCGGGCTCGAGCTCCGCGAGCCAGGCGTCGAGCTCGCGCATGGTGAGCGATGCATCCTTCCCCCACAGCGTGATGCGCGTGTTGCCCGGCTCGTCCTTGCCGCGCGTGCCGTGGTCGGTGACGAAGAGCAGCAGCGTGTCGCCGGCGCGCAGGCGGCGCCCGCTCGAGTCGAGCCACGCGCGCAGGCTCTCGCGGGTGGCCGGCCGCACGCGAGCGCCGGGAACCTCGGTGCTGACGAGCTCCATCGGGCGCATCAGGCGCCCCTCGAAGCGCGTTCCCTCGAGCAGCCAGCCGTCGCCCTCCGGCCGGAGCTCCCGCACCGCGAGATCGGCCGCCGGGTCCTCGCCGTCGCTGGCGAACACGGCGATCCGATCAGACGGCACCCCGGCGCGCAGCAGGGCATCGCGCATCGTGCGCACGTGGACGAGGTGCGATTGGTAGTTGCTGGCGCGCTCGCCACCGCCGCTCAGCAGAACCACGTGCAAGTCTTGCGGGTCGACCAGGCGTCGCCCGACGGACGCCGCGGCCACGCCTCCAGGCGACGCCGAGCCCGGCGCGGCAGAGCCGCGGGCCACCTCGCCGGGTACGACCGAGCCGAGAGGTGCGATGCCCGGCGCCGGGGCCAGCCCCCGGCCGGGAGCACACGCAGCGACGGCTAGCGCCAGGGGGATGCCGAGAACGGAGAGCGACCCCAGATGCCGCCGCGCTGCGCTTCGCACCCTCACGCGACGAGCTTCTCGCACCGGCCCGTGGCAGGCAAGCCCCGACGAGCGTTCGCGCCACTTCGCGGGCGGATCGTCGCGCGGTCGAGCTTGCCGGAGCCGTTTAGCAAACTCTATGCATGTTCGGCGCGCGGCTTCCGTGGCGCGTGCGGCCTCCATGGCCCGAGCCCCCGCGGCCGGCACGCCAGGCGTTGGTCGCGGGGCCTGGGGATCGCTCTCGATCTCGCGCTGCACGGGGGCCGCCCGGCGATTGACCCGCTGGCGCGCCCTCCCTACACCGTTGTCGCGATGGTCGACTTCGCAACCGCAGCCGCGGCCAACCGCCGTCGCTCGCGCTGGCTCGTGGCGACGCTCTGCCTGCTCGCCGCAGCCGCCGGCCTGGGCATCGACGGCAGCCTGGGCAGCCTCGGCCCGGGAGGCATTCCCGTGGTCACGCTGCTCGCCGTCGCGGGCACGGCCGGTGCGGCGTGGCTGGCCAACCGGGCAGGCGGCGCCCTCGTGATGGGCTCGCTGCGCGCCGCACCGCTCGACCTCGAGCAGCCCGAGCACCGCCAGCTCGCCAATCTGGTTCGCGAGATGGCCGTGGCGAGCGGGCTGCCGGTGCCGCGGATCTACGTCATCCCGGACGCCGCACCCAACGCGCTCGCCACCGGACGCGACCCGGCGCACGCCAGCGTCGCGGTGACCAGCGGCCTGCTCGCACGACTCGACCGGGCGCAGACTCAGGGTGTCATCGCCCACGAGATGAGCCACGTCGGCAACCGCGACACCCGCCTCGGCGTGCTGGTCGCCGTGCTGCTGGGCTCGATCGCGCTGCTCGGCGACCTGGCCTGGCGGGTGCGCTGGACCGACTCCCGGCGGTCGGCGCGCCGCGGCGGGACGAGCGGCGACGGGGGCGCTCCCGGCGGGCTCGGGCCGCTGCTCCCCCTGCTCCTGCTGATCGCGGCCCTGGCGCCCGTGGCCTCGCGCCTGATCGCCTTCGCCATCTCCCGGCAGCGCGAGTACCTGGCCGACGCGAGCGCCGTGGAGCTGACGCGCAATCCACTCGCCCTGGCCTCGGCCCTCGAGGCGATCGCCGCCGACCCGCGGCCGACCCGCGCCGGGACGCGCGGCACCGCACACCTCTTCTTCGCCGCGCCCCGCGCCGACTGGGCCGACCAGCGCAGCGGGCCCCTGGCCGACCTCTGGGCGACGCACCCCCCGATCCGGGAGCGCATCGCGCGGCTGCGCGCCATGGCGGGCATGGCTGCGCCCGCGGCCAGCGCACCGTCCTCTCCCGGAGCCGGCCCGGAGCCCAGCCGAGCGCACCACGGGGGCCGCGAAGATACTTGACACGCGACGGCGGGCGCTCGGGCAGGGGGCCGCGGGGCAATCTCGCGGGCAGAGCAAGCGGTCGGGGCGATCCGCGCAGACGAGGTCGCCGCGACCAAGGCTCCCCCACCCCGATGCCTGCCATGCAGGCCCTCCCCCTTCCGCCGGGAGGAACCCGCGGCAGCCAGCGGCACGGCCGCCGTCGCGGCTCGTCAGTACGACGTCGAGAAGCCCCCGTCGGGCATGTCGAGCACGCTGCGGTCGGCGGAGAGGAGTGCCGCGACCTTGGCGTGCACGCCGGGCAGAACGTAGTTGGCGAAGAAGCGTGCCGCGGTGACCTTGCCGATGTAGAAGTCGTAGTCGTCCTGCGTCTGGTCGTCGTCGTCCGAGGCACGCTTGGCGTCGGCGATCACCGCCGCCTCGAGCAGCAGGAAGGCGATGGTCACCTCGGCCATCACCTCGAGGAAGCCGTTGGCCACCAGCATCACCTGGTCGACGTTGCCGTTCATGAAGAAATCGACCAGCTGGCTGGCGCCGCGCTGCATGGCGTGCACCGCCTCGCCCAGGGCCCGCACCTCGCCGGCGATGCCCGGATGCGAGGACTGCGCCGCGACGAAGTCGGTGATCTCCTTCACGTAGGCGTTGAAGCTCGCGCCGCCGTGCGCCGGCAGCTTCCTCCCCACGAGGTCGGCCGCCTGGATGTGGTTGGTGCCCTCGTAGATCGAGAAGATCTTGGCATCCCGGCAATACTGCTCGACCGGGTTGTCCTGCACGTAGCCCGCGCCGCCGTAGGTCTGGATGGCGAGCTCCGAGATGCGGAAGGCCTGGTCGGCGCAGTAGGCCTTCAAGATCGGCGTCAGCAGGTCGACCTGGCCGGTGTGGAACGCCGCCCGGCCGGGGTCGTCGGCACGGGCTTCGGCCAGATCGGCGTGCATCGCGAGCTTCATCGCCAGCGTGCGCATGCCCTCGACCTTGGCCTTCATCTCCATCAGCATGCGGCGCACGTCGGCGTGCTCGATGATCGGCACGCGCGGCGCGGTGGGATCCTTGAAGTGCTTGGCCGAGGGCCCCTGCAGCCGCTGGCGAGCGTAGGCGAGCGCGTTGAGATAGGCCGTCGAGGCGAGCGCCAGCCCCTGGATGCCGACGGCGATGCGCGAGCCGTTCATCATCAGAAACATCTGCTTGATGCCGACGTTCGGCTCGCCGCCGACCAGGATTCCCCGGCAGCGGCCGGAGTCGCCGAAGCTCAGCACGGCGGTCGCCGAGGCGCGGATGCCGAGCTTGTGCTCGATCGAGGCGGTGGTGACGTCGTTCCACTCGCCCAGGCTGCCGTCCTCGTTCACCCATCGCTTGGGCACGATGAACAGCGAGAGGCCCTTGGTGCCCTTGGGCGCCCCCTCGATCCGCGCCAGCACGAGGTGGATGATGTTCTCGGCGAGGTCGTGGTCGCCCGCCGAGATCCAGCACTTGGTCCCGGTGATCGAGTAGAGGTTGCCCGCGATCGGCCTGGCGCTGGTGCGCGCCTCGCCGACGTCGGAGCCCGCCTGCGGCTCGGAGAGGCACATCGTGCCCGCGAAGCGCCCGGAGAGCAGCCCGGGCAGGAAGCGCTCGCGGTCCTCGGGCAGGGCGAAGGCGTGGATCACCTCCGCGTTGCCGCGAGTCAAGCCGGGGTACATGTTGAAGGCGGTGCTCGCGCCCGAGAGCAGCTCCTGGATCACCACGCCGACGGCGTGCGGGCCGCCCCGGCCGCCGGCGTCCTGGGGTATGTCGAACGAGGCGAGGCCCAGGTCGAAGAGCTTGCGCCACGCATCCTCGAAGCCGGCCGGCGTGGTCACCTGCCCACCCGCGAAGCCACAGCCCTCGCGGTCGGCCCGCGAGTTCAAGGGGCCCAGCACCGCGCTGGCGAAACGCGCACACTGCTCTATGGTCGCCGCGCAGTCCTCGTGCGCCAGGTGAGCGAAGCGCGGCAGCTCGAGGAGCTGCTGCACGCGCAGGTGCTCCCAGAGGGTGAACTCGATCGCGCGCAGGTCGACCTTGTAGCTGTTGGGGGCGACGGCATGGGCCATGGTGGCGGTCTCCGTGGTCAGGGTTTCGGCCTCAGGTAACAGGCCCGACGCGGCGCGTCCAAGTACGATGTGACCCCGGCCTGCGCCGCCCCTCGTCGGCGAGATCCTCGCTTGCCGCCCGCAGCGCGGCAGGCGAGGGCCGCCGCGGACCCGCCCAGGGGCCCCTCGGGCCCGGGGTCGTTGGCGGGCTCCCGCGCCGCGAGGTAGACCTGCGCGGTGCGCTTCACATCGCTGTTCGCCCCGACGCTCAAGGACGACCCCGCAGACGCCGAGGTGGTCAGCCACAAGCTGCTCACCCGGGCCGGCATGATCCGCCAGGTGGCGCGCGGCATCTACGAGTTCTTGCCGCTCGGCCTGCGCACGTTGCGCAACGTCGAGCGCATCGTGCGCCAGGAGCTCGACGCCGCCGGCTGCCAGGAGATCCTCATGCCCGCCGTCTGCCCATCCGAGCTCTGGCAGGAGAGCGGGCGCTGGGAGCGCTACGGCAAGGAGCTGCTGCGCATCAAGGACCGCCACGAGCGCGACTTCTGCTTCGGGCCCACCCACGAGGAGGTGGTCACCGACATCGTGCGCAAGAGCGTGCGCTCCTACCGCGACCTGCCCAAGAACCTCTACCAGATCCAGACCAAGTTCCGCGACGAGGTGCGGCCGCGCTTCGGCCTGATGCGCGGCCGCGAGTTCCTGATGAAGGACGGCTACTCCTTCCACACCGATCGCGCCGACTGCGAGCGCGAGTACCAGCACATGTTCGAGACCTACGAGCGGATCTTCACCCGCTGCGGGCTGCGCTTTCGCGCCGTCGAGGCCGACACCGGGGCGATCGGCGGCTCGGCGAGCCACGAGTTCCAGGTGCTCGCCGAGTCCGGCGAGGACGCGGTCGCCGCCTGCTCGCGCTGCAGCTACGCGGCCAACGTCGAGAAGGCCGAGCTCGCCCCACCCGTGCCGGGATCGCCCGCCTCCCCGGCGCAGCCCGCCTCGGAGGCGCTGCGCTCGGTGGCCACCCCCGACCTGCGCACCGTCGAGGAGGTCGCGGCCTTCCTCGGCTTGCCTGCGCAGCGCTTCATCAAGACGCTGGTCTTCACCCTGGAAGGGGGCGATGCCGTGGTCGCGCTTCTGCGTGGCGACCACGTGCTCTCCGAGGCGAAGTTGAAGGCCGCGCTCGAGGGGCGCTGGGTGGCGCTGGCCGACGCCGAGACCGTGGCGCGCGTGACTGGCGCGCCGGTGGGCTTCGCCGGCCCGGTCGGACTGCGCGCGACCATCCTCGCGGACCACGCCCTGCGCGGCGTGCGCGGCGCCGTCACCGGCGCGAACCGCGCAGACGAGCACCTGCTCGGCGTCGAGCACGGGCGCGACTTCGGCGACGGCGTGGGATTCGCCGACCTGCGCCAGGCGATCGCCGGCGACCCCTGCCCGCGCTGCGGAGAGGGGCACTACGAGATCCACCGCGGCATCGAGGTGGGGCAGGTGTTCTACCTCGGCACCAAGTACAGCGAGCCGATGGGGGCGACCTTCTTGGACGCACAGGGGCAGTCGCACCCGATCGTGATGGGCACCTACGGCATCGGCGTGTCGCGCACCATGGCCGCCGCCGTCGAGCAGAACCACGACGCCGACGGCATCGTCTGGCCGCTGCCCATCGCGCCCTACCCAATCGAGATCGTGCCGGTCTCGGTGACCGACACCGCCGTGCGCGAGGCCGCCCTACGCCTCTACGGCGAGCTGCGCGGCGCCGGCGTCGAGCCCCTGCTCGACGACCGCGACGAGCGCCCGGGCGTCAAGTTCAAGGACGCCGACCTGATCGGCATCCCGCTGCGCGTGACCGTCGGGCAGAAGGGCCTGGCACGCGGCGCGCTCGAGCTGCGCCACCGCCAGCACGGCGCGGTCGTCGACCTGCCGGTCGCCGAGGCTGCCTCGCGCTTGAAGGCCCTGGTCTCGTGACCCGCGGCCTGACCCGTGGGCCGGTGCGCACCGGAGGCGGTGCGAGCGCGGTGCGCTCGCGGCTGATCGTCGCCCTCGACGTGCCGACCCTCGCCGAGGCGGAGCGGCTGGTGGCGACGCTGCGCCGCGAGGTCGGGATGTTCAAGGTCGGCAAGCAGCTCTTCCTGCACTCCGGCCCAGCCGTGGTGCGGATGATCCGCGAGCACGGCGGCGAGGTCTTCCTCGACCTCAAGTTCCACGACATCCCGCGCACCGTGGCCCGGGCCGGGGTCGAGGCGACGCGCCTCGGCGTCAAGATGTTCGACGTGCACGCCTCGGGCTCGCTCGAGATGATGCGCGTGACGGTCTCCGAGGTGAGCAAGGCCTGCCGGCGCGACGGCGTGAAGCGCCCCAAGATCCTCGCCGTGACCGTCTTGACCAGCTTGTCGCGCGAGGATCTCAAGCGGGTCGGCGTCCAGGCGGGCGTGGAGTCGCAGGTGGTGCGCCTGGCGCGGCTGGCGAACGAAGCCGGGATGGACGGCGTGGTCGCCTCGCCGCTCGAGGTGGCGCGCATTCGCCGCGAGTGTGGGCGCGACTTCCTCATCGTCACCCCCGGCGTACGCCCCATGCAGGCGGAGTGGGGCGACCAGAAGCGCGTCACGACGCCGGGCGAGGCGATCCGCGCGGGCGCCGACTACCTGGTCGTCGGCCGGCCGATCCTCGACGCGCGCGACCCCGCGGTGGCGGCACGAGACATCGTCGCCGAGATGGAGCGCGCCTTCGCCGGCCGCCGTGCTCCGGGCCTGCGCCTGCTCGCCGGCACGCGCATGCGCTGATCCGCGGGCAGCGCCTCGGCGACGGGGCGTGTTGCGGCCTGGGCGTGCGCTCGGCATAGGTGGGTGCAGATGCGCCGCTCCCCCACCCTCCCCCGCAATCCCGTGGTCCTCGCCTGGGCGCTGCTCGCCGTCGCAGCGATCGTCCTCACCCCGGGCATCGCCCGACCCGCGGCGAGCTACGGCGAGCAGGTGGTCGAGCGCCAGCTCGACAACGGCTTCCGGATGCTGCTGCTCGAGGACCACAAGGCACCGGTGGTCGTCGTCCAGGTCTGGTACCGGGTCGGCTCGCGCAACGAGGAGCCCGGCCGCACCGGCCTCTCGCACATGCTCGAGCACATGATGTTCAAGGGGACGAAGCAGCACGGGCCGGAGGACTACTCGCGGACCATCGCGCGCAACGGGGGCAACGAAAACGCCTTCACCTCGGACGACGCGACGACCTACTTCGCCACGCTCGCCGCCGATCGCGTCGCGGTCGAGCTCGACCTCGAGGCCGATCGGATGCGCAACCTGCTGCTCACCGAGGCGTCCTTCGAGCCCGAGCGCCGCGTGGTCACCGAGGAGCGGCGCATGCGAGTCGACGACAATCCGATCGCCTTCCTCCTCGAGTCGCTCGACGCCGCGACCTTCCTCGAGCATCCGTACCGCCAGCCGACGATCGGCTGGCCGACGGACATCGCCGGCTGGACGCTCGCCGACCTGCAGCGCCACTACGACACCTACTACCAGCCGAACAACGCCGTCCTCGTCGCGGTCGGGGACTTCCGCGCCGAAGAGCTCGGCGACGCCGTGGCGCAGCGCTTCGGCGCCTACCCGCGCGCCGCCGACCCGCCAGCGATGCGCGTCCGCGAGCCCGCGCCGCGCGGGGCCAAGCGCATCTGGGTGGAGAAGCCGGCCAAGCTTCCATTCGTCGCGATGCAGTTCCACGCACCGAACCTCCACCACCCGGACAGCGCCGCCCTGGAGATGCTCCAGGCGGTCCTCTCCAGCGGAAAGAGCTCTCGCTTCTACCGGGATCTGGTGCACGGCAAGCGGCTCGCGCTCGAAGCCGACGCGGGCTACGACCGCACCTCGGTGGACGACCGGACCTTCGCCATCTACGCCCAGCCGCAGCCGGGCATCCCGCTCGCCAAGCTCGAGGCCGCGGTCGACGAGCAGATCGCCGCCATCCAGGCGAAGCCCCCCGCGGCGGACGAGATGGCCCGCGCTCGGGCGGGCATCGAGGCGGCGTTCGTCTTCGCCCAGGACTCGATGTTCTACCGGGCCATGCTGCTCGGCACCTACGAGATGGCCGGTGGCTGGCGGCAGATCGACGCCTACCTGCCCGCCATCGGGGCGGTCACCCCCGAGGATGTGCAGCGCGTGGCTCGCCAGTACCTGACCAAGCAGAACCGTACGACCGGCGAGCTCGTCCCGCTGCCCATCGACGCCAGCGCCCCCCCCGAACGGGTGCCGAGCGGCCCGATCCGCTGATGCGCCCGCTCACCCTGCACCGTCGCGCCGCGGCGCTCGCCTGCGGGCTCGCCGGCCTTCTCGCGACCGCCGCCACGGCTCGGGCCCAGGTGGTCGAGCGAGCCACCCTGGATAACGGCCTCACCCTGGTCCTCTCGACGCAGAGCGCCGTGCCGATCGTGGCGATCCACTGCCTGGCCGACGGTGGGGCACGCCTCGACCCGCCGGGCAAGGCTGGCCTGGCGGGGCTGACCGCGTCGCTGCTCGCGGAGGGAACCAAGGGGCGCTCCTCGCAGGACATCGCCCGCCTGGTGGACTCCCTGGGCGGCAGCTTCCGAACCGAGGCGGCACAGGACTGGGTAAGCCTCTCCGCATCCGTGCTGTCCCGAGATTTCGAGACCGGGGTCGATCTGATCGCGCGCAGCCTGCGCGAGCCCACCTTCCCGGCCGACGAGGTGGCCCGCCGGCGCACCGAGATCCTGGGTGATCTGGCGGCGCAGGAGGACGATCCGACCGCCCTCGGCCACCGGGCGTTCCGCAAGGCGGTGTTCGGCACGGCACCCTACGGCCACCCCGTCGACGGCACGCCGGAGACGGTGAAGCGCCTGACCCGCGAGGACGTCGTCGCCTACCACCGCAAGGCGGTG
Organism: uncultured Enterobacteriaceae bacterium; assembly: GCA_964529315.1. GTDB lineage: Bacteria > Desulfobacterota > Binatia > UBA12015 > UBA12015 > CAZGUU01. The sequence goes on from CAZGUU010000018.1 coordinate 29,497, forward strand.
CGGCCCGAGAGGACGCTGTGCACGATGGTCGGGGACGTGGCCGCGGAGAGCATGCGCGAGGTCGCCGGTCGCCTGCTCGCCCAGTGGCGACAGGCCGGAGACCCGGCCCCCGAGCCGACACCGGGTGCGTCGCCGCCGGCGCGCGAGCTCGTCGTGGACATGCCGGTCAGCCAGGCGAGCATAGTCCTGGGCCAGGTGGGTGTCGCCCGCTCGAACCCCGATTACTTCGCGATCCTCCTCATGAACCACATCCTGGGAGGCGGCGGCTTCACCTCGCGCCTGATGCAGAAGGTACGCACCGAGGGCGGTCTGGCCTACGGCGTGGGCAGCAGCTTCGCCTCGACCCGCCTGCCGGGGCCGTTCCAGGTCGCCCTGCAGACCAAGGTCGAGAGCGCCGCCGAGGCCATGCGCATCGTCCAGTCGGAGATCCGGCGCCTGCACGACGAGGGGGCCACCGCCGAGGAGCTCGAGGCGGCCAAGGCGTACCTGACCGGCAGCTTCCCGCTGCGCCTGGACTCGACGGGCAAGCTCGGCGCCTTCCTGGCCCAGGTGCAGTACTTCGGCCTCGGCGACGACTACATCGCGCGCTACGCAGAGCGAGTCCGGGCGGTGAGCGTCGAGGACGTCCGGCGGGCAGCCGCGACCTACCTCCATCCCGACGCTCTGGTCCAGGTGGTGGTCGGCCCGCGCGGTGCGCTGGCCGACCAGGGCATCGGCGGCTCAAGTCCGCCTCCCTCATGACCGACCTTGTCGGTCAGAGATAAGCTCCCTTGACTCCCGAGGATTCGAAAACTACCAACGGGGTCCAATCGTGTTGCGTTTCGCTGTGCCCGACCCGAGCGCGAGACGACCTGCCCTGCCGAGTACGTCATTGCGCCGGATGATCGTCACCGCCATGGGCGAACGCCACGAGCCAGCCCGCAGCAGCACCTGCGGCCGACGGCCAGGTATGGCGGAGCGGCCGGGTGCGCCGTGGCACCGCGGGCCCACCCTCCGGCCAGCTGGTGAGTGCCGTGCCGGAAAGCCGGGCGGAGCCCACCGGCCGGCGATCGATCTCGTGCAGCTTCACGGCAGACCCTGATCGCGGCGAGCGCGCATCGGCAAGACCCTGGGCAAGTCAGTGGCAAAATCCACCAAGCAGCTTCCGGCATCCAAGTCCCGCAAGAGCGCCAAGGGCCCGGCGAGGTCGCGCCCCGTCTCCGTCGTGCGCTGCGGG
>CAZGUU010000019.1:0-29976 GCA_964529315.1 uncultured Enterobacteriaceae bacterium
CTCAGCTGTCCCCGTCAGCGGTTGAAAAACCAGACGTTCAACGTCTGAGCATCAGCGGCGGCGCATAGCGCCGTCCGTTGCATGCTGTTGCCAGCCTTCTTGCCGAGCCCGCGAAGATCAGGCACATCTTCGACAACCTGATCGACAACGCGTGCAAGTACGTGGGGGAGAACAAGCCGCCACGCATCGAGGTCGGAGGGAGCCGAGAGGGCGGCCAGGTGACCTACTTCGTCCGCGACAACGGGATCGGCATCGACACGCGGCAGGTCGGCCGGATCTTCCAGCTCTACCACCGCTCGCCGCATCAGGCCGTGGACGGCATCACCCAGACCGGACACGGGGTGGGCTTGGCGATCGTCAAGCGGATCGTCGAGCGCCACGGAGGGCGCCTCTGGGTCGCGAGCAAGCTGCACCGTGGCTCGACGTTCTTCGTGAGCCTGCCCGCGGGCGAGAAGAGGACCCCATGAGCGAAGCGAGCAACCGAGCCGTCGAGATCCTGCTGGTCGAGGACAACCCACGGCACGCCGACCTGATCCGCGACGAGCTGGAGGTCGAGATCCCCGGCGCGACGGTGACGCTCGCCGAGGGGCTCGAGATCGCCCGGACCGCCGTCGCCGGGCGGGTCTTCGACGCGGTGATCCTGGACTTCCGCTTGCCCGACGGCGACGGGCTCGAGCTGCTGCGAGAGCTTCGCGATGCCGGGCGTGGCGAGCCGATCGTCTTCGTCACGACGACCGCTTCGGCCGCGGTGGCGGTGCAGGCCATGAAGCTCGGCGCGGCGGACTACGTCGTCAAGGAGGAGGGGTACGTCTCGATCGTGCCCTTCGTGGTGCGCGACGTGCTCGAGCGGACGCGGCTGCGCGACGAGCACGCCCAGCTCGAGCGTCGGCTCGAGCGGGCGGAGCACCTGGCCTCGCTGCACAAGCTGACCGGCGGGATCGCGCACAACCTGAACAACCCCCTGACCACGGTGCGCACCTTTCTCGAGCTGCTTCCCTCGCGCTACTCGACCGACGAGGAGTTCCGCACGTCGTACTACGAGCTCGTGCTCGCCGAGCTCGACCGGATCCGCGACCTGATCGGCAGCCTGATGAGGGCGGTCACGGTCTCGGAGTCCGACGACAACCCGCCGTGGAGCCTCGGCGAGCTGATGCAGGAGCTCGCGGGCTGCGTGAGGGCCGGCCTGCGCGAGAAGGCCCTGCAGCTCGAGCAACGGGCCGAGGAGGGTCTGCCGTCGCTGCCGCGGGGCCGCGAGGCGATCAAGCAGACACTGATCATCCTCCTCGACAACGCGGTCGCCTTCTCGCCGCACGGCGCCACGATCTCGCTGCGGGCCGGCTTGAAGCGCGAGGCGAGCCGCCCGGAGATCCTCGTCGAGGTCGCGGACCAAGGGCCGGGGGTGCCCGAGGAGCAGCGAGGCCGGATCTTCGACCCCTTCTTCTCGACGCGGCCCGGCGGCGTGGGCATCGGCCTGTTCGTCGCGAGCTGCCTGGCGCGAGCGCACGGTGGCTCGCTCGACGTCGCCGCCGGGGCGCCGGCGGGGGCCGTGTTCTCGCTCGCCCTGCCGGTCGAGGGAGGGGCAGGGCGAGCGGCCCAAGGACGCACCGGTCGCGGCAGCTCGGCTGGGGCGTGATCCGGCGCGGATCCCGCCGCCGCAGGGACTCACATGCGCAGGACGCCGGTGCGCGTCTCGGGTACCGGCGCATTCGACACCGCATCGAGCGCCAATCCGAGTGCGGCTCGCGAGTCGACCGGGTCGAGGATGCCGTCGTCCCAGAGGCGAGCACTCGAGAAGCTGGCCGCGCTCTCGTCTTCGAAGCGGGCACGGATCGGCGACTTGAAGGCTTCCTCGGCGGCGGGATCCGAGGGCCCGCCGCTCGCCTGCTGCTTGACCGTCCACAGCGTGCTCGCCGCCTGCTCGCCTCCCATCACTGAGATGCGCGCGTTGGGCCACAGGAAGAGGAAGCGCGGCGAGTAGGCGCGTCCGCACATCGCGTAGTTTCCAGCACCGTGAGAGGCGCCGATCACAAGGGTGAGCTTGGGGACCGCCGCGGTCGCAACCGCGTGCACCATCTTCGCGCCGTCCTTGGCGATGCCGCCGTGCTCGTACTCCTTGCCCACCATGAAGCCCGTGATGTTCTGCAGGAAGAGCAGCGGGATGCGTCGCGACGTGCACAGCTCGATGAAGTGCGTGCCCTTGAGCGCCGACTCGGAGAACAGCACGCCGTTGTTCGCCAGCACGCCCACGGTGCGGCCGAAGAGGCGCGCGAAGCCGGTCACCAGGGTCGTGCCGAAGCGAGGTTTGAACTCGGCGAAGCGCGAGTCGTCGAAGATCCGCGCCAGGATCTCGTGGACGTCGAAGGCGTGGCGCGCGTCGCGCGGGAGAATGCCGTAGATCTCGGCCGGGTCGTAGGCGGGCGGCTCCGCGCCGTCGAGCGCCGGCAGCGAGGCGACGGGCGGAGGGCCGAGGGTCTCGAAGATCCGCCGGGTGATCGCGATGGCGTGACGGTCGTCGTTGGCCAGGTGGTCGGCGACCCCGGAGATACGCGTGTGGACGTCTCCGCCGCCCAGATCCTCGGCGCTGACCACCTCGCCCGTGGCTGCCTTCACCAGGGGCGGGCCGCCGAGGAAGATCGTCCCCTGGCCGGCGACGATCACCGCCTCGTCGGACATCGCCGGCACGTAGGCGCCGCCGGCCGTGCACGAGCCCATGACCACGGCGACCTGGGGGATGCCTTCGGCGGACATGCGTGCCTGGTTGTAGAAGATGCGGCCGAAGTGCTCGCGGTCGGGGAAGACCTCGGACTGAAGCGGCAGGAAGGCTCCGCCCGAATCCACCAGGTACACGCAGGGCAGGCGGTTCTCGAGCGCGATCTCCTGGGCGCGCAGGTGCTTCTTGACGGTGAGCGGATAGTACGTGCCGCCCTTGACCGTGGCGTCGTTGGCCACGAGCATCGCCTGGCGGCCGTGGATGCGCCCGATTCCGGTGATGATCCCCGCGCAGGGCGCCTGGCCACCGTAGTGGCCGTGGGCTGCGAGCGCCCCCACCTCGAGGAACGGGCTTCCCGGGTCGAGCAGGGCCTCCACGCGATCGCGAGGCAGGAGCTTGCCGCGATCCGTGTGCCGGCGCCGTGACTCCTCGGAGCCTCCGCGGCGGGCGACTTCGAGCAGGCGGCGCAGCTCGGCGGCCAGCGTCCGGTGGTGCGCGGCGTTGGCGCGAAACTCCTCGGCGTCGGTGCGGATCCTCGAGTGCAGGCGTTCCATGGCTGGGATCTCCGGGCGCGATCGGGCTCGAGCACGGCCGCTCGACGGGGCGAGCCGGGGCTAGAAAAAGATGCTTCGCCGCTCGCGCAGGCCGCGCTCGATCAGGGAGCGCATCTCCGCGCGGACCCTCTCGACCTGGGCGGCGACGATCGCATCCTCGTCGTTGGGGTTGCCGGAGAAGTGCATGGGTGCGCCGATCCGGATGTGGTACTTGACGGGTAGCGGGAGCAGCGCCAGAGGGCCGAGCAGCGGCAGGAGCAGCGGGATCGGAAGGGCGGGCGCGCCGATCAACCGGCCGAGCCGCTCGAGGTTGGCCACCGTGGGCAGCTGCTCCTCCGAGCCGACGACGACCGCCGGCAGGATCGGCGCGTCGGCCTCGAGAGCCAGGCGCATGAAGCCGAGCCCGAAGCGCTGCAGGCGGTAGCGCCTCGAGAAGGGCTTGTTCAGACCCCGTACTCCCTCCGGGAAGACGATCACCGCCTCGTCGCGGCGCAGCAGGTCGAGGCAGTTCTTCGGCGTACCGACCACCGAGCCGATCCGCGCCCCGATCGTACCGAAGAAGGGCAGCGTAGGCAGCCAGTACTCGGCCATCCCGCGCAGGACGCGGGGCGGCTCGGCTTCGAGGACCGACCCGGTCATGAGCATCGCCGCGTCCAGCGGCAGCTGGCCGGCGTGGTTGGCGACGACCATCACGCGGCCCTCGGGGAGGTTCTCCAGGCCGCGCAGGTCGACGCGGAAGTAGTAGCGATAGAGCAGGGCCATCAGGGTCAGCACGCGGTGCGAGGTGCGCGGGCTCAGGCCCCACGGGTCGTAGCCGTACTCGTTGAGCTGGGTGGGGATGCGCGCGAGCTTGGCCGCCAGCTCGTCCTCGAGCGAGCACACCGGCCCGGGCGCGACCAGGGCGAGCGCTTCGAGGAGGACGCCGAGCAGCGTCTCGAGCAGGCCGTCGTCGCGCGGCGGCGCCGGGACGACGGCGGGCGCGACGCGGGCTACGCTGCGTCGCTCGCGTGCCGGCGCTGGTCGCGCAGCTGCGCGAAGATGTCGTGCAGGCTCCATTTCGGCTCGAATCCCGTGGCGGCGCGGAAGCGACGGTCGCTTACCGTGCACGGATACTTGATGAAATCAATCGCGCCGGGCGGGAACGGGTAGAGCCCGTAGTCGAACAGGGCGCGTACCGCCGGGCGCGCCATCGCCTCGGGGAGGACCACCGCGCGACCGCCGGTCTCTGCGATGGCGACGTGCAGCGGAACCGCTCCGGGACCAGCGACGTTGAACACCCCGCGCAGGCTGCGCTCGAGCGAGAGCAGAATGGCCCGCGCGAGATCCTCCTCGTGGATGAGCTGCAGCATCGGGTCGTAGCCCATGAGCATCGGCACCCAGCGCAGGCGCAGGTAGCGTCCGATCGCGCTGTGTACGGAGTCGCCCAGCGTGTTCACCGGCCGCAGGATCGCGGTTCGCACCTCTGGGTGCTGCCAGAGGAACGCCGAGCACAGGGTGTCCACCTCGGCCAGGTCGCGGACCTCGGGGTAGGTGCGGCTCACGTTGAGCGGGTGGTCCTCGTCGACGTAGCTCGGGTTCTCCGGTAGGGCGCCGTAGGCGTAGGCGCTCGACAACACGGTGAGCTGGCGCACGCCGTAGGTGGCGCAGTAGTCGAGCACGCGTTTGGTGCCGAGCAGATTCACCTCGTGGCGATGCACCTCGTCGAGGCGGAAGTGGCGGACGAAGGCGAGGTGGACCACTGCCGTCGGGCGCTCGTGGCGGAAGACGTCCTCGAGCTTCTTCTTGAGCAGGTCGAGGACGTAGACGCGGGCCGGGGCGGCCTCGTCGAGCGGCGGCATCTCGTCGCGGTCGACGCCGCACACGTCGTACGACGCGCTGGCCAGGCGGGCCACGAGTCGGCCCTGCCCACCGGAGATGCCGGTGATCAGCAGCTTCTCCATCCGTCCTGTCCTATACCGAGTCCGGGCGCCCGCGTCTCGTCGCCGGCTCGGGCGCGCCGGCTCGGCAGCGAGCCCCCCCCCGGGCTGCGGCGGCTGGGGCGGCAGCCGGCCCAGGCGATGCGCCCGGGCAGCGGCCAGGCTCGGGCTGGCGATGGGCGGCCGGCGCTGGCGAATCGACGCCGTGTCTAGCTTCGGGCGTGTCGCAGGGCCGGATTGGGCCGAGCCGGACGCTCGGAGTAGTCGAAGAAGCCCAAGCTGGTCTTTCGCCCCAGCTGCCCGTTTTCCACCAGGCGACGGAGCACCGGCGGGGGTGCGAGCCGCGTCTCGCGATACTCGTCGTGGAGATTCGAGGCCATGTGGAGCACCACGTCGAGGCCGATGAAGTCGGCCAGCGCGAAGGGGCCCATCGGGTGCCCGGCCCCCTGGCACATGGCGGTGTCCACGTCGGCGATCGATGCCGTCCCCTCCTGCCAGACCCGCATGGCGTCGAGCAGGTAGGGCACGAGCAGGCGATTCACCACGAAGCCGGTGGTGTCGGGCACCAGCACCGGCGTCTTGCCCAACGCGCCGACGAAGCCCTCCACCGTCTCGGCGACGTCGGCCCGGGTGGCCAGCGTGGTGGCGATCTCCACGAGCTTCATCGCCGGGGCGGGGTTGAAGAAGTGCAGCCCGACGAAGCGCTCGGGGCGCTTGGTCGCGACCGCCATCTGGGTGATGCCCAGCGTCGAGGTGTTGCTGGCGAAGATCGCCTCGGCGCCGCAGATGGCGTCGAGCCGGGCGAAGGCGCCGTGCTTCGTGTCGAGATCCTCGACGATCGATTCGATGATCAGGTCGCAGGCCGCCAAGCGGTCGAAGTCGCCGGTGGCGACCAGAGCGCCGAGCGCGGCGTCGCGCGCCTTGGCGTCCAGACGGCCCTTCTCGACCTCCTTGGCCAGAGCCCCTTCGATCTTCTTTCGTGCCCCGTCCACCGATCCCGGGGTCGCCTTGACCAGGAGCGTCTCCACCCCGGCCCGCGCCGTCACCTGGGCGATGCCGAGGCCCATCTGCCCGGCTCCCAGGATGCCTACCTTGCGGATCTGCTTGGCCATCTCTCCCCCAAGATCGTGTGTGGTCGCTTCCGTCGAGTGCCGCCGGGGCGCGCTGGCGCACCTACGCGAGAACGCCGCCCGCTGTCCACCCCGTGGTCTCGCGCCGGCTCGCCCCGAGACGCGCGTCGCGCATGGTTTTCTCTCCTCGGAGAACGAGCATCGGGCAAGGTCTCCGTATCGTGATTGGATCCGGCGAGGACTCGGGCGGGCAGCGCGTGCGGTCGCGATCGACGATAGAACTATAGACCCGGCCAGCCATCGGTCAACCGGGTCCGCCGTGGCCAGGGCCGCCGTGGCCCACGCTCGGCGGCGCCGCTCGGCGGGATCGGCGGCCGGCGCCCGGGGGGCTCTCCCCTTGGCGGATCCCGCTTGCTAGTCAGGAGCGTCTCCGAGGGGCGGTGCGGTCGCAGCGGCGGTCGCCGCTCGGAGCTCGGAGAGGCTCCAGGAGAAAGCGCCGTGACTCGCGAGAAGCCCTGGGTGATGCGCACCTACTCCGGCCACACGAGCGCCCGGGCGAGCAACGAGCTGTATCGCCTGAATCTCTCCAAGGGCCAGACCGGCCTGTCCGTCGCCTTCGATCTCCCCACCCAGACCGGCTACGACGCCGATCACCCGCTGGCCATGGGCGAGGTGGGCAAGGTCGGCGTGCCGATCGCGCACATCGCCGACATGGAGGCGCTGTTCGCCGGGCTGCCGCTGGCCGAGATGAACACCTCGATGACCATCAACGGCACGGCGGCGTGGCTGCTCGCGCTCTACGTCGCGCTGGCCGAGCGGCGGGGGGTCGATCCGCGGCTTCTGCAGGGAACCACGCAGAACGACGTGATCAAGGAGTACCTCTCCCGCGGAACCTACATCTTCCCGCCGGCGCCGAGCATGCGCATCACGTCGGACGTCATCGCCTACGCCGTCCGGCACATCCCCAAGTGGAACCCGACGAACATCTGCAGCTATCACCTGCAGGAGGCGGGGGCGACCCCGGTGCAGGAGGTCGCCTACGCCCTGGCCGCCGCGATCGCCGTCCTCGACTCCGTGCGCGAGCTGGGTGGGATCGAAGGCGACGAGCTGGCGCAGGTCGTCGGACGGATCAGCTTCTTCGTCAACGCCGGCATTCGCTTCGTCGAGGAGACCTGCAAGCTGCGTGCGTTCGGGCGGCTCTGGGACGAGATCGCGCGCGAGCGCTATGGCGTGAGCGACGCAAAGCTGCGTCGCTTCCGCTACGGCGTCCAGGTGAACTCTCTGGGGTTGACAGAGGCGCAGCCCGAGAACAACGTGCCGCGCATCGTACTCGAGGCCCTCGGCGTCACCCTGTCGCGCGACGCGCGCTGTCGCGCGCTTCAGCTCCCGGCCTGGAACGAAGCGCTCGGGCTGCCACGGCCCTGGGACCAGCAGTGGAGCCTGCGCATCCAGCAGATCCTCGCCTACGAGACGGACCTGCTCGAGTACGACGACCTGCTCGCCGGCAGCCGGGTCGTCGAGGCCAAGGTCGCCGAGATCGAGTCGGGCGTGCGCGCCGAGCTCGGCGACGTCCTGCGCCAGGGCGGGATCGTGGCGGCCGTCGAGGCGGGCTGGGTCAAGCAACGCCTGGTCCGCTCGCAGCTCGAGCGACTGCGTCGGATCGCCGCGGGCGAGCAGGTGGTCGTCGGCCTCAATCGCTTCACGGAGACGGAGCCGTCGCCCCTGGCGACGGGCGCGGCGGCGATCCTCAAGGTGGACGAGGCGGCCGAGCGGGCGCAAGTCGAGGCACTCCAGGCGTTTCGCCGCGAGCGAGCGGCGGCCGATGTCGCGGCGGCCCTGCAGGGCCTGCGCGATGCGGCGCGGGGTACGAGCAACGTGATGCCCGCCTCGATCCGCTGTGCGCACGCCGGCGTGACGACGGGAGAGTGGGCGGGTGCCCTGCGGGAGATCTTCGGCGATTATCGCGCCCCCACCGGCATCGCGGCCGGGCACGGCGATGTCGGCGACGACCCGCGCTCGGCCGAGCTCCGCGCCCGGGCACGGCGCGCGGCGGGAGCTCTGGGTCGGCCGCTCCGCGTGCTCATCGGCAAGCCGGGTCTCGACGGCCACTCCAACGGCGCCGAGCAGATCGCCCTGGCCTGCTGCGAGGCCGGGATGGAGGTCGTGTATGGTGGCATCCGGCTCAGCCCGGCCGAGATCGTTGCCACCGCTTGCGACGAATCGGTGGATCTGGTCGGTCTGAGCATCCTTTCGGGCTCGCACTTGACGCTGGTGCCGGAGGTCCTGCGCGGCATGAGAGCGCGAGGCGGTGCGGACGTCCCGGTGGTCGTCGGCGGGATCGTGCCCGACGAGGACGCGGCTCTGCTCCGCGCGCAGGGGGTGGCGAGGGTCTACACGCCGAAGGACTACGACGTCCTCGGCATCGTTTCCGACATCATCGAGGTCGCTGCACGGCGGGGCCCCTGAGCCGCCGGGCCGACGGCGCGGTCCCGTGCACTGGTGCCGAGCCGCGCCGCGTGGGCCGAGGGTCGCTCGGGGAGAGCCGCGGTGCTCCGATCACCCGTGGAGGATGCGTCCATGTCCGAGCCCAGTGACCTGCTGGCAGCCGCGCGACGGGCCGGCGAGCGGCTGCGCGAGATGGTCGACGTCGCGCTGGAGAGCGGCCGCGCACTGACCGACCGGGGCCGCGCGATCGACGAGCACCAGGCGCACACCGAGCGTCTGGCCTACCTGGCCACCGAGGCCGCGGCCGCCGATGCGCTGCTCGCCTACGCCGGGGCGGCGCAGCCGCACGATCCCCTGGCGGGCGAGGCGGCGGCGGTGTTCACCGCGATGGCGGTGGGCCGTGCCCGCGCCGAGGTCGCCGCTCGGCCCGCGGCCTTCGCTCTGCCGGCCGCACTGCTCGAGACGACCCTGGAGGCGCCCGAGACGCGCAGCTTCGTGGCCGCTGGCCTCGACGACCGGCGCATCGAGGCGATCGGTGCGGAGGTCGTGGCACGTCGCGGCACGCCCGACTCCCACCTGGCGAGCGACGAGGAGCGTCTCACACGGCAGACCGTGCGCAGCTTCGCCCGCAGCGAGGTCGCGCCGATCGCGCAGCAGATCCACCTCGACGACCACCTGGTCCCGGAGTCGATCATCGGCCAGATGGCCGAGCTCGGCTTCTTCGGCCTGTCGGTCCCCGAGGCCTACGGCGGCCAGGGCATGGGCAACGTAGCGATGATCCTGACCACCGAAGAGCTTTCGGCGGCATCGCTGGCCGCGGCGGGGAGCCTGATCACGCGACCGGAGATCCTGACCAAGGCGCTCCTCGCCGGCGGCAGCGAGGAGCAGAAGCGCCGCTGGCTGCCGCGGATCGCGGCGGGCGAGCTCATGGTCGCGATCTCGGTGACCGAGCCCGACACGGGCTCGGACGTGGCCGCGGTGAAGCTGCGAGCGGAGAAGGGCGAGGCGGGAGGGCAGGCGGGCTACTTCCTCTCGGGGGCCAAGGCGTGGTGCACCTTCGCCGGCCGCGCCGACGTGATCGCGATGCTGGCGCGCACGGACGCCGACCCGCGCAAGGGAGCCAAGGGGCTCTCGCTCTTCGTCGTGCCCAAGGACTCGTTTCCCGGCCACGAGTTCGTCATGCGCCAGCCGGGAGGCGGAACGATCGAGGGCAAGGCGGATCGCACCCCGGGGTACCGCGGCATGCACTCCTACACGCTGCAGATCGATCGATACTTCGTGCCGGCGGAGAACCTGGTCGGCGGCGAGGGGCAGGGCTTCTACCTGCAGATGAGCGGCTTTGCCGCCGGGCGCCTGCAGACCGGCGGTCGGGCCACGGGCGTGGCGCAGGCGGCGCTGGAGGCCGCCGCGGCCTACGCCAACGAGCGCCTGCAGTTCGGCGCGCCGATCGGCAGCTATCCGCTCACCCGCCACAAGCTCGGCCGCATGGCGGTGGAGATCGCCGCGGCGCGCCAGCTCACCTACCACGCGGCGCGGGTATTCGACGCCGACGAGAAACGCGCCCTCGAGCCGGCGATGGCCAAGCTGTTCGCCTGTGACGTCGCGGTGCGGACGACGCAGGAGGCTCAGCTCCTGCACGGCGGCTGGGGATTCGCCGAGGAGTTCCCGATCTGCCGCTACGTCCTGGATGCCCTGGTGCTGCCGATCTTCGAGGGGGTGAAGCCGATCCTCGAGCTCAAGGTGATCGGCCGCAGCCTGCTGGCGTAGCGGCAGCGCGGGCTGCCGCTACGCCAGCCGATCGCTTCGCGGGCGGCCCCGTCTGCTCAGGACTCGGCCTTCCGGAACAACGGCAGCGCCCAGCCCTTGGTCACCTCCCGGAAGGTGACTTCGACGGGCATTCCGATGCTGACGTCGTCGGGCTCGCAATCGACCATGTTGGAGATCATGCGCACCCCCTTCTCGTTCTCCATCTCGACGAGGACGACCTCGAAGGGCACTCGGAACGCCGGGTGGACCTCCTGCCGAAGGACGGTGTAGCTGTAGATGCGCCCCTTGCCGCTCGACTCGACCCATTCCCACTTGTCGCTCTTGCACTTGGCGCAGCGGACGCGCGGGGGGTGGCTGAAGGTGTCGCACTCGGAGCACTTCTGGAAGACCAGCTTGCGTTGTTTGATGCCCTGCCAGAAGCCATCCTCGAAGGTCTCCCAGACGGGATCGTAGAAGTACTTCAGGTACCTCGGGTTGTGTTCGACAGCCATTTGCTCACTCCCCGTTCGTCAAGATCAACGCACTTGTGGGCACGCCGAGCCCGCCGGTGACCAGGACGTTCTTCGCGCCGTCGACCTGCGACGTGGAGGTCCCGCGCACCTGGCGGACTCCCTCCGCGATCATGTTCATCCCGTGGATGTAGGCCTCCGAGAGCATGCCGCCCGACGTGTTCACGGGCAGCTCGCCGCCGATGCGGAGCCGATCACCTCCCTGGCAAAACGGCCCCCCCTCCCCGTACTTGCAGAAGCCATACGTCTCCAGCTGCATGGGCACCGTCGCGGTGAATGCGTCGTAGAGCTGGGCGACGTCGATGTCCTTCTGAGTCAGGCCGGCCATCTTGAAGACGGCCTTTCCGGCCTCGATGCACTCGGGAAGGCCGATTTGCTCCCGATAGAAGGACGTCATGCTGTGCGAATCGACCGACGTGCCGAAGCCGGCACCCGTGATGAAGACCGGCTTCTGTCGCAGGTCCCTGGCGCGCTCGGGCGTGGTGATCAGCAGCGCGACCGCACCGTCGTTCTCGAGGCAGGTGTCGTGCAGCGAGAACGGGTCGCTGGACATCGGCGAGTGCATGTACTCTTCCATCGTCAGCGGCCGGCCGTAGAACATCGCTCGTGGATTTCGCAGGGCATATTCCCGTTCCACGATGGCCACATGGCCGAGCTGCTCGCGTGTGGCACCCGTCTCGTGCATCCAGCGCTTGGCGAGCGTCGCCACCCAGGAGGTCGGGCTCGCGAAGCCGAAGGGCATGTAGTAGCTGTAGCGGTACTCGGCCGGGATCGCGGTAGGCCTACCATAGCGAACCGTGCCGCTCGCGGGCTTGAGCGACCGATAAGCGACTACGTAGTTGGCGAAGCCCGATGTGACCGCCATGGCAGCGTGCGCCACGGTTCCGCAGCAGGCCCCGCCGCCCCACGGCGTCTGGCCGAAGTAGCTGAGATTCGGTATCCCCAGGCTGCGGGCGACGTCGATGTCGGGCGCGAGCTCGGCAGCGTAGATTCCGGCCGTGCCGAAGCTGGACATGCCGTCGATCTGATCGACGTCGAGCCCCGCGTCCACGCAGGCGGCCGTGACCGCGTCCACCGCCAGGTGGATCTCGCTTCGGCCGGCATTCCTCGTGAACTCGGTGGATCCGATGCCGACGATGCAAGCCTTGTTTCTCAGAGACATCGGCTCACCCTCTCGTCGGCAGAGAAATGATGGCCGTGCCGCTCGCGTGCGGGCCCATCTGGTTGTCGCCGCTGAAGGCGACCTCGATCAGGTGCGCGTCCCCCTCCTTCCACTTGCGGGTGATCCGGGCGTTCATGTCCATCTTGTCCTTGGGGAAATTCGGCACGGAAAGCTTGATGGACATGTCCTTGATCGTGGCATCGGGGCCGGCCCATTGCTCCAAGTAGGTCATGAGCAACCCGTTGGTCGTGAGGATGTTCATGAAGATGTCCGGTGCGCCCTTGGATTGAGCGAAATCCCTATCGTGGTGCACGGGCATGAAGTCGTGCGTCGCCCAGGTGGCACCCATGGCGATCAGGGTCGTATCGACGATTCGGCTCTTCTCCGGGAGAGACTGCTTCACCTCGACGTCCTCCCAGTAGGTCTTCTGCGTATCCTGCGACATGGTTCCTTCCCTTCATCGGTCCGGCCGCGGCCGGATGCGTGGTCTCGCGAGTCGTGACGGGAGATCTCAGCCCGCGTACAGCCTTCTCGTTGCGATCGGCGCCTTGTAGACGAGGACGTCGAAGGTCTGGTCGCACACCAGTTCCTCTTTCTGATCGTAGAACCGGAACAGGATCTGGTACTTGCGGCCGACTCCTTGGCGCGTGAGGTGATCGTAGTCCGAGAACCGTTTGACGCCGAGCGTCCAATGGATCTCGTCGCCGACGTGGATGCGCTTGTAGTGCTGCTGTCGCTGGGCAGTGGCCATGACGCCGGTGTAGCCCTCGTCTTCGATGATCTGGTTGGCGATGTTGTTGGGGTCCTGCGGGAATTCGAACTTGCCGCGGACGAAGTGATCGAGCGCCGCCTTCATCGTTCCCAGACAGAAGACGTGCACCATGCCAGCCGGTGCGAGGAGACCTCCGTGGACGCTCTTCTTGGCGTACTCCTCGTCCGTGTAGAGCGGATTGGTGTCCCGCATCACCTGGCACCAGCGGTCGACGTCGAACTTGTTGACCCTGTCGTGCGGCGAGTGGAGCGGGCTCTGGACGCCGACCAGGGGGAGGATCCGAGAGTAGTCCATGGTGGGCTCTTTCGGGCTATTGAACGGCAAGACGCCGAAATCCCTTTTCATCGCGATGCGTGCCTCTCTTGGCTGGGCCTGGGCGGGCTGCTCGTCGTGCTGGCGAGGTGGTGGCCGCCTCAGTGCCTGGTCTTGATCTGCGAAACCTGGGCGAGGTGGTACGTCTGCTCGCCGACGACGTCGCCGCTCTGGTTGCGAAGCGTGTAGCGCAGGTCGATTTGATAGCCTGGGCCGGCTTGCGTGTCGGTGACGTCCGGCGACACCCCCGCGAGGGTGACCGAATAGCTCAGGCGATCGCCGACCTTCACGGGCTTGAAGAACTTCTGCTCGAGCGCGATGCCGATGCCCACGTCGTAGCCAGCATTCTGGAGCATCGCGATCGCGCGCTCGTGCGGCTCGGTGGGCGGCTGGGGCTCGGAGGTCCACAGGGGCGGCATCGTCCAGACCATGGCCATGGCGGGCGGCGCTGCCTTGGCCTCGGCTTCGAACTCCTTGTAGCTTCGATTGTCCTGGCGAATCACCTCGGCCCAGTGGCGAATGTCGGGGACATTCACCTCGTGCCGAGCCGGAATCAGGCGGGATTCCTTGCCGACGAGTGCCCTGAGCTGGGCAGCGTCCAAACCCATATCCAACCTCCAATGTCTGCTGGCTCGATCGCCTGTGCCGCTGGGTGCGGGGATCTAGCACCCCGGGGCCCGGAGCACCAAAGCATGGGCGCCGCGGGCCCCGAGCGGGCGCGGTCGCCTAGCGTCCGCGGAAGCGCGGCTTGCGTTTCTCCATGTACGAGCGAGGTCCTTCCTTGGCGTCCTCGGAATCCTTGACGCGCTGGAAGAGCAGATTCTCGAGCACGTAGCCCGGCTCGTGGTTCCACTGCCGCACGCAGATCTCCTTGGCCGTGCGAACCGCTAGGGGCGCATTCTGGCAGATGATCTCGGCCAGCTCCATGGCGGTCGGCAGGACCTCGGCCACCGTCGGCACCAGCCGGTTCACCAGGCCGATCTCGTAGCCGCGCCGCGCGGTGATCGGGCGTCCGGTCAGCAGCACCTCCATGGCGATGGCGTGCGGGATGTAGCGGGGCAGGCGCACCTGCGACCCGCCGGCGGCGATCATTCCCCAGCGCACCTCGCCGAGGGCGAAGCTCGCGTTCTCGGAGGCGACGCACAGGTCCGTGCCCTGGACGAGCTCGAGCGTCGCAAAGCCGTTCACCGCGCAGATGATCGGTTTGAAGATGTCGTGGTACACGCGCTTGGTCGGATCCTCGTTGACCTTCCAGCTGCCGGAGGTGATCGCGGGGATCATCGCGTCGAGGTCGCCGCCGGAGCACCAAGCCCGGTCCCCGGTGCTCGCCAGGATGGCGACCCAGAGGTCCGGGTCTTTGTCGAAGTCGCCGAAGGCGTCGTAGAAGGCGTCGATCATCTCCGGCGTGAAGCAGTTGCGCTTCTCCGGACGGTTCCACGTCATCAGGGCGACGTGGCCCTTCTTCTCGTAGAGGAAGTGGGGAGATGTCCTCATCGTCGGCGACTCCGCGTCCGCGCTTCGCTCAGGCGCGGCGAAACTTGGGCAGTGTGATCTCGGGCGTCACCGCGTCGAAGACGACCTGCACCGCCATGTCCTTCTCGATCGCGTCGAGTGGACAGTCGACCAGCCAGCTCACCAGCCGAACCCCCTCCTCCATTTGCACGACGACCGGCGCGTAGGGTACGTCGTTCGCGAAGGCCGGGTGCATGGGGCGGCGCACGACCGTCCAGGTGAGCACCTTGCCGTGCCCGCTCGACCGAGCCCACTCCCAGCCCCAGGAGCCGCAGGCAGCGCACATCTGGCGCGGCACGTGCCGCCACTTGCCGCATCCCGTGCAGCGTTGGAAGCGCAGCTCGCCGCGCTTGCAGTGCTCGTAGAACTCCTTCGTTGCGCCCTGCATCAGGGGCAGGGGCTTGGCGTGCTGCGTGCCGGCCGCGGTCATGGCACCCGCCCTCCCGGACTCATCGTCGCAGGACGACGACGCTGCCGTCGCCGAAGTCGCCGAAGCCCGTCACCACCCCGAGCTCGGCGTCCTGCACCTGCCGCGCGCCGGCGTCGCCGCGCAGCTGGTGCACGGCCTCGGTGAAGTGGTTCATTCCCAGGACGTGCGCCTCCGAGAGGAGCCCTCCGTGCGTGTTCACGGGCAGCTCGCCGCCCAGCTCGATGCGTCCGCCCTCGACCCAGGGCCCGCCCTCGCCGCGCTCGCAGAAGCCCATCTCCTCGATCTGCTGGATGACCTGGAAGGTGAAGGGATCGTAGACCTGGGCGAAATCCAGGTCTCCGGGCACGATGCCCGCCATGGCGAAGGCGCGCGGCGCCGCGGCGGTGATCCCGAGGCGGAACATGTCGTCCCGCGTCACCAGGTCGTCGGCGGGGTAGGGCTGTCCCTGTCCGACGCCCACGATGTAGACCGGCGCGCGCGCGAGATCGCGTGCGCGCTCGGCCGTCGTCACGACCAGTGCCGCCGCCCCGTCGGCCTCGAGCGAGCAGTCGAGCAGCCGGTAGGGATCCGAGATCATGGGCGAGGCGAGGTAGTCGGCCATGGTGATCGGCTTGCCGCGCATCACGGCGCCGGGATTGAGCTGCGCGTGCGTGCGGCAGGCCAGCGCCACGGCGCCGAGGTGCTCCGAGCGCGTCCCGAACTCGTTCATGTGCAGCCTCGCCAGGAACGAAAACCACTGCGGCGGCGCCGTCAGGCCGTACGGGAAGTAGTAGTCGCGCGCCGTCTGACCGCCGGACATCACCGTGGCATCCGCCACGACCACCTCGCGCACGCGGCGCCCCGAGTAGCCGCGCCAGCCACCCGGGACGAGCACGTGCTCGGCCAGTCCGGACGTCACCGCCATCGCCGCGTTGGCGATCGAGGCGCCCGGAGCCGCGCCGCCGAGGTGCGAGGTCGCCTGGTACTTCAGGTCCTCGATGCCGAGATGCACCGCGAGCTCCTCGGCGATGTCGAGCGAGACGAAAGGCAGGATGCCGTCGATCTGCTCGCGTCGCAGCCCCGCGTCGGCGATCGCCGCCTCGGCCGCGCGTAGCTGCAGGGTCAGGTTGGTGCCCGTCACCACGGGCCCGCGCGTGTACGGCGTCTGCCCGATGCCGACGATGCACGCCTGATCCTTCAACGAAACCATCGATCTGCCCTTCGCTGGCGCCCGGATCCGCCGACGCTTCCTCGTGTGTGGTCGCCGCTCGCGCGGCCCAGCCGGCGCGTCAGCTCCCCGGCGCGCGAGCGGCGTGCGCCCCGCCCGCGAGCATACCGGCGACTCTCGATTGCGCTTCCACGGATTCGGCCTTCGGATTCCGGGGTGGACCCCGGCGCAGCGAAGGGCTCGTCTACACCGCCTCGGAGCACATGTCAACAGTTTATCGAAAGGGTTCTTAATAATGCGTCGGGCGCGCGGCGAGCCGCTCGCCGCGCGGATCCTCGCCGCCCATTGACAGATGCAGGTGGTGCCGCGAAGATCCCTCGTGCCGAGAAGACCAAGCCCACGAAGCCAGCGCAGCGGGCCGCGATCGACCGTGCCCTCGGGGGCGACGGGTGGCGGTCGCCGCCTCGGCCGACCACCGCACATCGACCTCGAGCGGATCATCGCCGCCGCCAAGGACGTCGGCATGGAGGACCTCTCGATGTCGGCGGTGGCGGCGCGCTTGGGCGTGAGCGTCAGCGGCCTCTACCACCACGTCAAGGGCCGCGACGAGCTCGCCCGCCTGGTGGCGCGATCGACGTTGGCGGAGGGAGATCTTCCACCCGACGACGGCCAGCACTGGTCGGAGTGGGTGCTCGCCTACGCCAGAATTCTGCGCAGGACGCTGCGAGAGCAGCGCGGCGCGATCTCGCACGTCCACCCCGGGGAGACCGGCTCGCCGACCTCGCTCGACCGGCTGGAGCAGGTGCTGCGCGTCCTGATGCGCGCCGGCTTCTCGGGAGAGGAGGCGATGCTCGCCTTCATGGTCGTGACGAACTGCATCTCCGGGTTCGTCCACCAGGACAACCAGATCGAGTCCGAGGCCCGCGCCGGGCGGCCCTACGTCGCCGAGTTCCATCGCGCGCTCTCCGAGCGGCGCCCCGACGAGCTGCCGCTGCTGCGCAGCCTCCCCGGACCGCTGATCGAGCGCGACCTGCTCTTCGACGACCAGCTTCGCACGGTGCTCGCGGGCATCGCGGCGCGGCACGCGCAGGAGGGCCGGCGTGCAGGGCGCGTGATGCGCGCCAGAGCGGCGGCGCGCAGGGTGCGCGCCGAGCGGAGCTCTGCGGCGAGCACCGGCCGCGCGCGGGGGAGCGGACGGCGCAGGCCTACCCGCTGAGGGGAGTGGCCGAGCCGGTGCGGGCGACCCCGGTGGTCACGGCCGCGCGGCGTGGTTGGAGAGGCCGGCCGGCGGTGCGGGTCAGCCGAGCGCGCCGCAGGCCCGCAGGGCGGCGATCTCCTCGTCGGACTTGCGCAGGATCTCGCGCAGGACGGCCTCGGTGTGTTGTCCGAGCGAGGGCGCTCGAAGGGGCTGCGGCAGCTCCCCGCCGACCAGCTTTATGGGGAAGGGGAGCTCGTCGGCGCCGAGAGCCTCCTTGGGGATCCACGGCAGCCGATCGCGGAACTGCGGATCGGCGGCGATCGTCTTGGGCGAGTTCACCGGCGCGATCGTCGTGTTGTGCTCGCCGGCGAAGGCCAGCCACTCGGCCGACGAGCGCGTCTTGAAGATCTCGCGCAGCTCGCGCTGCAGCTCGCGGTTGTTGCGCGCGTGGTCGGCGTACTTGCTGCCCGGCCAGCGCTCGAAGAGGTCCATCCGGCCGGTCCCCTTGCAGAAGTTGCGCCAGAACTCTTGCTCCGAGGCCATGAACAGGACGTAGCCGTCGGAGGACTCGTAGACCTGGTAGCGCACACCCTCCCTCATGCCGGCCGTGCCGGGTGCGCGGCGGGCGTAGCCGTCGCTCTTGTTGCCGGTGACCTCCGACTCGGGGCGCTCGTAGGCTCGATAGGTTTCGGAGCGCAGCCAGTCGATGGCCGCTGCCGCGTCGGACTGGGCGACCTCCAGGCGGCAGCCCTGGCCGGTCGCGCGGGCCTGCACGATGCCGGCCAGGATGCCGAGTGCGCCGTAGAGCGGGCCGGCGTTGATGCCGATCGAGACGTGCTCGGGAAGGTAGCAGAAGCCCTCGTCGTCGTAGGCCGGGCTGACGATGCCCGCCCAGGTATCGTAGGCGATGCCGTGGCTGGGAAGATCGCGGTAGGGGCCCGTCATGCCGTAGCCCGAGATGGTGATGAAGACGATCGCCGGGTTCACCTGGCGCAGGACCTCGTAGCCCAGGCCGCGCTTCTCCAGGGCTCCGGGACGCATCGCCTCGACGACCGCGTCCGAGACCTTGGCGAGCTCGAGGAAGGTGCGGATGCCCTGGTCCTTCTTCAGGTCGAGGACCACCGATCGCTTGCCCCGGTTGACGTGCAGGTGCATCAGTGAGCTGCCCTCGACGATCGGCCAGGTCATCTCGCGGACGTAGTCGCCCGCGGGGGATTCGACCTTGATGACCTCGGCGCCGAGGTCGGCCAGGTGGGTGGTGATGGCCGCCGGCCCGAGCAGAGAGCACTCGAGGATCCGGACGCCGGCCAGGGGACTGGTCTTCGTAGGCATGGTCGCTCCTTTACCCAGCTCGTCGATCGAGCGAGACGGCGATCGGCTTCGCCGCGGGATATGTGTCACCCGGATCGGCGGGCGCAAGTCGGGCTCCCGGCGGCCCGGCTCCTCGTGGTCGATTCCGCGGCGCCGGCGCGCGGTGGGCGATCGTCTCGCTGGTCGTTTGCCGGTTGCGCGCCGAGCGGGCTAGAGTGCGGCCCATGGCGCATCGACACCATGTGTTCGTCTGCCTGAACCGCCGTCCCCTGGGTCATCCCAAGGGTTGCTGCGCGGATCGTGGCGCGCCCGAGGTCCTCGATCGCTTCCGCGGGGAGTTCGAGGCACGGCATCTCTGGGAGAGCGTGCGCCTGGCATCCTCGTCGTGCCTGGGCCCCTGCGAGATGGGGCCGACCGTGGTCGTCTATCCCGATGCGGTCTGGTACGGCCGGGTCACCCCCGACGACGTGCCGGAGATCGTCGAGCGGCACCTGGTCGGCGGGCAGCCGCTGGAGCGCCTGCGCATCCCCGGATGAGTGGCTGCGTCGCGGCTATCCGTTGGGCGTGATCACCGCCCGGCCGCGGATCTTGCCGTCCTGCAAGAGGCGATAGGCCCGGCCGGCGTCCTCGAGCGGGAAGAGCTCCACCCGGGCGCGGATCGCTCCGGCCCGTGCCAGGGCGACGACTTCGGCGAGCTCGCCGATGCTGCCGTAGAAGGTCGATGCGACCGAGAGCTCGTTGGGAACGCCGAGGTAGCTGAAGGGGAAGCTCCCGCCGGCGATCCCGACCACCGTCAGGTGGCCCAGGCGCCTGGACGCGGCCAAGGCCAGGGCGAGCGTGGAGTCCGAGCCGACGATGTCGAGCACCAGATCGGCGCCTGCGCCGTGGGTGAGCTCTCGGACGTGCTCGGCCGCCCGGTCGTCCGAGACGACGGTCGCATCGGCGCCGAGCTCGCGCGCGTCGGCGAGCTTCTCCGGCGATACGTCGGCCGCGAGCACCCGTGCCGGCGAGAGCGCCTTGGCGATCTGGATCGCCATCTGGCCGAGCCCGCCGGCGCCGAGGACCAGGGCGGTCGAGCCGGGACGCAGGACTCCGAGCGAGCGCTTGATCGCGTGGTAGGTCGTGAGACCAGCATCGGTCAGCGGCGCCGCCTCGCGCGGATCCAGCCCGTCCAGCGGCAGCAGGAAGCGCGCTGCCGGTACGAGCATGTGGCTGGCCATCCCGCCGTCGAACCCCAGCCCGCCCCCGGGGACCAGGGGCGCGCTTCGCTCGCAGTAATTCTCGGCGCCGACCCGGCACGCTGCGCAGCGACCGCAGCCCCAGACCCCGTAGACGATCACCGGGTCGCCGGGGGAGAGGCCGTGCACCCCGGTGCCGACGCGCTCGACCCAGCCGGCGTTCTCGTGGCCCAGGGTGAAGGGCAGGGAGAAGGGTAGCGCGCCCGGCGGGTACTCGGCGATGTGCAGATCGGAGTGGCATGCGCCGGCCCCTCCGATCTTGACGAGCACCTCGCCGGGGCCCGGCTCGCGGACCTCGACATCGCAGAGCTCGGGGGCCTGCTGCCACTGCGTCATCCGGAGTGCCTTCACGGGATCCTCCTCGCTGAAATGCCGTCTGAGCGGCTCGCATCCCGCCCATAGCCCAAGTCGCCGCGTCGTGCCCGGCGCGGCGGACCGCGGGCACCTTACGCTGTCCAGGGATTCCTGCTCACGCTCTCAGTCGCGCGACAGGGCGGCCAGCCCGCGTACCGGCCGGACGAGCAGCGGAAGCGCGCAGAGCAGCGCGACCGCCGTCTGCCCGGGGGGCAGATCGAAGTGGTTGGCGACGACGAAGCCGACCACGCCCGCGAGCAGGGCGACCAGCGGCGCGACGAAGAGCATCGAGCGCACCTCGCGGCACAGCACTCGGGCGACCAGCGCCGGCAGGACGAGGCAGCCGAAGGTGTAGATCGTGCCGGCCACGCGGTTCGACAGGCCCACCGCCACGCCCAGGGCAATCGCCATGGCGGCGTTCCAGCGCGCGACGCGCAGACCGACCGCTGCGGCCATCTCCCGGTCCATGGAGAGCAGTACGAGCTCGCCGTGCCAGCGCGCCAGCGCGGCGGCGGCGGCGGCCAGAAGCACCGCGAGCAGCACGACGTCGCGGGCGGTCGCGCCGATGATCGTGCTCGCCGCCAGGCGATGGATCTCCTCGGTGCCGTGCGGGCTCGAGGCCAGCACCAGCACCGAGAGGCTCGCGCCGACCAGGAACAGCCAGCCGGTGATCGACTCGTGGCTGCTCGCCGACCGCTCTCCCGCCCAGCCCGCGACGAGCGCGGCCACGATGGCGAACAGGCCCGCGCACCCCGAGAGAAAGAGCTCCGAGCCCGCCCATCCGACGGCGGAGAGCAGGGCGATGCGTCCCGCTTGCAGGCCCAGGGCGATTCCGAGCAGCGAGGCCTGCGAGATCGCGGCACCGACGAAGATCTGGTTGCGCGCCACGACCAGCACCCCGACCAGCGAGAGCAGCAGCCCGATCAGCCAGCCGGCGACGTAGCTCGTGCCGAACAGCGGCCACGAATCGAGGAACTCGACGATCACGACCTGCCCTCCGCCCCCGACCCTCCGGGAGCCGGGCCGCCGTCCGGCCGAGCCGTGGGGGGCGCAGGCGGCGAGCCCGCAAGCGTCGAGAGCACGGCGTCGCGCGGGCCGGCCACGACCGTGCCGTCGCGGAACAGCGCCACGTGCGAGGCGTGACGTTCGGCCAGCGTCGCGTCGTGTGTGACGAAGAGCAGGGTGAGGCCGGCGTCGCGGTGCATCGCCAGGAGGTCGCGCAGCAGAGATTCCTCGGCGTGGTAGTCCAGGTGGCTCATCGGCTCGTCGAGCAGAAGGATCGAGGGCCGACGGATGAGCGCGCGTGCCACCAGGGCACGCTGGCGCTGCCCGCCCGAGAGCGACCAGTAGTCCGCCGTCGCCCGTCCGCCCAGCCCGAGGCGCTCGAGCGCCTCGCTCAGGCGCAGGGCGCGCTCGCGGTGTGGCGTGGTCGTGCCGACCAGGCCGTGCAGGACGAACTCGCGCAGGGTCGTGGGCAGGGCCGGATTGAGCTCGCAGCGCTGCGGCACGAAGCCGCTACGCTGGCGGCCGGCGAGGTCGGCGTGAAGCCACAGATCCCCGGAGATTGGGGCGACGATGCCCAGGAGCGCGCGCAGGAACGTCGTCTTGCCGCTGCCGTTGGAGCCGAGCAGGCACCAGAACTCGCCGCGGTGCACCTCCAGCTCGACCGCGTGCAGGACCGGCCGCTCGCCGTAGCCCAGCGAGAGATGGCTCGCACGAACCAGGATCTCGGCTTCGCTAGTCATCTGAGCTCGCCCGTGCCGGGGCATCGAAGCCACACCCGGTGGGCGGAGTCCAGCGTGCCGGCCGACGCACGATGCCGGATCAGCCGCTCGCGCGCCACTCCTCGGGCGTCTGGGCGCGGGCGCGCAGGGCGTGGATCTCGCCGGGGAACATGTCGCCCAGCGCCTGGTAGATCGCCCGCTGGCGGGCGACCCGGTCGAGGCCGGCAAAGTGCGTCGAGACCACGAAGACGCTGTAGTGGCCGGCGCTGCCTCTGGCTCCCGCGTGGCCCGCGTGCAAGGTGCTCTCGTCCTGCACCTCGACGTGGTGCGCGTCGAGGCCCGAGCGCAGCCGCTCGGCGATTCGCTCCACCCTCTGCGACGTGCTCATGGCCGCCTGGTAGCACGCGGCAGCGCGGGTCTGCAGCCCGGATCGGACCCGGATCGCGCGGCGGGACGCTCGCTGCTCGCCTGAGCGTCCTTGCCCGCTTCCCGGGGCGGGAGTATGAGCCCAGAGGGGAGCGCTCCTCTGCTCGAGGGCGCACGGAAACGGAAGAGAGCCCACACGCATGGCACAGCTCCACGGTGGACAGATCGTCGCTCGGGCCCTGGCCGCGGAAGGCGTGCAGTACGTCTTCACGCTGGGCGGCGGCCACATCATGTCGATCTACGACGGCTGCATCGACCAGGGCATCCGGGTGATCGACGTGCGCCACGAGCAGACCGCGGCGCACGCGGCAGACGGTTGGGGGCGGGTCACCGGCCAGCCGGGGGTGGCCATCGTCACCGCCGGGCCCGGGCTCACCGACGCGGTGACCGGCGTGGCCACCGCACATCGCGCCAAGGCGCCGATGGTCCTGATCGGCGGCCAGGCGCCGCGTGCCCTGCAGGACATGGGTGGCCTGCAGGACATGAACCACGTCGAGCTGATGCGGCCGATCACCAAGTGGGCGGTGGCCGTGCCCGACTCGCGACGGCTCGGCGAGTACGTGGCGACGGCCTTCCGCATCGCCACGACGAACGTCCCGGGGCCGGTCTTCCTCGAGATGCCGATCGACTTCCTGTTCGACCAGGTGCCCGAGGAGCGCTGCGTGTTTCCCACCCGCTACCGTACCGGGGCGGGCATCGCCGGGGATCCGGAGTACGTCGACCAGGCGATCGAGCTGCTGCGCCGTGCCGAGCGTCCGGTCTGCCTGGTCGGCAGCCAGTACTGGTGGTCGCGCCGGCGCGAAGCCTACCTGCCGTTCGTCGAGACCTTCGGCATGCCGGTGTTCGTCAACGGCATGGCGCGGGGCTCGATCCCGCCGGGCCACCCCTACGGGATGTCGATGGCGCGCAAGGACGCCCTGCGACGTGCCGACGTGGTGCTGATCTTCGGCACGCCGCTCGACTTCCGCATCGGCTACGGCCGCTCGACGCACATCGCCGAGGACGCCAAGCTGATCCAGGTGGACTTGGACGGCGGCGAGATCGGCCGCAACCGGGCGATCGAGGTCGGCATCGTCGGCGACACCTGCATCGTCATGGAGCAGCTCACGGCGCTGGCCCGCAAGAGCGGCTTCCAGCGCGAGATCCACAAGGCATGGACGGACGACATCCGGCGGATCGACGGCGAGAAGCGTGCCGCACACCAGGCCGAGATGGAGTCGGACGCCTCGCCGGTCAATCCGGTGCGCGCCTGCGCCGAGATCGACGCCGTCCTGAAGGACGACACGATCGTCATCGGCGACGGCGGCGACTTCGTCGGCACGGCGGCCAACGTGCTGCGCATCCGCAAGCCCGGGCACTGGCTCGATGCCGGCCCGCTGGGCACGCTCGGTGCCGGGCCCGGGTTCGCCATGGCGGCCAAGCTCGCACGGCCCCAGAGCGACGTGATCATCGTCTACGGCGACGGCTCCTTCGGCCTGAACGGGTTCGAGTTCGAGGCCATGGCGCGCCAGAAGATCCCGGTCGTCGGGGTGATCGGCAACGACGCCGCCTGGCAGCAGATCCGCCGCGGGCAGGTCCAGATGTACGGGCCGGACCGTGCGATCGGATGCGCCCTCGACTACACGCGCTACGACAAGGTGGTCGAGCCGTTCGGCTGCCACGGCGAGTACGTCGAGCGGCCCGCGGACCTTCGGCCGGCGCTCCAGCGGGCGCTCGCCGCCGGCCGGCCCGCAGTGGTCAATATCAAGATCGGGTCCAGCGAGTTTCGCAAGGACGCGATCTCGGTGTGAGCCATGGCGGATCGGACTGCGGGCATCGTCGTCATCGGCAACGAGATCCTCTCGGGTAAGGTCGCCGACACGAACTCGCCGTACCTCGCCGTGGAGCTGCGCAAGCTCGGCGTCGAGCTGCGGCGGATCACGACGATTCCCGACGAGATCGAGGTCATCGCCCGCGAGGTGCGGGCGTTCCACGAGGCCTACGACCTGGTCTTCACCTCGGGCGGCGTGGGGCCGACGCACGACGACCTGACCATCGAGGGGATCGCCCGGGGGCTGGGGCGCCCGGTCGTCGTGCACCCCGAGCTCGAGGCCGGGCTGCGCCGCTACCTCGGAGACGCGGTCAAGGCGGCGCACCTCAAGATGGCCGAGGTTCCGGCCGGGGCCGAGCTCCTGCACGATCCGGCGCTGGGCTTTCCCACGGTCAAGGTCGAGAACGTCTACATCCTGCCGGGGATCCCCGAGATCCTGCGCAAGAAGTTCGACGGCCTGCGCGAGAGCTTCCTCGGCGCCCCCTACCACCTCCGCGTGATCTACACGCGCGAGGGGGAGAGCACGATCGCCGAGTCGCTCCACCAGGCGCTCGCCGAGTTCCCCGACCTCATGCTCGGCAGCTATCCGAAGATGGGGGACCCGGAGTACATGGTCAAGCTCACCATGGAGTCGAAGGATCTCGAGTACGTCCAGCGGGCGTTTGACCGCCTGCTGGCGCTCTTGCCCGCCGGCTCCGTGGTGCGGACCGAGTGAGAGGGCCGAGCGGCGCCGTGCGCGTCGTGGACGGGCGCGGTGGATCGCCGCGTGTGACGAGGAGGGGCTGCGATGGGTGCAGGGAAGGCGCGGGGGGGCTCTCGCCGGGACGTTCGCGGGCCGGCGCCGGGAAGCGGCGGGCGGCGAGCGATCGCGGCCGCGATCGTCGCGGCGTTGCTCTGCGCGGGGGGGGCGCGGGTCGCGTGCGCCGAGCAGGCGACGCCGCAGGCCCACAAGCGCGGCCTGGCCGAGCAATTCGGCCTGGCGACGATCGCGGGCATCGGCACGCTGGTGTACTTTCCGCTGAAGCTCGCCTACGCATGCGTGGGCGGCGTGGTCGGAGGATTGACCTACGTCCTGACCCTGGGCGATGAGGACGTCGCCAACACGGTATGGGAGGCGACGCTGGGCGGCAGCTACGTGTTGACGCCGGAGATGGTCGCGGGCGAGGAGCACGCCGAGTTCGCCGGAGGGATGGCTCCTCCGGAGGCGACGCCGGCACCGGCAAAGGACGGGAATTCGGGGGGGCAGTGGCCCGACTGAGCGCGGCTCGCGGCGGCCGAACCGGGAGCGGATCGCGACGTCGGAGCGAAAGGACGGTTGGAGAATGAGCGCGCGCAACGTCGTGGTCGTGGTGGCCCTCCTGGTGGTGGTGGTCGCCGGGTACGTGTTCTTCCGCATGCGCGGCATGCGCGAGCAGGCGGTGAAGTGGGAGGGGGCGGTTCCGGAGATCCTCACCGAGGACATCCAGAAGGACCGGGACGTGACGACCATCCGGCTCACCTCGCGCATCGACGCGCCGGTGGGCGAGGTCTTCGCGGCCTTCGGACGCCCCGGAGAGCTCCAGGGCGCCGTCGAGGACATCAAGCTCGCCAAGGTGGTCTCGGGCGACGATGCGAAGAAGACCGTCGAGTTCCACATCGTCACGCTGGGCCAGCTCCAGGTGTTCACCGTCGATCTGGCCTTCGACAAGGCCCAGGATCTGGTGGGCATCAAGACGGTCGAAGGGGTGATCGACATCGACGGGCGCTACGCGCTCGCGGCCTCGCCCGACGGCAAGCGCACGCTGGTCACCTACACCGCCACGCAGCGCAACAAGCTGCCCCTGCCGGTGCCGCAGGACGTGGAGCGCAGCGCAATCAAGGAGCAGTTCGCCAACCTGATGCGCGGCATCAAGGTGATCCTCTCGAAAGGGGGCAAGCTCCAGCAGAGCCAGGCGCGGTACGACGGCCGCGCCGCCGCCTGAGCGTTGGCCGGTCCGCCGCGCGGCTCCGACTGGCGGTTCGCCGGGGCGGCCTCGGCCAGCGACCACCTGCCGGGCTTCGACCTGCCCGAGGTGGCGTTCGCCGGACGCTCGAACGTCGGCAAGTCCTCGCTGATCAACCGCCTGACCCGCTGCTCGGCTCTGGCGCGGACCAGCCGAACGCCGGGTCGCACCCAGCAGATCAACTTCTTCGTCGGGCGCGACGAGATGGTCTTCGCCGATCTGCCCGGCTACGGCTTCGCGCGCGTCCCGCCCGAGGTGCGCGCGGCGTGGAAGCCGCTGGTCGAGGGCTACCTGCGCGGGCGCTCGCGCCTGCAGCTCGTGGTGGTCGTGGTGGACGCGCGCCGCGGGGTGGGCGGCGAGGACCAGCGGCTGCTCGAGTTCCTCGAGCGCGGCGGGCGGGAGGCGATCGTCGTGGCCAGCAAGATCGACAAGCTGCGCCAGGCGGAGCGGGTGCGGGCGCTTGCCGGGCTGCGGGAGCACGGCGCGGTGGTCGCGTTCTCGGCGGTCACGGGCGAGGGGGAGCGCGAGCTCTGGGAGCGGCTCCGAGAGCGCCTGGCCCGCCCGGGCGCTCTCGGCTAGCCTGCGCGCGATGACCAACGCCCGCAAGGCGACACGCGCGCTCGTGGCGACCCGCCGCGCGGCCGAGCTGTCCATCGGCGTGTTCGACTCCGGGGTCGGCGGCCTGACCGTCCAGAAGGCGCTCGCCGCGATCATGCCGCGCGAGCACCTGATGTACCTCGGGGACACGGCGCGCGTCCCCTACGGCTCGAAGTCGGTCGAGACGATCACCGGGTACGCGGTCGAGACGGCCGACTTCTTCGTCGAGCGCGGTGTCAAGCTCATGGTCGTGGCGTGCAACACGACCTCGGCCGTGGCGCTCGACGCGCTGCGCGAGCGCTGCGAGCTGCCGCTCGTCGGGGTCGTCGAGCCGGGGGCCCGCGCCGCCCTGCGGGCGACCACCCGGGGGCGCATTGGCGTCATCGGCACCGAGGCGACGATCGCCAGCGGGGCCTATGCCCGGGCGCTGCGCGAGATGCGGCCCGACGTCGAGATCTTCACCCGCGCCTGCCCGCTCTTCGTGCCGCTCGCCGAGGAAGGGTGGGTGGACAACGACGTCGCCCGGCGCACCGTCGCCCTCTACCTGGCGAGCTTGAAGCGCAGCGGGATCGATACGCTGATCCTCGGCTGTACCCACTATCCTCTGCTGCGCGGTGCGATCGCCGACTTCATGGGCCCCGGCGTGCGGGTGGTCGACTCGGCCGAGGAGGCGGCGCGCGAGGTGCGCCGGGTGCTGGCCGAGCGGGGCCTGCTGCGCCGCAGCGGCAAGGGGTCGGCGAGCTTCTTCGTGACCGACGCGGCCGAGCGGTTCGGCCGCGTCGCAGAGCGCTTTTGCGGGGCGAGTGTCGCTTCGGCCGTGCGCATCGTGCTGCGCGGCGAGCCCCGGCCGGCCATCCGGGGCCGGCGACGCGCCTGACCCCGAGGGTCGGCGCCGGCGGGGGCGCACGGCGAGGAGACCAGGGGAGCGACCTCCTGCCGCCCTACGCTGGATTTTGAGAAGCGAGCCGCTTTCGGCTAGCGTCGAGGGTTCACGGAAGGTCCGCCGACGCGCGCCCGGCATGCCACGTGCCGGGCGGCCGCGACGATGGGGATGGGCTGATCGAAATGTTGGGCGCACTCGTCCGCAAGGTCATCGGAACCAAGAACGACCGGGAGCTCAAACGCTTGTGGCCGCTGGTCCACGAGATCGGCGCCCTCGAGGAGGAGCTCGGCCGGCTCTCCGACGACGAGCTGCGCGCCCGGACGGCCCAGTTCCGCGAGCAGCTCGACCAGGGCGCGGAGCTCGACGATCTGCTCGTGCCGGCGTTCGCCACGGTTCGTGAGGCCTCCAAGCGGGTGCTCGGCATGCGACCGTTCGACGTCCAGCTGCTCGGCGGGATGGTGCTGCACCGCGGCACGATCGCCGAGATGAAGACCGGCGAGGGCAAGACGCTGGTCGCCACCCTGCCGGTCTACCTGAACGCGCTGCCCGGCCGGGGCGTGCACGTCGTCACGGTGAACGACTACCTGGCACGCCGCGACGCGGAATGGATGGGCCGGCTCTACCGCTTCCTCGGCCTCGAGGTCGGGGTGGTCCTGCACGGCATCGACGACGCGACGCGTAAGCAGGCCTACCAAGCCGACATCACCTACGGGCAGAACAACGAGTTCGGCTTCGACTACCTGCGCGACAACATGAAGTTCTCGCTCGAGGACTACGTCCAGCGCGAGCTGAACTACGCGATCGTCGACGAGGTGGACTCGATCCTGATCGACGAGGCCCGCACGCCGCTGATCATCTCCGGCCCGGCCGAGGAGTCGACCGACAAGTACCGCATCATCGACGCGATCATCCCCAGGCTCCGCGCCGGCCGCAAGGTCGAGAAGGGCGAGGAGGAGGAGGGGGACTACGCGGTCGACGAGAAGCTGCGCTCGGTGATCCTCACCGAGGCCGGGGTGGCGCGCTGCGAAGATCTGCTGGGCGTGGACAACCTCTACGACCCGGCGCACATCGACACGCTGCACCACGTCCAGCAGGGCCTCCGGGCGCACGCCTTGTTCAAGCGGGACATCGACTACGTCGTCAAGGACGGCGAGGTGATCATCGTCGACGAGTTCACCGGCCGCATGATGCCCGGGAGGCGCTGGTCGGACGGCCTGCACCAGGCGGTCGAGGCGAAGGAGGGCGTCAAGGTCGAGCGCGAGAACCAGACGCTCGCGACCGTCACCTTCCAGAACTACTTCCGCATGTACAAGAAGCTCGCCGGCATGACGGGCACGGCGGACACCGAGGCGGTCGAGTTCAAGAAGATCTACAACTTGGACGTCCTGGTCATTCCCACCCACCGCGAGATGGTCCGCATCGACCACCCGGACGTCGTCTACAAGACCGAGCGGGAGAAGTTCGAGGCGGTGATCGACGAGATCGAGGAGTGCCACGAGCATGGCCAGCCGGTGCTCGTCGGCACGATCTCGATCGAGAAGTCCGAGAAGCTCTCGGCGATGCTCAAGCGTCGTGGGATCCGCCATCACGTGCTCAACGCCAAGCACCACGAGCGCGAGGCGGAGATCGTCTCTCAGGCGGGGCGCTTCGCGGCGGTCACGATCTCGACCAACATGGCCGGACGTGGCACCGACATCGTGCTCGGGGGCAGCCCGGAGGCGCTGGCGGCGAGCGAGGCGGGAACGCGCGATCCGCAGAGCCCCGATTTCCAGCAGGCATTGGCCAACCATCGCGAGAGCTGCGCGGCCGAGCGCGAGAAGGTCGTGGCGGCGGGCGGCCTGCACATCCTCGGCACCGAGCGGCACGAGTCGCGGCGCATCGACAACCAGCTACGCGGGCGCTCCGGGCGCCAGGGGGATCCGGGGTCCTCGCGCTTCTATCTCTCGCTCGAGGACGACCTGCTGCGCATCTTCGGCGCCGAGCGCATCCAGGGGCTGATGACGCGTCTGGGGATGGAGGACGGCGTCCCCATCGAGCACCGCATGATCACGCGGGCCGTGGCCAACGCGCAAGCCAAGGTCGAGGGGCACAACTTCGACATCCGCAAGCACCTGCTCGAGTACGACGACGTGATGAACAAGCAGCGC
>CAZGUU010000020.1:0-24443 GCA_964529315.1 uncultured Enterobacteriaceae bacterium
GGGGGCGAGGAGCCGCCCGCGACCGCCCCCGCCCCGGTCGAGCGCGCCGCGGAAGCCGCGGGTCGCAAGGCCGGCGAGGCGGCGCGCGATCGTGCCTTCCCCCCACCGGCAGACCTCGGCGATCCCCTCTCCAAGCAGGCAGCCTCGGCCGAGGACATCGACGGCGTGATGTCGATGCTCGGCGAGATGGACATCGAGGTCGTCGAGCGGACGGAAGCCGAGCCGGGCGAGTTCAACGGCGACGGGGAGAAGGACGAAGCCGTCGACTGGGTGGCCGAAGAGGCCGAGGTCGGCGAGGTCGAGCCCGCCCCGGTCGCCTCGGACACCTCCGACCCGGTCCGCATGTACCTCCAGGAGATGGGCGGCGTCCCGCTGCTGTCGCGCGAGGAAGAAGTCGCCATCGCCAAGGAGATCGAGAGCGGCGAGCACGAGATCAAGGAGGCGATCTTCTCCATCCCGCTCGCGCTGCAGTACGTCCTCACCCTGGGACAGAAGCTCAAGGACGGCGAGCTCACGGCACGCGAGGCCTTCGGCGACGAGGACGAGGAGAAGACCGGCGAGGAGCAGCAGGACGACCGCGACCAGAAGCGAATCGAGGCCTTCCTCGCGCACGTCCCCGGGCTGCGCAAGCTCGCCGGCGAGCGCACGCGCCTCGAGCAGGCGGGGCGCGGCCGCAAGTCGGCCGCCGAGTCGGCGAAGCTGGACAAGAAGCGGCGGTCTCTAGCGGAGAAGATCGAGGCGGCGCTCTTCGCGATGCCGCTCAACCGCAAGCACATCGGCGACATCTCCGAGAAGCTCAAGGAGGCCGTGGGCCTCGTCGACCGGCCGCGCGAGCTGATGCGCCACGCCATGAAGCGCAGCGGCAAGCCGGAGGCGGACCTGATGCGCCACCTGCGTCGCGTCAAGCCGGCCGAGCGCGCCACGGCTTCGGCCGTCGGGCGGGCGCTGCGCCTGTCGACCGACGAGGTGCTCGAGCTGGTGAGCAACCTTCGAGCGGGCCGGCAGAGTGCCGCGATGGTCGAGCGCGAGGTCGGCATGTCGACCGATGCGCTGCGCGTGGCCATCGATCGGCTGCGCCGCGGCGAGTGGCGCGCCCAGGAGGGCAAGCGCGCCTTGATCGAGGCGAACTTGCGCCTCGTCGTGTCGATCGCCAAGCGCTACACGAACCGCGGGCTGGGCTTCCTCGACCTGATCCAGGAGGGCAACATCGGCCTGATGCGCGCGGTCGAGAAGTTCGAGTACCAGCGCGGCTACAAGTTCTCGACGTACGCGACCTGGTGGATCCGCCAATCGGTGTCGCGCGCGATCGCCGACCAGGCGCGCACGATCCGCATCCCGGTGCACATGATCGAGACGATCAACAAGGTCCTGCGCACCTCGCGCTACCTGGTCCAGCAGCTCGGCCGCGAGCCCTCGCCCGAGGAGATCGCGGCACAGATGGAGATGCCGGCCGACAAGGTCCGCAAGGTGCTCAAGATCGTCAAGGAGCCAGTCTCTCTGGAGACGCCGATCGGCGACGACGAGGAGAGCGCGCTCGGCGACTTCGTCGAGGACCGCCAGAGCGTCTCGCCGGCCGACGCGGCGATGGCCATCAGCCTCGAGGAGCAGACGCGCAAGGTGCTGGCCACCTTGACGCCACGCGAGGAGCAGATCCTGCGCATGCGCTTCGGCATCGGCGAGAAGTCGGACTTCACCCTCGAGGAGGTCGGGCAACGCTTCGCCGTGACCCGCGAGCGCATCCGCCAGATCGAGGCCAAGGCGCTGCGCAAGCTGCGCAATCCGGTGCGCGCGAAGAATCTCGAGACGTTCGCCGGTTGAGTCGGACCCTGCCGCTGTGGCATGGTGCCGCCGGGAAGTCGCGGCGGCGGGCCTAGGGTCGAGCTGCCCGCGGGCGGGCGCGATGGGGCATCGCGCGGAGTCGAGGAGGTGGTGTGGTGGCAGGAGCTTCAGGGCTGGAGAGCAGCCTCGAGCGCGAGCTCAAGGCATGGCGCGAGACCCGCAGCCGCGAGCAGGCGGCGATCGCGATCGAGCGCAGCAAGGTGTTCCCGAGCGCGTCTCCGGTGACCGCTTCGGCATCGAGCGAAGGGCGTCGAGTCCGGGTAAACGGCCAGGAGGTCTTGGTCGTCAGCCGCGCGCGCCGGACGTTCGCTTGACGCCAAGGGCTCGGCCGGCCGCCGAGCCCGATCGCTGATCCAGATCGATACCCACCGGGCCGACGCGATGCGTCGGCCAAGGATCCTCTCGCGCGCGGGCAGCCGCCCGGCAAATCATGCGAGACTGCGACATCGTGCGCCGCAGCGAGCCGCGATCTCAGGCTGAGCCAGAGTTCCCGGCCTGCCGCGTGGCGCATGCATTGCTAGCTGCGCCGCTCTGAATCAGTCACTGCGTTTCGCGGGCAGGGTTCCTCCTCCGACGGCTCCGATCCCGATCCCGAAAGCTCGTGTCGCGGACCCTCCGCGGCATGGGCCTGCGAGCGCAGTGCCCCCCAAATCAGGAGAGCTGTCGTGCGCAAGCTGCCCCTCGTCGCCTGGATCGTCACGGCCCTTTTGCCCGGAGTCGCGCTCGCCCAGTCCAACGCCTACGTGACCAACCAAGGCCTGAGCCAGGTCGACGTCTTCCGCACCAGCGACTGGGTGTCGCTCGGCTCGATCACGGTCGGCTCGGCGCCGACCGGCATCTCGATTCCGTCGACCGGCGGCTTCGCTTACGTGGCCAACCGGGGCAGCAACACCGTCAGCCGGATCGATCTCGCCACGTCGACCGTGACCGCGACCATCCCGGTCCCGGGCAATCCCACGCAGGTCGCGGTGAGCCCAAATGGAACCAAGGCCTACGTGGTGCAGTCGACGAACTGCCCGCCGCTGCCGACGCCCACGCCGGCCCCCGTGCCGACTCCGACCCCGGACCCCGCTCTGCCCACGCCGAGCCCGACCCCGCCACCCCCCTGCACGGTCGCCGTCATCGACACCGCGAGCGACACGGTCACGGGAAGCGTGACCGTAGGCCACGATCCCTTCGCGGTCGCCTTCTCGACCAACGGCGGCTTCGCCTACGTGACGAATCGGAGCGACGACACCCTCTCGGTGATCGACGCGACGACCGACCTCGTGGTCCAGGAGGTCCCCGTGGGCGACACCCCCGAGGGAGTCGCGGTCGGGGCCGGAGAGATCTACGTCGCCAACGACGCAGCGAACACGGTGACCGTGATCCGCGAGGTCGACCTGCAGATCGAGGCGACGCTCGGCGTCGGGGGTGGCCCCTTGGGCCTCGGCATCGCACCGGACGGCGAGACCGCCCTGGTGAGCAACGACGCCGACGGCAGCGTCTCGATCATGGCGCCGGGCACCCACACCGTGACCGGAACCGTGGCCACCGACTCGCACCCCACGGGCATCGCCTTCTTGCCCGACTCCTCCAAGGCGGTGGTTGCGAACAACAACGGCTCGATGTCGATCGTCACCCTGCTCGACGGCTCGGTCTGGACGATCCCCATCGTCGGCTCTCCCTCCGGCGTGGCGATCACCCCCGAGCCCTTCTTCACCCTGAGCAAGTCGGCCCTTCCCTACCAGGTGGAAACCGGCACGAACGTCACCTTCACGCTCAGCTACACGAACAAGGGCAGCGGCGTGGCGACGGGCACGACGATCACCGACCCGATTCCCCACCCCGAGCTGACCTTCGTCTCGGCGACGGGCGGAGGGACCGTGGCCGGAACGGACGTCGTGTGGAGCCTGCCCGTGGTGGCCGCCGGCGAGAGCGGCGCGGTCCAGGTGGTCTTCACCGCCGGGGCTCTCATCGCCGATGGCACGCTGGTCACCAACGTGGCGACGATCACCGATTCACTCGGCCGCGAGGTCTCCGCCGAGGCACCGATCCGAATCCGGACGCCGGGCAGCATCGACCTGCTCTCGCTCTACAAGAAGGTCCCGCCGGAGCGAGGCCGCGGGGACACCGTCCGCTTCCGCATGCGCATCACCCCACCCGCCACCTTCACCGGCGCCGAGCAGGTGGACGTCCGCGTCGAGGAAACCACGACTGCGGCGCTCTTGTACGATTTCACGATCCCGGCGGGACAGCTCCAGGTGCGCGGCCAGCGATACAAGTACCGCGGCGTCACGGCCTCGGGTGCCAAGGTGCGCTTCATGCTCACACCGGACAGAATCGACGGGTTCTACCGCGTCCGGTTCCAGGCCACGAAGGCTACTCTGCCGCTCTCACCGTCGCCGAGCCTGCGCATCACGCTGAATCTCGGCCCGGACGTCATCTCCACCCAGCGCGTCTTCGACGTCCATCGCGCGCCGCCGGGCGGGCAACGGCTCTTCTATCAGGACTAGCGATGCGAACACGGCTGGCGGCGGCTCGCGAAGTATGCACGAGCCGCCGGTGGATCTTCACCGACCCGAACGAGCTGAGGCCTTGTTGATGATCAACTCGCCGAGAACTCGAATCGCCAATCCATCGCCTTGCTGCACGGAGACGGTGGCAACCACGCCGCACCCAAGTGGCTCGCAACGGGTCGCTCTCGTTCTGCTGCTCGTCCTCGGCGCGATGGCGGTTGCCACCTCGACCTGGGCCAAGGACTGCGGTGGGGAGGTCCCTTGCGAGTGCGGAGACCGAGTGGTCGCCTCGATCACCCTCGGCGCCGACCTCAACGGATGTCGTCGGCGCGGCCTCGAAGTCGTCGCGGGAACGCTCGACTGTGCCGGCCATCAAATCGCGGGCCCGGGAGATCGCATCCGCGGAGACGGCATCAGCGTCTCCGCAACAGGGGCCGCGGTGCGCAACTGCGTCGTTCGCAACTTCGGCAAGGGCATCCTGATCGACGGCGGCAGCGACAACGCCGTGACCGACTGCGACGTCTTCAACAACAACACGGGGATCTGGCTGGGCGACGGCGCCGCGAGCAACGAGCTGCGTCGCAACCGAGTGCACGACAACCGCGACGAGGGGGTGCACCTCGGGGTGGGCACCTCCGGGACGCTCGTGATCGACAACGAGATCATCGCCAACCGGACCGAGAACCTCTACCTGATCGGCACCTCGGGAAACCGGGTCGTCAACAACCTGGTCGACCGCAGCGCCCAGGCCGGCATCCACCTCAAGCACGCCGACGACAACTTCTTCTCCAAGAACGTCGTCGCGCAGCGGGGAATCGCGATCCGCGGCGACTCCTCGGGCAACGCATTCGAGGGGAACCAAATCCTCTCGGGACGCTTCTCGTTCCAAGCCATCGAGGAGGACGAGCTCGGCTGGACCTACCCGCACGGCAACACGGTACGAGGGGGGCGGGTCCTCAAGGCGAGCACCTGCTTCTACTTCTATGGCGCGTACGACAACCACGCCAAGAGCGTGCTCGCCGATCGGTGCCGGCCGATCCAGGAGAAGGAGGCGGGCGAGGTGGTTCCCTGGGGCAACACCGTCGAGGTGCACTACGGGGGCGGCGGAGGCGGCGGAGGCGGCGGAGGCGGCGGAGGATCGACGGATCCGACGCTGCCACAGGGCAGCATCACCTTCGACGATCCCGACGCCGGCCGCGACAGCCTCCTGCTCAAGGGGGCCGTGGCGAGCGAAACACCCCTGGACCCGATCCTCGAGGACGTCGCGATACGGCTCACCGACGCTCAGGGGACGGTCTTCGAGCTCGTCGCGCCCGCCGGAACGCTGAGACAGAGCGGCAGGAGCGCCAAGTACGAGGGGCGCGACGGCGGCGCACTGCCGGGCGTCGATCTACTGGAGATCCGGCGCGAGGGTGCCACGACCTGGAGCTTCCGCTTGGAGGCGATGGCCGACCTGTCCGCCGCGGATCAGGCGGCCATGACGCTCGAGGTGGTGATCGGCGGCTCCCATTTCACGTTCAGCGACACGTGGACCGGCAAGCGAGACGGATGGAAGCTGCGCTGACACGGCGGCTTGGGCCCGAAGGCCGCCTCGGCGAGCAGCCCGCCGCGCATTTCGCTCTCGACTCGACAGGGGTTGTGACCCGCGAAAGGACTCTCGCTCCATGCTGCCTCGTCTAGGGAAGACATCCTGGAATCACCGAATCCTGATCCTTGGCGGTGCGATCCTCTTCGGAGCCCTGCCGGCGGTTGCCCGTGCTGCCGAGCGCAAGCTCGAGGCAATCGTCATCGCGCCATCCAGCGTCTCGATGATTCCCGGACGCACGCAATCCCTCACCGCGACCGGCGTCTACTCCGACGACACCACGGTGGACCTCACCGCGTCGGTGCTGTGGCGCGCCCGGGACAGCCGAATCGCCACGGTCGATGCCGGTGGAACGGTCACCGCGGTCGCCAGCGGACGAACCGAGATCAGCGCGACGCTCGAGGCAGCCAGATTGACCTCGCGCAAGACGGCCAGGATCGTGGTCCCCGAGCTGGACGCGCTCGGCGTCGAGCCCGCGGTCTCGGGCCTCCGCGTCGGCCACCGAATCCCGCTCAAGGCGATCGGCACCTACGAGGACGGCACGACCGGTGTCGACTTGACCAGCCAGGTGCTGTGGTCGTCGAAGAAGCGCTCCGTCGTCCAGATCGAGCGCGACGAGAGCGGGCAGCCCTTCGCGGTCGGCGTGGCCAAGGGAGAGACCAACGTCGTGGCCAAGGATCCCGAGAGCGGTCTCAGCTCGAGCTCGACGACTGGCAAGATCGCAGTCGTCGGCACGCTGCTCGGGGTGACGGTCGCACCCGATACCCGGATCGCTCGGGTCGGCGAGCGGGTTCGCTTCAAGGCGGTGGGAACCTTCGAGAAGGGCATGACGGCCGACGTCTCCTCGGACGTCGCCTGGACGACCTCGGACCAGGCGATCGGCACGATCGACGAGCAGGGCCGGGCCACTGGCGTGGCCCTCGGCTCGACTCGGGTCACGGCAACCGACCGCGAGACCGGGATCCCCTCGTCGGCCAGCGCTGCAGACGGGAGGCTCGACGTCGCGGGCGACATGACGAGCCTTCAGGTCAAGCCGACACCCCTTTCGATGGCGCTGGGCACCAGGATCGCGCTCAAGGCGTCGGCCCTTTTCACCGGCGTGGCGAAGAGCGTGAACGCAACGACGAAGGTCGAATGGCGCTCGAGCGACTCGACCAAGGTGGCCGTGGACCGGGTGGGCATGGCGAGCTGCCTCGCCGCCGGGACCGTCGCGATCTCGGCCCGAGACCCGCTCTCGGGTCTCACGTCCACACAAACCGGCGGCGACGCAATGGTGCGCTGCGGGATCCCCGTGGTCGGGCTCCGCGTGACACCCGACACGCTCACCCTGCGGGTCGGCAAGTCGAAGAAGGTCAAGGCCTACCTGGTGTACGCCGACGACAGCCGAGACGACGTGACCAAGCGCGTGAGCTGGTCGACGAGCGATCCACTGGTCGCGACGGTCGATCTCGAGGAGCCGAACATCGGACGGGTCAATTCCCAGGCTCCGGGTCAGGCGACCATTTCGGTCGAGGACCCCGTGACCGGCCTCGGCTCCCCTGGGCCTGGCGGTGCGAGCCTGACCGTCACGGTCCAGTAGCGCCTCTGCTCGACAAAGAAATCCTGCATTGACTTCGCCCCTCACGCTCGGGGACAAGTGTCGTCGATACTCCACGAAGCTCTGAGCCCAACCACCACCGCCCGTTCCAGCCAGGGAGATCGAACCATGAGAGCGCACGATCGCGACGCCCGTGCCGGGCGCAACGCCCCGCGAAATGCCCAGCCCGACGCGAGCCCGTCGGACCGAGAGAGGCGCCGGCCGCGCGAGCAATGCAGCCGTCGAGCGCTCGCGATCCTGGCCAGCCTGCTGTGGCTGACGCTCGGTGCGAGCAGCACGCCCGCGCAGGTTTCCGGGGTGTGCGGCGACGGCGTGATCGACATCGGCGAGCAGTGCGACGACGCAAACGTCGTGAATGGTGACTGCTGCTCGGACCTCTGTCAGATCGAGCCGAGCACCGTCGTCTGCCGCCCCGCCGCAGGGATCTGCGACGTGGCGGACTCGTGCGACGGGGTGAACCCGACCTGTCCGGCGGACGCCCTCGTGACGGTCGGGACGGACTGCCGCAGCTCGACCGGCGCCTGCGACCCAGCCGAGGTCTGCGACGGTGCGACCGCCGCCTGCCCCGCAGACGCACTCGCGCCCAGCGGCACCACCTGCCGCAGCTCGACCGGTGCCTGTGACCCAGCCGAGGTCTGCGACGGTGCGACCGCCGCCTGCCCTGCAGATGCACTCGCGCCCAGCGGCACCACCTGCCGCACTTCGGCCGGTGGCTGTGACCCGGCCGAGGTCTGCGACGGCACGGGCGCCACCTGCCCAGCCGACTCCCTCTTCCCGTCCGGCTCGATCTGCCGGTCTACCGCCGGCGCCTGCGACGCCGCCGAGATCTGCGACGGCTCGTCCCCGGCCTGCCCGACGGACGGCTTCACCACGGCAGGAACGACATGCCGCATCGCCGCAGGGGCCTGCGACGTGGCGGAAACCTGCACTGGGGCGGGGCCCGACTGCCCGGTGGACCTGCTTGCGCCGGCCGACACGACCTGCAGACTCGCCGGCGGTGCTTGCGACGTGGCAGAGGTCTGCAGCGGCTCCAGCAGCGTTTGCCCGGCCGACACGCGAGTCGCGGCAGGAACCAGCTGCCGGCCTACCGCGGGCCCATGCGACATCGCGGAAACCTGCGACGGCGTCGCGGCAAACTGTCCGGCGGATGCGCGCAGCAGTGCCGGCACGATCTGTCGTGTGGCCGCGAACGTGTGCGACGCGCAAGAGACCTGTGACGGGACGAGCACTGCGTGTCCGACGGACGCCTTGCGCCCCGACGGAGCGTCGTGCAACGACGCCGACGTCTGCTCGTCGGCGTCGATCTGCCAGACAGGAGCTTGCGTCGGCACCACTCCGACCGGCGCCGGTCAGGTTTGCAGGCCTCTGGCCGGTCCGTGCGACATCGCGGAAACCTGCGACGGTGTCGCGCCGTCGTGCCCCTCGGACGGGTACCGGCCGGCGACCGCACTCTGCCGGGCCGAAGCCGGCAGCTGCGATCAGCCCGAAACCTGCACGGGCACGGGAGTTTCCTGCCCCTCGGACCAGAAGCGGACGACCCAGTGCAGGCCCGCGGCCAGCGAGTGCGATGTCCCCGAGTACTGCGATGGGGCGAGCAATGCCTGCGGGCAGAACCTCTTCATGCCCAACGGCACGTTCTGCAACGACGAAGGCAACCCCTGCACCCGCGACGTCTGCTCGGTGGGCTCGTGCACCCATCCCGTCGGCAACACCGGGGCCCTCTGCCGCGCAGCCCTCGACACGTGCGATCTGCCGGAGACCTGCGACGGCATCTCGAAGACCTGCCCCACCGATCTGATCGTTCCGGACGAAACCGCGTGCAGCGACGGGCAGAGCTGCACGGCCGGCGACCAGTGCTCTGCAGGCCGCTGCGAGGGCGTGTCTCTGACCTGCGGCAACGGTGTCGTCGAGTGCGGCGAGACATGCGACGACGGCAACACGGTGAGCGGCGACGAGTGCTCGCCGACCTGCCAGTTCGAGGAGATCTGCACCGACTTCGTCGACAACGAGCCCGACGGTCGGCTGGATTGTTTCGACCAGGACTGCTCCGAAGTGTGTGGCTCCTTCGTCAACGGAGGCGTCCCTTCACGCCCCTCGCGCATCATCTTCAAGCGATCGCTGGACATGCTGCGCGTGTTCGGCGCGATCCTTCCACGCACAACGTTCGACCCCACCACCGAGCGCTTCGGAATCGCGGTCAGCAACAGCGCCGGCGTACTGTTCTCCGCAGCCGTGCCTCCGGGCGGCCTGGGGCCTCGCGGCGAGACGCGCTGGGTCTTGCGCGATCCCGCGGCCCGGTTGAACGGCGGCATCTTCAGCGCGAGCCTCAAGCGCGAGGAAACCAGCGACGGAACCGTGCTGCGCTTCGTCATCGTCGCCTTCGGCGAATTCTCGGCGGCAACTGATGCGTCGATGTCGATCGAGATCGCAATCGGGGACGACGCAGCCGTTCACACCACCGACTGGACGAGCCTCGGGTCGGGATGGAGAGTCGAGCTGCCCTGAGTACCACCTCGGCTCGATCGAGGCCCGTCTCCTGCGCGGGATGACGCTGCTCCGCCGCCACGGCCGGCGGCGGAGCAGCGTCGCGTCTTGCCCCCCGCATCTTCCCCCCCGCTGGCGAGGCTCCGGCCCGAGCGCTAGTCTTCTCGGCGGAAGACCATGGCGAGGCCGGATCGAGAAGGCGACGCTTCGGTCGTCACCCGGACACGGACCGAGCGCAAGCTGCAGCAGCCGCCCCTCTACCGCGTGCTGCTACACAACGACGACTACACGACGCGTGAGTTCGTCGTCTGGGTGCTGCAGAGCGTCTTTCACCGCAGCGAGATCGAGGCGGTGCAGGTGATGCTGCACGTGCACAACAACGGGATCGGCATCGCGGGCGTCTACCCATTCGACGTCGCCGAGGCCAAGGTGCGCACGGTCATCGAGCTGGCCGAGCAGCACGAGTTCCCGCTGCTGTCCACGCTGGAGCCGGAGTAGGCGGGAAGAACCTTGAGCGCCCCGTCGATCACGACCGACCTTCAGCTGTCGCTGCGCCAGGCAATCGACGAGGCGCGCCGGCGCCGCCACGAGTACCTGACGCTCGAGCACCTGCTGCTCGCGCTGCTCGACAACCCCCAAGTCGCGCGGATGCTCGAGGAGCTCGACGTCGATGGCGACGTGGTACGGGCGGGCCTCGAGCGCTTCCTCGGCGAGGCCCTGGAGCAGCTCCCGCCGGGCGTGAATCGTCCGCCGGAGGAGACTCCGGGCATCCAGCGGGTCCTGCAGCGGGCCGCCTACCACGCCATGTCGTCCGAGCGTCCGACGATCGACGGCCCCGGCGTGATCATCGCCCTATTCCGCGAGCCGAGCTGCCAGGCGCTCCACCTGCTCGAGCAACAGGGGCTGACGCGCCTCGATGCGCTGCGCTGGGTCTCGCACGGCATGAACCCGGAGGGCGTGGGTGGGGTGCGCCAAGAAGGGCGCAGCAAGCACCGCGAAGCGCCCGACGAGGTTGACGGCGGGGCGAGCGGCGAAGACGAAGAGGCTCCCGCGGTCCGCGACCCCCTGGCGAGCTTCACCACCGACCTGGTCGCCCGCGCTGCCGCCGGCCAGATCGACCCGCTGGTCGGGCGCGAGGCCGAGCTCGAGCGCACGATCCACGTGCTCGCGCGCAGGCGCAAGAACAACCCGGTGTTCGTCGGCGAGCCCGGGGTGGGCAAGACGGCGATCGTCGAGGGGCTCGCGCGTGCCATCCACGAGGGCCGGGTGCCGAAGGCGCTGCGCGCCTCGCACGTC
Organism: uncultured Enterobacteriaceae bacterium; assembly: GCA_964529315.1. Lineage (GTDB taxonomy): Bacteria > Desulfobacterota > Binatia > UBA12015 > UBA12015 > CAZGUU01. The sequence goes on from CAZGUU010000020.1 coordinate 11,300, forward strand.
TTCGCCCTGGACATGGGCGCGCTGATCGCCGGGACGAAGTTCCGCGGGCAGTTCGAGGAGCGATTGAAGGCCGTCCTGCGCGCCCTGCGCGAGAAGCCCGGCGCGATCCTGTTCATCGACGAGATCCACACCGTGGTCGGCGCGGGCGCCACCAGCGGCGGCACCATGGACGCCTCGAACCTGCTCAAGCCGGCCCTGGCCAACGGCCAGCTGCGCTGCATCGGCGCCACCACCTACCCCGAGTACAAGGCCTCCTTCGAGCGCGACCGAGCGCTCGAGCGTCGCTTCCAGAAGATCGACGTGAAGGAGCCGAGCGTCGCCGAGACCGTGGAGATCTTGAAGGGGTTGCGCAGCCGCTACGAGGAGCACCACGGGGTCACCTACGAGGACGCGGCGCTCGAGGCCGCAGCCGACCTCTCGGCCAAACACGTCAACGACCGCCACCTGCCCGACAAGGCGATCGACGTGATGGACGAGGCGGGCGCGGCCGACAGCATCCGCCCGGCCGACGAGCGCCGCCACGTGATCGGCACGCACGAGGTCGAGTGCGTGGTCAGCAAGATGGCACGCATCCCCGAGAGAACCGTCTCGGCGTCGGCGCGCGAGCAGCTAGAGCGCCTCGAGCCGGAGCTGAAGGCGGTGATCTTCGGTCAGGATCCGGCGATCGAGAAGCTCGCCGGAGTGATCAAGCTGCAGCGCTCGGGCCTCGGCCACCCGGAGCGGCCGATCGGATCGTTCCTGTTCGCCGGCCCGACCGGCGTGGGTAAGACCGAGCTGGCGCGCCAGCTCGCGCGCGTCATGGGCGTCGAGCTGATCCGCTTCGACATGAGCGAGTACATGGAGAAGCACACCGTCTCGCGGCTGATCGGCGCACCGCCGGGCTACGTGGGCTTCGACCAGGGCGGGCTGCTCACCGACGCCGTTCGCAAGAACCCGCACGCCGTGGTGATGCTCGACGAGATCGAGAAGGCCCATCCCGACCTGTTCAGCGTCCTCTTGCAGGTGATGGACCACGCCACGCTGACCGACAACACCGGGCGCAAGGCCGACTTCCGCAGCGTCGTCCTGATCCTGACGACCAACGCCGGCGCCCGCGAGATGACGGCGAGCGCGATCGGCTTCACCACGCCGGCGGCCGCGGGCTCGGCCAAGAGCGCGATCGAGCGCACCTTCAGCCCCGAGTTCCGCAACCGCTTGGACGCGATCGTGGTCTTCGACCCGCTCGAACACGGGGCGATCCTTCGCGTGGTCGACAAGGTCGTCGGCGAGCTGCGCGACCAGCTGGGTGAGAAGGGCGTGACCATCGAGCTCAGCGAGGCGGCACGCGCCTGGCTCGCCGAGAAGGGCTTCGATCGCCTGTTCGGCGCCCGCCCGATGGCCCGACTGGTCGAGCAGGAGCTCAAGCGGCCGCTGGCCGACGAGGTGCTCTTCGGCCGGCTGGCCGGCGGCGGCTCGGTCGCGGTGGACCTCCGCGACGGGCGGCTCTCGCTCGACGTCCGCGGTCCCGGCCCGGCCCCCGCCTGACCCCGGAGCGCCGCGCGAGCCCCGGCCGAAGGTAAAGTTTGACTCGGCTCGAGCCGACGGCCTAGCGTCGACGATCGGCCGGCAGCCGCGCGGGTGTGCAGGGGCGCCGGGCGAGGTCTTGGGGGAGAGCATGGCCGAGGTCACCAGGCAGTTCGAGGTCCGACAGCTCCTGCGCGCCTACCGCAAGGGTCTGATCTCCGACGACCTGTTCGAGGAGCAGATGCACGAGCTCGACCAGGGCGTGGCGGCGCCGCCTCCCGCTCCGGCCCGGGTCTACCGGCTGCGCGACCAGGCTTTGACCAACGAGCGGGAGCTGGTCGTCCGCTTCCTCGACGAGTTCCGCGCCGCCGAGGCGCTGGGCAGCGAGAGCTTCTCCCTGTGGTGCGCCGCCACACCCGACCCGGTGCTGCGCGGCACGCTGCGCGTGCTCGCAGAGCGCGAGGCTTCGCACGCAAGGATCCTCGCCGCCCGGCTCGCGGAGCTTGGCGTGCGGCCCGAGGCCACCCTGCCCGCCCAATTCCGCGACGCCGCCCGCGCGACCCTGGGCTCGCGCGAGACCGCCGACCTCGACAAGCTGCGCGACCTCACGCGACGCCTGCCCGACGTCGAGGCCGCCGTGCAGCCGATTCGCGACGTGATCGCGCAGATCGACGAGGACACCGACACCCGCGCGCTCCTCGAAGCGGTCCTCGAGGACGAGGCCGCCACGCTGCGCTGCCTGCACGGGCTGGAGAAGCGTCTGGGAGACGGGGCTGGCGGATGACGCCCGCGAAGCCCGTGAGCCGTCCCGCGCCTCTGCCCCTCGGTGCGGGGTAGCCGCCGATCAGCGGGCGCTGATCGGGCCGAGGTGCGGCAGGCGGCGCCGGGAGCCGCGCGCGGGGGTGCACTCGAGCACGATCGCATCGGTGTCGGCGCGCACCCCGGCGAGGGTGCGGATCTCGAGCTGGCGCTCGCCCAGGGGAACGCGAAACTCCGAGAGTGGCGAGCAGCCGGGCTCGCCGGGCGCCGTGGTGGCGGCGCGGTACGTCGCCTCGAGCACGTCGCGGATCTCGTGCTCCGTCGAGTCGCGCCCCGCAGGCGGCTCTGCCGGTGCGACGACCTCGAAGCCTTCGAGCCGCTCGGCCGAGCATCGTCCTCCGCCTGGATCATCGATGGCGAAGCACAGGCCCAGCCGGAAGGTGCACTCGTCCGGCTTCGCGCCCACGTCGCAGGCGCCGTCGCCGTCGCGGCAGGTGAGCCGGGGCGGGCTGCCCGGCCGGGGCCGGGGTGAGTCGGCGGGGGCGAGCCAGCGCGCGATGCAGTCGTCGGCGCCGTCGCCGCCGCCGTCGGCCAGCCGGCTCGCCAGGCACGATGTGCCGCGTGCGCACCCTGCGTGCACGAACACGGGGCTGCTCCAGGCCCGTCCATCGCCCTCCTGGGCGACGCGGGCGTAGACGAAGGTGCTCGGGTCGGTGACGCGGACCGAGGCGTCGACGTCGCACACGGGCGTATCGCAGCGTCCCCTCGCGACGACGTCGCCGTTGCGCACGATCTCCACCTCGACCGGAGTCGCGGTCGCGAGGACCTCGACGTGCGCTTGGAGCCGCTCGCCCAGGCGCGCGTCGCGCTCGCTGCCCATCGGTGTCCCGCCGAGGGAGAGATCGACCTGGATGCGCTCGCCGCTGGTCGCAAAGCAGCGCCGCGCGCGCAGGGCCGTGAGCAGATCGGCGCGGGTGAGCGACGCGGCATGGCAGCCGGTCAGACCCTTGCCGATGACTGGCGGGCGAAGCTGGGTGTGGTGGTCGTCGGAGACTCCGACCAGCCCTAGGCGAAAGCCGGCGCGCAGCGCCCAGAGGGCACCGGCCCTCTGGTGCTCGTGGCTGCCACCGCTGTCCGCGTTCCACACCTCCACGCTGGTCGTGACGGTGTCGTCCATCTCCTGCCACGGGACGCGGAAGGTCGGCGAGGCGGGATGGTTGACGTGCGCGGCGGCCTCGCCGGCGAAGACCCGCGGGCCGTAGAACGCGTGGAAGTCCTCGCTCTGGCGGCAGTCGCGATACGGGCAGTACGGTTCGTCGTCGCCCCTAAAGTAGACGTTCAAGTGGTAGGCGAGCGGCTGCGTCCACTCGATGCCCGAAAAGGCGACGAAGCGGCCCGGGTCGTCGAACGACGCCGCCGTCGTCTTCAGGATCTCCCACTCGTTCTCGGTGAGGAAGATGTCGTGGTCCGAGAGGACCACGAAGTCGAGGCCGGCGAAGTCGCGCGCCGTGAGGAAGAAGCTCTCGGGCGAGGCCTCGGCGTCATCCGACAGCTCGGAGTGCGCGTGCAAATCGCCGAAGAACACCGCGGCTCGGGCCGGGCTCGCCGGCATGGCGGCGAGCAGGACGACGGCGAGCCAGGGCCCCGCGAGCCGGAGCCGGGCTCGCACCGCTGCGCTCGGGCGCAGCGTCTCGTGCCGTACACCGCAGCCATGCCTCATGTCCGGCTCCTCGCGCGCCCTAGCCCCAATCGATGTCCGCCGGGTTGCGGTCGTAGGGCGCGAACATGTCCTTCCACCAGTAGGCGACCAGCGTGTCCATCAGCTCCGACTTGCCGCCGCTGCGCGTCTTGCGCATCTCCCCGGCGAGCGTATCGAGCGCCGGCCCAACGGCGGGACCGAACAGCCCCTCGAGGTACTCCGTCGGGATGCGCGGCTTGCTCTCGTCGAAGTTGCCGCTCGCGTCGAGGCGCGCCGGGCCGATCGGCGGAATGTAGAAGACGTTGGGCCCCGTACCGTACTCCGGGTGCAGGGGCAGCGCCACCTTCCACTTGCGCACCAACTTGGCCACCGGCCCGTCCTCGTCGTCGAGCATGCCGAACCACACCGCCCGTCCAGGGCACTGGCGGGCACAGGCCGGCGCGACCATCTGCTCGACGCGCGGGAAGCACATGATGCAGTGCTGGCTCACCTTTCGCACGTGGTTGAAGTAGATCTTCTTGTACGGGCAGGCCGCCGCGCAGGCCTGGTGGCCCTTGCAGCGCCCCTCGTCGCGCAGCACGATCCCGTCCTCGGCGCGCTTGTACATCGCGCTCTCGGGACACGCCTCCACACAGGCCGGCTTGGTGCAGTGGTTGCACAGCCGCGGCATGTAGAAGGAGTAGGCGTTGGGGAACTCGCCGGCGCCCTGGTCCTCCTCCCAGTTCGGGCCCCAGGTCGGCTTCTCGCCGACCTGCTGGAGGAAGGTGTCGCGCCCCTTGCCACCGAACATCGCCTCCTCGTGGTTGAACTGCCAGCCGCCGCCCCACTCCTCGCGCTCCGGCACGCGGCCCGGCGCGAGCTTGCCGTCCCGGTAGCCGCCGCCCATGGTCTCCCAGTCGCGCGGGTGCCCGCGCCCAGGCAGGGTGTTCACCGTGCACCACCACTGGTAGTCGGTGCCCTCGTCCCGCGTCCAGAGCATCTTGCAGGCGACCGAGCAGGTCTGGCAGCCCATGCACTTGTTCAGGTCGAACACCATCGCCGCCTGACGGGCGACGCCCTTGCTCGTGCTGGTCATCGTGAGCTCGCTTCCTTCCGAGCGCCGGACTTCGCGCCGGCGCGATGAGATCCCTACGCGATCTTGCTGACCTCGACGCGCGTGGCGCGATCCACGTGGGTCGGCTGCCACATGAAGGGCCAGTAGCGCAGGTGTCCGTAGCCGCCGGCCAGGTGCAGCCACTTCACCATGCCACCCTCGACGTCGCTCGGCCCGCGGATGCCCCGGAACTGGACAGGATCCCAGCCGCTGTAGCAGATCACCTGCCCCGGCTGGACGGACGGCGAGAGCTTGAGGCGCACCAGGAAGGCGCCCATGTCGTTGTGCACGCGCACCTCTTCGTCGTCGGCCACGCCGCGCGCCGCCGCGTCGATCGGGCTCATGACCAGGTGCGGCCGCCCGCGGTGCGTCTCGAGCATCACCTGGTTGACGATGTTGGTGCTGTGGATGCTCCAGCGGTTGTGGCCGCTGGTGAGCACCAGCGGGAAATCCCCGCCCATCTTGGGCGGGTCCTTGTGGCAAGGCAGCTCCTCGCCGGCCTCGAGGAACCACTCGTGGTCGATGTAGAACTGCGCGCGGCGCACCAGGGTCGGGTAGGGAACCTTCTTCTCGATGTGATTGCGCAGGGGCGACATCGTCTCGTCGGACTTCACGTCGGTCTGGTAGCTGAGCGCGTTGGGGAACAGCCCGAAGTCCTTGAAGCGCACGGAGCCCTTCTCGCGCAGGGTTTCGATCGTCGTCCCCTCGGGCACGACGCCCATCAGGACGCTGGTCTCGACGCCCTCGGCCGTGATCGCCTCCTCGTCGACCATCGTGCCGCCGCCGGTGAATGCGTCCTCGAGGGCGTCGAGGCGGAAGGTCTGTCCGTGGCCGCTGGTGTACTCGGTCATGCCGCGCGCCTTGGCCCGCTCGCCCAGGTGGCGGCACAGCCGGCGGAAGATCTGCCACTCCGGGAGCGACTCGCCACCCGGCTCGACCGCCTTGTCGAGTGGCGTCAAGAACAGGGTGGCGGCGTAGCCGTTGGCGTGCGGCCGCTCGTACTGCTGGGCGGCGGGCAGGACGTAGTCGGAGAACAGCCCGGTCGCCGTCATCTTCACGTCGATGCTGACGATGGTCTTCAGCTTCGGCCAGAGGTTGGTCAAGAACATGCCCTGGCCGCCGCGCGTGCGGCGCAGCAGGTTGCCGCCGCACTCGATCATCACGCGCGGCGTCTGATCGGCGCGCGGCACGTCGACGCCGGCCCACCAGCCCTTCTCCATCGCCTCGCGGAAGTAGTCGTCGAACTCCCGGCGCATGCTCGGGTCGTTCCAGCTGCGTCGGTTCCACACTTCGCGGAAGCCGCAGTGGTGGTACCACCACCAGGCAACCGGCACGTAGGTGCCCATCATCGCGCTGCGCATCTGGATGACGTCGATCATCGCGATCTCGTCGGTCTTGCTCGGGTCCTCCGCCTTGATGCCCTCGACCGTGGCGCGCAGCATGGCGAGGATGCCCTCGGCCTCCTCGCGACCCGCCTTGGTGCGCGGCTCGACGAAGTGCATTCCGGTGGACGGGCCGGTGTTCCAGTAGTCGGGGCCGGCGCCCTTCTTACCCCAGTTCCCGGTGAGCGCGAGCAGCAGGTACATCGCGCGGCCCATCAGGTCGCCGTGGTAGAACTTTCCGGTGCCCAGCCCCTCGTGGACGCGGGTGCGCTTGCTCGCCACCTTGCGCGCCAGCGTGCGAATCACCTCGGGGTTCACGCCGCACATCGCCGAGGCCTTCTCGGGCGCGTAGTCGCGCAGGCGCTGGCGCAGTAGGGCGAACACCGGGCTCACCTCGACCGTGGCACCGCCCTCGAGCTTCACGGTGAAGGTCCCCTCCAGGGAGGGGTCGATCTCGCCCAGCGCCAGGCTGGCGCGCGACGCCTCGACCACCTGGCCCGAGCGCGCGTCGTGGAAGTAGAATTGGTCGTCGCGGCCGCCCTGCTCGAGGTCACTCGCGCGCAGCAGGCGGCGATCGTCGAGCCGCACGAGCAGGGGCAGGTCGGTCTGCTCCTGGACGAAGCCGCGGTCGAGCAGCCCGTCCTCGACGACCACGTGGCTCATGCCCAGACAGAGGGCGGCATCGCTGCCGACCTTGACCGGGACGTGGTAGTCGGTGTGCACCGCCGAGGGGCTCACGTCCGGGGCGATGATCACCACCTCGGCGCCCTTGTAGCGGGCCTCCGTCAAGTAGTGGTAGACGGGGATGCGCGTGTAGACCGGGTTGCAGTGCCAGATGACGATCAGCTCGGCGTGGATGTGGTCGTCCGAGCTCGGCGTGATGTACTTGCCCCAGGTGAGGTGCATGCCCGGCACGCAGTCGCCGATGTCGGAGTCGAAATCGCCCAGCGGGAAGCCGGTGACCGAGCAGAAGCGGCGCTGGCTGGTCATGCCCCAGGAGAGCGCGTTGGCGCCGTTGGGCGAGAAGACCGCCTCCGGGCCGATCTCGACGATCGCGTCGAGGATGCCGTCGGCGATCTCGGAGAGCGCCTGGTCCCAGGAGACGCGCTGCCACTTGCCCTCGCCGCGCTCCCCGGCGCGCTTCAACGGGTAAAGGACCCGCTCCTTGGCGGTCAGGAACTGATGCCAGCAGGAGCCCTTCTGACAGCCCAGCGGGTTGAAGTCGGGCACCCCGGCCTCGACGGCCGGGAGGTTGCCCGCCTGCTCCTCGAAGACGATCTGGCCGTCCTTCATGAAGACCCAGTAGGGGCAGGAGCCGACGGTGGGATAGCAGTCCACGGCGTGGCTGCTGTTGACCACCTTGTCCCACTTCCAGCGGCTGCGGTACCTGCCCTCCGAGCCTCGCTCGGGAGCGTTCGGCTGCGAACCCTCGTGCCGCGAAACGGTAGCCATCGGACCTCCTACGGGTGTCGGGCTTGGCGAGACGATCGGCCCACACGGCGGCCTGCCCGGCGATACGCACCGGAGCCCCGAGAGGCAGGTGACAACTTGCCGTGCCGGTAAATTGTTTTCAAGCGCGAGAGGTGCCTTGGCGAAGAAAATCCTTCGTTCTCTTGCGGGTTCTTGAAAACCATTTGCCGAATCGGCAAGTTGCAAAGGTCGCTCAGGGGGACGGGTGGAGAGCATTCCCAGGTCGAAATCGCGCCAGCCCGCAGAGCGGGAGATCTCGGTTGTGCGCGCCGCCCCGGGAGCCGCGCGCCCGCGGCGCAGCGTCGCGCGCCGGACGCAGTCCGAGCGCAGCGCCGAGACCCGCGCCAAGATCGTCCAGGCGGCGGTCGACTGCATCGCCGAGCTCGGCTTCCGCAAGGCGACCGCGGTCAAGATCGCAGCGCGAGCCGACGTGAGCTGGGGTGCGGTGCAGCACCACTTCGGCAGCAAGGAGTCGATCCTCGAGGCAGTGATCGAGCGCGGCCTGGGCGAGCTGGCCGACGAGATGCGCGGCCTGCGCGCCCGCTACCCGTCGATCGAGGCGCGGGTGGTCGCCTTTGCCGAGCGGGCCTGGAAGGTCTTCGCCCGCTCCGCCAACCGCGCCTTCCTCCAGGTGGTGCTGAACACCAGCGAGGGAGCCTCGCGCGGCGGCATCACACCGCACCACGGCGAGAGGATCCTGGCCGTGCTCGAGGGCCTGTGGACCGACCTCTTCGGCGACTCCCAGGCGCCCGCCGAGCAGCAGCGCATCGCCCAGCGCTTCACCTTCTGCCTGTTCAGCGGGCTCGCGCTCGAGTCCACCCTGCTCCCCGAGCACCAGGACTACTCCGCCGAGCTGCTCGTCCTGGAGCGCACCCTGCGGCGCCTGCTGGTCACCAACGAGGGGCTCTGAGCGGCGCGAGCGGGAATCCCCGAGCCGCGGCGTCGCATCGAGCGGCGGGGCGAGGGCGTCGCCCGCGGCGCGCCCGGGGCCGGCGGCGATCACACCCCGGGCAGGACGCGCAGCAAGCCCCGCTCGATCAGGCCGCGAAAATGCGCCACGGTGCTCCCAGCGAGCGCCCGGTCGCGGACCAGGAGGCCCAGCTCGACATTCCTCTCGAGCGCCGCCTCGGTCAGATTCGCGGAGGTGACGAACACGGCCTCTTCGTCCGAGACGACGGCCTTGGCGTGCAGCACGCCGCCCGGACCTTCCGGCTCGAGCGCGCGCGGATCGTAGAGCACGCGCGGGCGCGCGGAGCCCGGCCATTCGACGCTCCAGAAGCGGTCGGCAAAGCGGCGGACGAGGTGCTCCGCGACCGTCGTATCACCTCGCTTGCGCTGGATGTTGAGCAGCACGGTCACTTGCAGCCCCGGCGCCTCCTCCATGCGACGGGCGAGGACCTCGAACGCCCGCGGGCCGTCGAAGAAAACGTAGGTGCTCACCCACAGGGAGCGCACCGCACAGCCGAGCAGCTCCTCGTAGACCCGCCGCGTATCGCGCGCATGGACGCCCGGCACCTCGGGTCCCGACCACACCAGGTCCGTACGCGGCACCCTGGCCTCCAGCCTGCTCATGCTGCGCAGCCAGGCGGCGGCCGCGGGCCCGCCGATCCCGAGGCGCTCGAGCTCCGCCAGCGCACCGGCAACGGCGTCCGTCTCTCCCCGGCCCCCCAGCACCGAGCGCAATGCCGGCGCCGGCGGAGATCCCCGCAGCAGCCCCGACTCGAGCGCGCAGGCGAGCCGCTCGCGCAGGTGCGGCGGCACGTCGAGCAGCGCGTCGATCACGCCACCCCCGCGAAGAAAGCGGCGCCCCTCTCGCCGAGCACGGGCACGACGAGCGCGCGGTCGAGGTAGTCGTTGCGCATCTCGCAGGACGTCTCGGCGACGAGCGCGCACCCGTGACAGGCGGCGCCGTGCAGCCAGCGCTGCTCCATGCTCTTGCCCGGCGCGTGCCGGGCGCAGATGGGGTCGTTCGAGCACAGCGCGGCCTGCCTCAGCGCCTCGGCCAGGTGGTCCTCGAGGTGGCGGGCCTGCTGAACGAGGCCGCCGAGCGTTCCCTCGGCGTCGGGGCTCCCGGTGTAGAGCAAGATGCCGAAGCGGCGAGCCTCCGCATCCGCGTAGATCCGCTCGCGGATCGAGCTCGCGGGGTAGCCGCAGCGCATCGCGAGCGACTGGAGGAGAAGATGCGAGAGCGTGTGGAGGAGGACGTACGACCCGCCGGGAAACGGGCGCTTGCTCTTTCGGTCCGTCGCCCAGCGGGCGTGCCCCGTCGCGAGGCCCTCGAGGCGTTGCACGACGGCCGGGCGCACGAGCCAGCTCTGCACGGCCTCGGCGCGAAGCTGGACGAACACGCCCTCGCCGCGGTTCTCCACCGCCGGGAACCAGGCCGGCTCGATCGCGAGCGACGCGCGCTCGACGTCGCTTTCGTACTCGCCGTGGATGTCGGGCATCACGGCCTCGAGCCGCGTGAAGCCGACGAGCGCCAGCACCTCGCGCAGGCGATGGAGCTGGATCACGGCCGCGACGCCCGCGGCGCGCATGGGGCGGCGCCAGGCCGTGTCCGGCAGGCGCCGCGCGTGGAAGTCAGGGTCGATCGGCACGTCGTCGCCGAAGCCTTCGGGCGCTGCGACGAGCGCGTCGAGCTCGACCTGCTTGACCGGGCGATCCTGCGCGCCACCGCGCTTGCGGTCGCGGATGGCCTGCAGCACCTCGTCGTCGGAGAACGGAGCGAGGCGATCCGCGATCCTCGGCTTCCGCTGGAGGAAAACGAGACCCGCCGCTTCGTCGACGATCTGGAGGTCGTCCCACAGCTCGGCGACGACCGTCTCGGCTGCGCTCCCCCGATCGGGGAGGGAGAGCACGCTCACGACCTGCGGGAAGTACGCATTCGACGCCGTTCGGATCAGGAGCCGGCTCGGCTGGTTGCAGCCTTCGTGCGTGTTGCGCCCGAGCCAGGGACGCGCGCCGCGACAGGTGCCGAGCGGATTCACCTCGAGCAGGGTGGCCTCGTAGAGGCCCCGCTGTCCTCCGCACTCGCAGCGCACCACGAGGTCGGCGAGGTCGCCGCTCGTGCCGCGCTCGTCGAGCCAGAGCTGCCGCCGACAGGCGTCGTCCGGGTCGTGAACGTAGCGCCGCCAGTCGAGATCGTCGACGTGCCCCCTCGGGCAGGCGCGAACGAAGCGGGTCGGAACGACGGCACGGCCGTCGAATCGACCCTTCTGGTCCAGCGCTTTGCGGTGAACCAGGCGGCGCGAGCGCTCGCGCTGCTCGGGCTCGCCCTTGCCCTCGTCCTGCACGACGAACCATTCGGGAAAGCGCCAGGCGCCGATGCCACGTGCCGGCTCGCGGGGATCGTTCGATTCCGCAGGCGGCGCGTACAGCCTCGGATTTCGCACGCGGGTCATCGCCTCGAGCTTCGTCGAAAGCCGCGGCTCGACGATCTCTTCCAGGTCGCTCGGCCTTGGCCAGGTTTCGAGCCCGCCCACGATGGCCGAGTGCCGCGGCAGGTCGATCAGGGCGCCCGGCCCGTAGGTCGTGATGACCTGGCCGCGCCGGATCTGCCCGTGCGCCCTGCGGCTCACGCGCGGTCCTTCACGTCGACGCCGGAGAGGTCCTTCAGAAACAGGTTCACCTCCGGCTCGACGTCGCGCAGCGAACGATTCGCACGAAACTTCCGGTGGTGCTCCGACTCGAAGTCCCGGTCGAGCATCTCGCGCAGCAGCGGACGGGGCCCGTCCAGCTCGTACTTCTGGTATTGCAGATCGACTCCCTCTCGGTGGTAGTCCTCGAAGACCGTCCGCCAGGAGTCGAGCAGATCGACGATCCGGTTCTGCACGCTTCGCACGCGCTCCGCACGCTCCTCTTTGCTGGCGAAGGGCTGCTGGCGGACACGACCCAGCAGCGCTTCCAGCACCTCGCGTTCGAGCGCCGCGCGGGCGGCCTCGATCTGCGCGGCTCCGCGCGGCGGCGCGAGCTCGGGGCGGAGATGACGCGATAGGCCCACGAGCGCGCCTGCAAAGCCCCGGTCGAGCGCGCGAGCCGAGAACGGCGTCACGCTGCCGACCTCGACCGAGCGGTAGAAGGTCTCGTGATAGTGCCGAAACCGTTCGTAGTGCGAGCGGTCTCGCGGCTTGTGGATGTTGAAGAGCGTCACCACGAGCCCGGGGCGCGCATCGTCGCGCCCGACGCGGCTCGTCGCCTGGATGTACTCGGCGTGCGTCTTCGGCTGACCAAGAACCACCATGAGGCCGAGCCGCGGGATGTCGAGGCCGACCGAGATCATGTTCGTCGCGATCGCGCAGTCGACCCGCTGGTCGATCCTGTGAAACGGCGTGTCGAGCCGCCGCCGCGCTTCGGCCACCTTGTCGGTCGAGACCCGCGAGGTGAGCTCGACTACCTCCGAGAAGGTCTTGCGGTCCTGGAAGAGGCCCGGCGTCTCGCCGATGCGTCGGCGGCCGCCGTAGCCCTTGAGCGTGTTCTGGACCTCTTCTTCGAGGATTCGCCGTGCGCCGCCGAGCTCGCGCAGGGCGTTGAAGTAGCCGAGCACCGTCATGTACGGGTCTGCGGGATTCGCCTCGTTCTTGTGCCCGCCGTGGTCGCGATAGGCGCGCTCCGCAGCGCCCATGAGTGCGAGCCAGGCGCGCCGCATCACGACCTTCGGGTTTCGCCCCTGCGCGGCGACGCCGAGATAGAGGCGTGCGGGCACCTCGCTCGGCGGCACCGTGCGGGCGAAGAACGAGTCGCGCCGGTCGGGGCCCGGCGGCGGAAAGATCTGCGTGATTCCTCGCGCGAAGAGCGCCTGGATCTGGTCCTGCGCGCGGCGCACGGTGGCGGTCGACGCGACGATCTTCGGCCGGACGCGGCGACCGTCGAGCTCACGCACGCAGAGCGCCTCGATCGCCGCCTCGTAGAGCCCAACCATCGTGCCGAGCGGCCCGGAGATGAGATGCAGCTCGTCCTGGATCACGAGGTCGGGCGGAGGGAGCGGCGCCGAGAGCCGCGTCCCGCGGCCGGGCTCGGCTGCGCCATAGAACCCGGAGGCGTCGTAGCGGTCCGCCCCTCCCAGGAGCACCCCCGAGGGGCCCACCCAGGGAAGCGAGGCGAACTTGTCCACCGTCGCGATCAAGAACGCCGGAAGGCGCCGGTAGAGAGGCTCGTCGACCGCCACGATCGGAAGCGCGCGGTCGCGCGTGAAGTCGCATTCGAAGTTCGTACACACGATGCGGAGCTCGCGCGGCGCAT
>CAZGUU010000020.1:24543-29965 GCA_964529315.1 uncultured Enterobacteriaceae bacterium
CGCGTGAAGTCGCATTCGAAGTTCGTACACACGATGCGGAGCTCGCGCGGCGCATCGTCGTTCGGGAGGAGTGCGAACGAGTCGGGGCCGAAGCCGCTGCCGCACCACGGGCAGGTCTCGAGCGGAATCGGCGAGGGCTTGCCCCTCGGATCGGCCTTGAACTGCCGCACTTTGGCGAGCGCCGAGTCGGAGCGCCCGTCTCCCTTGCGTCCCAGGATGTTGGGCGTCGCCGCCTTGCCCACCCAGAGACCGATCTCGAACGGCCAGACGCCGTAGCGCCCCGGGTCGCTCTCGCGCTCGAGCTCGAGCGCGCAGACGAGCCCGGCCGCGCGCGCGAGCTGATCGAGCGTCAAGAGCCGCAGCGTGTAGCGCATGATCACGGCGACGCCGGCTCCCGCGCGCCCCTCGTCGCTCGGATGGTGAAGTCGCCGCAGCACCATCGCGAACGCTGCGAGGCCGAGGTACGCCTCGGTCTTACCACCTCCCGTCGGGAAGAAGAGCAGATCCACCGTGTCGCGGTCGGGGGCGCACGGATCGGCGAGGCCCGGGAGATTCAGCAGCACGAAGGCGAGCTGGAAGGCGCGCCAGCGCGGCGCCTCGATGCCGAGGCGCTTCTTGAGCGCGCGCGCCACGGCGCGGTTCGCCATGCGGAAGGCATCGAGCGCGTCGGCGTCGCCAGCGAGCTGCGCGATGCCGCGCTCAATCCGCTCGGCAGCGATGCCGGCCAAGCGCAGAAGCTCCTCTGCGGTCTCGCGCCGGGTCCCCGTGAGCGCGCCGAGCCGCGAGCGCTGGCCGTCGATCCAGGTGCGGTACGCCGCGACGAGGGGCTCGAGCTTCGCCTTTGCGGCGGCGCCATCGGCGAGCGCGCCGAGGGCCTCCATCGAGAGCTCGACGTCGGGAACATCGACCGTCGAGGTCTTCTCGACCCCGGCCTGCGGAATCCAGGCGGTGCGGAGCACCCGGCAGGCGCCGTCGACGATCTCCCAATCCGCCGAGACGGCGTGGCCCGTCGCGTACTCCGGCGTGTCGGCGTAGTGGAGGTCGGACACCTGCTCGTCCCAGTCGGCCGCGAGCGCCCCGCGCAGATCCGGCCGCGGCACGAAGGGCGCATCTCCCCGCACCTCGATCTCCGCCTGGAAGGCGTACCCGACGTCCGGGTTCCCTTTGTCGGGCGTCCGGCAGTTGACGAGGAAGATCGAGACCGAGCGCGTGCCCTCCGGGATGCGATCGGTGAGATCTTCCGCGACGACCTCTCGTTCGACGAGGTGCAGCTCGAGCCCGTGCGAGTCGGGGACCGCGCGAACGGCATCCTCCTGCGATCCGGTGAGCGCGAGCGTGACGGTCGCCTCGCGCGGCGTGCGCTGCCAGACCGAGAGCGACGACTTGCCGTCCTCTCCCGGGACTTCGACCGGCGCGTAGTCTCCCCAACGCACCGTCACCGTCACGGCGCGCGCCGCCCTTGCGACCAGGAAGCTCAAGCCCATCGATGACGGGAAGAAGCCCTTCTTCGCGGCCTTGCGCTCTTCGCTCGATTCCTCGGCGAGCCCGGCGCGCTCCGGGATCTCGCTGTCCATGTCGTCGTCTTCATCCGCGTCAGCGCTCTTCTCGGGCGCCGTGCCCGACGGGATCAGGAACCCGTTGAGATACCAGGTCGATGGGCGCACCCAGCCCGGCAGGCGCTCGTCCACGAAGGCGTGCCCAGCCGGCGGGCCGACGAGGTCGAGGCGCAGCGCCTCGACCAGCCGCGCACGGACCTCGAGCGAGTCTGCGGGCGGGGTTTCTCCTCGTGCACGATCGGCGTTCGGGCTCAAGCGGCCTCCTCGTGACCGGCGGCTTCGAGCAGCCACTCGGGAGCCGACTTGGCGCGAATGCCCGGAGCCGACACCCGCTTCGCGGAGTCGCGATCGAGGACCAGGAGCGTCCGCTGCGTACGCCGATGCACCTTTGCAGCCTGGTCGAGCGCGCGCAGCTCGCGCGCGAGCGTCGCCTCGGCGGTCACGTCGGCGCACACCTGGATCAGCTCCTCGCCCGCGGCTGCGCGCCTCTCGGCCAGGACGGGGCAAGGCGGCACGAAGCCAGCGTGCTCCGAATGTGGCCTTGCGCCAAGGCCAGATAGTCAATCTTCTGGACTTCATACAAGGCCGAACGGGAAACCTCGGCGGTCTGCGCCGATGCGCTCATCTCCGCTCCTCCGCCTGTGCGCTCATCGCGCGAGCCAGTGTGCCACGGGCTCGCGCAGGAACTCCTCGACCGGGATGCCGTCGCTGCCGACCAGAAGCCTGCGAGTCGTGTCGAACGCCGCCGCAAACGCAGCTATGCCTGGGAGTGCGTCTCGGCGCCGGCCGCTCTTCACCTCGATCGCGGCGACCCTTCGTCCGGCCCGCACCACGAAGTCCACCTCCTGGTTGCGCTCGCGCCAGTAGAAGACCTCGCACTCGCCGGCGGCGGCAGCGTTGGCGAGGTGGGCTCCCACCGCGGACTCGACGAGCCGGCCCCGGAGTTCCCGGTCGCTCGCGACCTCCTCGAAGGCAACGGGGGACTGGGCCGTCATGAGGGCGGTGTTCTGCACCTGGAGCTTGGGGCTCGAGCCGCGCCGGCGAACGGCGCTGCCGGAGTACTTGGAGAGGCCGACGAGCAATCCCGCACCGCCCAGCAGGTCGAGGTAATGCGCGAGCGTCGTCGTGTTCCCCGCGTCGTGGAGCTGGCCGAGCATCTTGGTGTACGAGAGCACCTGCCCCGAGTACTGGCAGCCGAGCTGGAAGAGCCGGCGCAGGAGAGCCGGCTTGTCGACGCGGGTCAAGAGCAGCACGTCGCGGGCGATCGTGGTCTCGACGAGTGCATCCAGGATGTACCGCCGCCAGCGCCCCGGCTCGCCGGCGAGCGGCGCCGCACCCGGGTAGCCCCCGAAGTACAGGTACTGGTCGAGCGTGAAGCCGAAGGCGGCCCGCATCTCGGCGAAGGACCAGTGCGGCAGGTGCACGATCTCGAAGCGGCCGGCGAGGCTCTCGGTCAAGCCCTGTTGGACCAGGAGCGGCGCCGAGCCGAGGAGCACCACCTCGAGCGGGCGCCCGGCGCGCGTGTCCTCATCCCAGAGGCGCTTGACCGATTCGGACCAGCCGTCGGCCTTCTGCACCTCGTCGAGAACGAGGATGCCGCCCTTCGGGCCCGTCGCGAGGCGGGCGACCTCCCACTGCGTAGCGATCCATTCGGGGCCGCGGAGCGTCGGCTCGTCGGCGCTCGCGAAGCGGACCGGAAGGCCGCTGTCGCGACAGACCTGCTCGACGAGCGTCGTCTTGCCGACCTGGCGCGCGCCGGCCACGACCTGGATGAAGCGCCGCGGCTCGGCGAGCCGGCGCGCCAGCACCGCCGCCTGCGGGCGGCGGAAGGGCTTCCTCACCTTACTCATGGCGTTGAGCAATTTTACTCAACGTAGTGAGTAAACCAAGGGGGCCCCAGGCAGCGGCCGTAGACGGCCGAAGGCTAACGCACCATGCTGATCTTGACAGTGTACGTAAGAAATCCTATCGTGCGCGCAGGGGGAACGAGGAACCTAGGACGAAGAGCGCCGGCGATGGCTGGGAAGAAGCGTGAGCCCACCGCGCCGCCGCCAAGGCGGGTGCCGATGGCCAGGCCATGCGCCACGCGATGAAGAAGCGCGCCGGGCAGCGAGGTCCCGATGCCGATCACCCAGAAGGAGCTGGCCCGGCGGCTGCGTACCGCCCGCGAAGCCTGCCACCTAAAGCAGGACGACGTCGCCCGCCACCTCGGCGTGTCGCGGCCCACGATCGCCCAGATCGAGCTCGGCAACCGGGCCGTCTCGAGCCTCGAGCTCGACAGGCTCGCCTACCTCTACGGTCGCGACATCCGAGGACTGCTCGCGGACGAGTTCCGCGAGGAGGATGCCCTCGTGGCGCTGTTCCGCCTGCATCCCGAGGTGTCGGCGCAAGAGGACGTCCAGGCGGCGCTGCGTAAGTCGATCGCTCTGGGCCGGGAGCTCACCGATCTGGAGCGGCTTCTCCAGATCGAGCGGGATCGCGCGGCGCTGCCCGTCTACCCCGTTCGACCCCCGCAGACCAGGTGGGAGGCCGTACAGCAGGGCGAGCAGGCGGCCGTCGAGGAGCGCCGACGCCTGCAGCTCGCAAGCGCGCCCCTTCCCGACATCGCCGAGCTCCTCGAGACCCAGGGAGTCCGGACGGCCCAGATCTCTCTGCCCGATGATCTCTCCGGACTCACCCTCTTCGACCCGCAGACCGGACCCTTGGTTGTCGCGAACAACCGCGCGCCTGGGCACAGCCGGCTGCGCCGGCGCTTCTCGTACGCTCACGAGTACTGCCACGTGCTCATCGACCGCGAGCTGCAGGGGACCGTGAGCCGTACGAGCGAAAGAAGCAGCCTCCTCGAGGTACGTGCCAACGCCTTCGCCGCCGCCTTCCTGATGCCACGCTCCGGGGTGCAGGAGTTCGTGCACGGGCTCGGCAAGGGCCGCTCGAGCCGGCTGCAGACGGATGTGTTCGACGAGGAGGAGGCGCAGCGGGTGCAGACCCGGCCCGAGCCCGGGAGCCAGACGATCCAGATGCACGACGTAGTGCTCCTCGCGCACCACTTCGGAGGGAGCCGTCTTGCCGCGCTCTATCGCCTGAAGAACCTCGGGCTTCTCACCCAGCCGGAGCTCGACGCCCTCAAGCAGCAGGAGGACGCAGGCATGGGAAGGGAGCTCGCGACTCTTCTCGATCTTCCCGAAACAGACGCCGAGTTGGTGCGCAACGAATTCCGCCATCGCTTCCTCGCGCTCGCGCTCGAGGCCTTCCGCCGCGAGGAGATCTCTCGCCGGAAGCTCGTCGAGCTGGCGGGCATGGTCGGTGTCACGGAGGCGAGCCTGCAATCCATCCTCGCGCAGGCGGGCCTGGATGGTTCAGGGGATGCTGCCGATGCGATCCTGCCGGAGGAGTAGGTGCGGGAGCTGGCGAGAGTCGTGGCGATGGTCAGTACGCTGTCTGAGAGGGAGAAGGCGATGGCACCGAACGCAGTAACGGTCGACACGACTCTCGATGTGGCGGCGGCCGCCGCGAGCCTCGTGCCCTGGTTCGGGGGACCGATCAGCAACTTCTTGAGCGGATCCGTCCGCGACCGGAAGGTGGGTCGCGTGTAAGAAGCCGTTACGGCTCTTGCGGAGGAGCTGCGATCCTTTCGATCCGAGGCATCCGAGGCATACGTCCGCACCGAGGAGTTCGAGGAGCTGCTCGGGCAGACGCTCCGTCGCGTTGCCCATGAGCGCGATGCGGCGAAGAGGAGCCTCTACCGCGATTTCCTCCGCGGCGTCATCAAGGTGCCCGGGGGGTCGTACGACGAGCGCGTACGCTTTCTGCGAGAGCTCGAGGCCCTCCAACCGGACCATGTGAGAATCCTTCGCGCGATGCTGCAG
>CAZGUU010000021.1:0-29674 GCA_964529315.1 uncultured Enterobacteriaceae bacterium
CTCGCCCGCGCTCGCGCGCCACGCGGCACCTGCGGCACGCGCGGCCGCGGTCGCACCGTCGATCTCGCGCGCGCCGGCGACGGGCAGCTCCCACAGCACGCTACCGCGCTGCGAGGGGCACTCGTGCGGCAGCGTCGCAGCGCCATCCTCCGCGCCCCACGCGACGCCGCGAATCACCGCCACCGGCAGCCGCTCGACGCCACCTCGAGCCACCGTCGCGCCAGCCTGCGCCCCGCCCTCGCCCGATGCGAGGAGTGCCGCCGCGGGCGCGAATGCGGCGCAGCGCTGCGTCAAGTAGCGACGCGCCTCGTCCGCGTGGAGCGGCTGGTCGCTCGCCACCGCGTCCGCCGCGACGCGCACCGCGAAGCCGAGCCGGTCACCGTCGAGCGCCGTCGCGCGGATGCAGGCGTGCGCGTGCACGCCTGCCAGCCACACCTCGCCGACGCCGCGCGCACGGAGCCACGCCTCCAGCGTGCTGCCCGCGAACGCGCTGAAGTGCGTCTTGTGGACGACGTGCTCGCCAGGGGCGGGCGCCAGCGCCGGCGGCGTCGCGTGGCCCGGCATGCCCGCCACGCAGCGCCAGACACCGTCGCGCCGCCAGTGGCTCATGCGCTCGTCGGGATCGGCGTCGCGGCGCACGGTGGTCCAGACGTGCACCACGGGAACGCGCGCCGCCCGGCAGCGCTCGAGCAGCCACGCGGCACGGGCCACCACCTCGCCGCGCGACGGCGTGAGACCCGCCGCCCCGAGATAGTCCTCCTGCAAGTCGATCAGCAGGAGGGCGCGGCTCACGCGCTCTCCGGCAGCGGCACGCGCGTCGCGGCCCGCACCGCCTCGACCAGCCGGCGCCCCATCTCACGCGTGCCGACCGCCCGTGCGCCGGGCTCGGCGAGATCGGCCGTACGGATCCCGCTCGCCCACACCTGGTGCAGTGCGTCCTCGATCCGCTGCGCCGCGCTCTCGAGCGCGAAGCTCTCGCGCAGCAGCATCGCGAGCGCCAGCACCTGGCCCGCGGGATTCGCGCGGTCGGTGCGCGCGAGGTCGTGCGCCGAGCCGTGGTTGGTCTGGTAGACTGCGGCACCGCTCTCCGCGAAGCTGCCGCCGAAGGTCAAGGCGCGCGATCCGGCGACCACGCCGCCGAGGTCGGAGAGCACGTCCGCGAACAGGTTCGGCGCCACGACGACGTCGAGCGACTCGGGCTCCTGCACGACGCGGTAGGCGGCAAGATCCACGTCGAGCGGGCTCGCCTCGACGCCGTGCTCCTCGGCGGCGTCGCGCGCAGCCGCCTCCCAGAGCGCCGATAGCCCCGGCAGCCCGCCGCGCTTGACCGCGACCGCGAGGCGTCCGCGCCGCAGCGCCGCCATGCGCGCCGCGGCGACGACGATGCGGCGGATCCCGCTCTCCCGGTGCGTCGTCCGCTGGCGCAGCACGACGTCGGCGCCCGCGGGCTCGCTCGACCAGTCGGAGTAGTAGACGCCGCCCACGTTCTCGCGCACGACCAGGACGTCGACGTCGTCCGAAGACCGGCAGCGCAAGCGCGAGACGGCGGCGAGCGCGCGCCACGGGCGGATCGGGTTCAGCTTGCAGAACAAATCGAAGCGCCGGCGCAGGTCGTAGACGAAGCGTCCGCCGCCCGCACCCGCGAGAACGGCGCCGCCCGCTGCGAACGTGTCCGCGCAGAACGCCGCGACCTCCTCGGTGAGCGCGACACCCGATTCGCGCTCCGCGTCGACGCCGATCGCGCCGCCGAAGCGGACGTCGAACGGGGCCCCGGTCGCCTCGGACACGGCCTCGAGAACGTCGAGCGCGACGCGCACGATCTCCGGGCCGCTGCCCTCGCCGGCCAGCACGCCGACGCGGTACGGCGTGCGCGCCTCGGCCGCGTCCGGGGCGACGCACGGCAACAGGCGCGAAGCGGTTCCCCGCGGAGTGCGCATCTCGGCTTCGCTCTATCGAAGAACCGCGCCGCGGTCACGCCGCCGCCACAGCGCACCGCCGAGCGGCGCCAGTCGGCCGAGGCAGTCGCCCGCGATTCGGAGAATGCACGGAGGCGGCGCTTCGCCTCATCGCACTTGCCCATGAAGACCACGGGTGGCCGCTACCGGTCGATCGCCGCGCGGCCGAGGAGGACGGTCGGGTGTGGGACGCCTGGGCACGGCGGCGTCGGGTCGAACGGGCGTGAGGGCGCTCGAGGATCCGCTGCAAGGTGCGCGACGGGATCGTCGCCGAGGCTCGCGCGGCCGGCCGAGTCGAGGCCTCTTCGATCCACTCCGTCGTGGGAGCGCTCCACATCGCGGCAGACGACCCGAGTCTCGCGCGGGCCGGCGCGGCCGTGCGGGCACCGTTTGGCGCCACGCTCGGCCGTGGCGCGATCGGCCACCGAGCAGCCCCGTTGCGCCGGGTACGAGGGACGAAGTAGTATCATCGTAATGATTCGAGCGATATCATGACGCGGCCGCTGCGCCGTCACGCCTCGGGGCGCTTCCTCCTCCGGCTGCCGCCGCCGCTGCACGCGGCGCTGCGCGAGGCCGCACGGGAATCCGGAATGTCGTTGAACGACTACTGCCTGCGGCGGCTCGCGGCACCGGCGGGCAACCCGGCGGCGCTGCGCGGCGCGAACGTGGCCGTCGAGCGCGCCGCAGAGATGCTGGGCTCTGGCCTGATGGCCGTCGTGGTCTACGGCTCCTGGGCGCGGGGCGAGGCCACGGCAACGTCCGACGTCGACCTCCTGATCGTGCTCGGCCCCGGCGTGCCGCTCACACGCTCGCTCTACCGGCGATGGGATGCCTCGCCGCTCGCCTGGGACGGCCATCCGGTCGAGCCGCACTTCGTCCACCTCGGCGACCCGGCGGACCGCCCCACTGGTCTGTGGGCCGAGGCGGCCATCGACGGCATCGTGCTCTTCGAACGAGGCGCCCGGACGTCGCAGCACCTGGCGCAGGTACGCCGCGAGATTTTCGCGGGCCGCCTGGTGCGCCGGACCGTCCACGGGCAGCCCTACTGGTCGGAGGTGGCATGACCATGCGCAACCCGGAGCTGGCCGCCGACTACGTCCACCGGGCCGATGTCCGCCTCGGTGCCATCGAGGTCCTGTTTGCCGCGCAGAGCTGGGCCGACGTCGTGCGCGAGGCGCAGGAGGTCGTCGAGCTGGCGTTGAAGGGTCTGCTGCGGAGCTGCGGCGTCGAGGCGCCGCGGGTCCACGATGTCTCCGAGGTGCTACTCGCCGAGCGCGAGCGGCTGCCCGCGGCGGCGCAAGCGCACGTCGAGCGGCTGGCCGCGATCTCGCGCGATCTCCGGCGCGATCGCGAGCTGGCCTTCTACGGCGCCGAGGATCTCACGCCGTCGAGCTTCTACACGAGAGCCGACGCGACGCTGGCGCGCGACGGCGCGGCGGAGGTCGTGCGCGTCGTCAAGCAGGGCTTCGCGCCCCGCTGATGCCGGCGCAGTTGGCGACGCGCGGCTGGCGCTGTCGTTGCCGATCGCCGGGCGAGAGGGCCGGCGACCTCACGCCGCCGACCGACCGCATGGAGCTTTTTCCTGAAAAGGCCGGCTCCGTGCCGGCCGCATGGCGCGCTCGCGATGCGGCCGCGGCGCGAGCGGGGATGGGTCCTGGGCCGTCAGCCACAATTAGAAAGTCCCTATTGAGACTTCGACGATACCGTCGCCAAGAGAAGTCGTCTGCTTGCTTTCAGGAGGACGTGCCCAGCTGCGGTCGGCGACGCATGCGGCTCAACGCGCAGGGGCCGTGCCAGGTCAGCTCCCCGAGGTTCTCGGGGCAGAGGTTCGGCAGCTCGTGCTTCTTCCAGTACCCCAGGTGTACTCGACCGGGCACGCGGGGGCAGGGCGATGCTCTCCTGCCACCGCACGGCGGTCGAGGAAGCACCCGAATTTCCTAGGCTGCCTAGGTACACGACCCGCGCGGCCGACTTGCGCTCACGTGCCCGGATTGCCTCTGGACTGTGCGCGCGGAGCGGAGCCGCCGCGTCGAACACGGCTCACGCGGCCTTGCGCGGGCTTGCCAGCGGCACCGCGCACCACTCGGCGGAGAGGCGCTCGATGAGCCGGCCCCAGAGGGTCGACGGGTCTTCGGCAAACACGGTCTCCGCGTCGGCCGCGGCGACGATCCAATCGCCGCGGCCGACCTCGGCCTCGAGCTGCCCCTGGCCCCAGCCGGCATAGCCGATGAACACGCGGAACTGCCGCGGCGCGCCCCGGCTGCCGGCAGCCGCGCGCTTGAGCTCGTCGACGCTGCCCGAGGCGTAGACGTCGCCGAAGAGGTGGGTCGACGATGCCGGCGCCTTGGCGGCGCGCAGGACGAACACCGCGCTGCCGCCGCCGACCGGCCCGCCGAGGTGGATCGGATCGTGGCGGCGGCGCAGCTCTTCCACGTCGGGCATCGCCTCGCGCAGCTCCACGTCGCTGCGCCGGTTCAGCACCACACCCACCGCGCCGCCCGGCCCGCGGTCGAGGAGCAGGATCACGGTGGCCGAAAAGTTCGGATCCATCAGGCCGCGGCTCGCGATCAAGAGCTTGCCTGCGCCGAGCGCCGCCGGGCCGAGCGGGCGCAGCGGGGGCGGGGGCGCCTGCGCGTCGGCCACCGAGACCCACGGTGGAGCTCCAAGAGCCACGACCGCAGCGACGATCATCAGCCCGAGCCATGCGATGCCGCCCGCAGCGGCCGTCCGGGCGTTCGTCGCGGGATCCATCGCGAGCCTCCGATCGAGGTGCACCGACACTCCGTCTCAGAATCCTACCGCCTGCGGGGATGTCAACCGAGCGCCCCGGGGCACCGCACGGCGCACCGCGAAAGCGCCGCCAGGCGGCGCGAGCGCCCGCAAGAGGGGAGTCCTTGGGCCGACCCTGATGCGCCACGCGCTGCAGGCCGCGGGGCTTCACTTCCCACCGATCGAAGCGTACTCTCCCGGGATCGACACGTCGTCGCTGGGGGATGAGAGCATGGACAAGATCCTGCGCGTCAACATGACCGGCCTGACCGTGCGCGAGGAGCCGTTTCCCGCCGAGTGGACGTTCCTCGGCGGACGCGCGCTCTCGGCCAAGATCCTGCTCGCCGAGGTCGATCCGAAGTGCGACCCGCTCGGCCCGGACAACAAGGTGGTGTTCGCGCCCGGCGTGCTCTCGGGCTCGGCGGCTCCGACCTCCGGGCGCATGAGCGTGGGCGGCAAGAGCCCGCTCACCGGCGGCATCAAGGAGGCGAACTCGGGCGGCCAGGCGGGGCAGAAGCTCGCCCGTCTGGGTTACCGCGCCCTGATCGTCGAGGGCAAGGCCAGGGATGCCGGCAAGCGCTACGCGGTCCACGTGAGCCAGAAGGGTGTGGAGATCCGTGAGTGCCCGGAGCTCAGGATGGCGCGCACCTACGCGGCCTCGGAGAAGCTCGCCGCGCAGTCGGGCGGCCGCGCTGCCTTCATCCTTTGCGGGCCGGCCGGCGAGCTGGGCCTCTCGGGCGCCAGCGTCGCGTTCACCGACGAGGGCCACCGCCATCCGTCGCGCCACGCGGCCCGCGGCGGTCTCGGCGCGGCGATGGGCGCCAAGGGGCTCAAGGCGGTGGTAGTGGACGACGAGGGCACCAAGGCACGCATGGCCAAGGACACCGGCACCTTCAAGGAGTTCGTCAAGAAGTTCAGCGAGGACTACAAGAGCGGACCGCAGCTCTTCCAGTACGGCACCTCCACCACGGTGACCATCGCCAACATGATGAGCACCTTCCCGACGCGCAACCGGCGCGAGATGCAGTTCGAGGGCGCGGCCTCGCTCGACGGCATGAACATCGTGCAGGGCTTCGAGACGCGCGGCGGCGGCATGCACCACTGCATGACCGGCTGCATCGTGTCGTGCTCGAACATCGTACACGACGCCGCGGGGCAGTACGTCACCTCGGCCCTGGAGTTCGAGACGCTCACGCTGTGCGGCGCCAACTGCGCCATTGCCGACCTCGACAAGGTCGCCTGCATCGATCGGCTGTGCGACGAGCTCGGGCTCGACACGATCGAGACCGGCGGCGCCATCGGCCTGGCCATGGACTGCGGCGCGCTCACCTTCGGCGACGCCGACGCGGCAATCGCCCTGCTCGAGAAGGTCGACCAGGGCGACGCGCTGGCCGAAACCATCGGCCGGGGCGTGGTCGCGACCGCCAAGCGCTTCGGCGCGACACGCGTCCCGGCGATCCGCGGCCAGGGCATCCCCGCCTGGGAGCCGCGCACCTTCAACGCAACCGGCGTGACCTACGCGACCAGCGCGATGGGCGCCGACCACACCGCCGGGCTGATCATCGCCCCGGTCGACGACCTCGCCAAGGCCTCGCAGGAGGCACAGCTGGTGAACGCCCTGTGCGACTCGAGCGGCTTCTGCCAGTTCCAGCAGCCGTGCATCGAGGACATTCGCACCCTGTACAACGCCATGTACGGCTCGAGCCTGAGCTTCGAGGACGCCGCCGACATCGGCTGGCAGTGCATGGCCGACGAGTGGGAGTTCAACCGCCGCGCCGGCTTCGGCCCGCAGGACAACGACCTGCCCGAGTGGATGCGCAGCGAGGCCGTGCCGTCCACCGGGGCCGTGTTCGCCGCGTCGCAAGAGGACATCCGCCGGGTCTTCACGCGCATGCCGATCTCCGACGAGCTGCGCACCATGAAGTCGGTCGGGTGAGCCACGCGGGCGAGTCGGTCCTCCGTCGGGCGCGGCTCGCGTCTCCGGCTCGGACCGGCGGCAGCGGGCGAGCGTGAGCCGCGCCGGCGCACTGGCCGGCCTGCGCGTCCTCGATCTGGCCGATGAGAAGGGCGCCTACTGCGGCAAGCTGCTCGCCGACATGGGCGCCGACGTCGTGCGTATCGAGCCGCCGGGCGGTGATGCGACGCGCGCCATCCCGCCGTTCCTCGATGACCTGCCGGGCGCTCAGAGCAGCCTCTTCTTCCTCTACACGGCCACGAGCAAGCGCGGCGTGACGCTCGACCTCACCCGGCCGCCGGGCCGCGATCTCCTCCTGCGGCTCGCCGCCACGGCCGACGTGGTCGTCGAGAGCTTCGCGCCGGGCCACCTCGACGGCCTGGGCCTGGGCTGGGCCGTGCTCCACCGGGAGAGCCCGCGCCTGATCCTGACCTCGATCACCGGCTTCGGGCAGACCGGGCCGCACAGTGGGTATGCCACCTCCGACCTGGTCGCTGCGGCGATGGGCGGCGCGCTCTACGTGACCGGCGAGGCGGACGGCCCGCCCATGGCGCTCGCCGGAAGCCCATCGTGGTTCGGAGCGTCGACCTACGCCGCAGTGAGCACGATGATCGCCCTGCGGCACCGCGCCTCGAGCGGGCTCGGCCAGCACGTCGACGTCTCGGCGCAGGAGACCACGGCCTCGATCGCGCACATCTGCGGCGTGGGCCGGTGGCTCGACGACGGCATCGTGCCGCGGCGCAGCGGCAGCCGCCTGGTCGCCTCGACGCCCTCGGGCGCCTACCCGTGCAAGGACGGCTTCGTATACTTGACGGTCAACCGGCCGCGCCACTGGAGCGAGCTGGCGCGCTGGATCCACGAGGTGACCGGCAACGACGCGGTGCTCGACCCGCTCTTCGAGGGGCCGTCGGCGCACCGCCAGCCGTACCGCGAGATGATCGATGCCTGGGTCGAGGAGCTGACCTCGCGCCTGACCGTGGAGGAAGCCTTCCACGAGGGGCAGCGCCGGCACGTCGCCTTCGCCCCGGTGCGCACGGCGAGCGAGGTGACGCGCGACGCGCAGCTCGTCGCGCGGGGCTACTTCGTCCCGGTCGAGCACCCGGAGGCAGGCGAGTTGCGCGTGCCCGGCGCGCCCTACCGTCCCGGCGCGACGCCCTGGCGCATCGCGCGGCCCGCGCCGCGCCTCGGCGAGCACAACGACGAGGTCTTTCGAGGCGAGCTGGGCCTATCGGCGCAGGAGCTTCGCGCCCTCGAGGCGGCGGGTATCGTATGAGGCGGCGCCTGGCCGCGCCGTGGGAGCTGCGCGAGGTGGCGGCGAGCGGCATCGCGCGATGCCCGTGGGGCTGCCCGCCGCGGCTCCCAGGCTCGTGGACCGCAAGCCGACGGATGCACAGCATCGAGCAGCGAGCTTCGGCGAGGCGAGATCGAGCCATGCGAAGCCGGAGCGAGATCGAGGGGTGAGCGACGACGCGATGCAAGGGGCTCTGGCCGGGATCCGAGTGCTCGAGCTCACCGCGGGCATGGCCGGCCCTTGGGTCGGCCGGCTCATGGCCCACTGCGGCGCCGAGGTGATCAAGGTCGAGTCGCGCCGCCACCTCGACGTGACCCGCCTCTACGTTCCCCCGCGCTCCCCGGAGATGGGTGTCCAGGGCGAGCTCTCTCCCTGGCTCACCGACTGGAACGCAGGCAAGCGCTGCGTCGCGCTGGATCTGACCCAACCCCGCGCGGTTGCGCTCCTCGAGCGCCTGGTCGCGCGCTGCGACGTCGTGGTGGAGAACTACCGCACCGGGGCGGTCGAGGCCCTCGGCCTGGGCTGGGCCAATCTCCGCCGCGTCAAGCCGGACCTCGTCATGCTGAGCTCGACCGGCTATGGCGACAGCGGGCCTTACCAGGGCTACCTCGCCTGGGGCCCCAACGTCGAGGCGCTCTCCGGCCTGAGCCACCTCTCCGGCCCGCCGGGAACCACCTGCACCACGACGCAGTACGCCTACCCCGACGCGGTGAGCGCGCTGCACGGCCTGTTCGCCGTGCTGTGCGCGCTCTCCGAGCGCGACCGCACCGGCCATGGGCAGCACATCGACCTCTCGCAGCTCGAGGCGACCATCGCCGTGATGGGCGACGTCGTGCTCGAAGCGCTGGCCAACCGGCACGAGCCGCCGCAGCTCGGCAACCGCTCGCGGCGCGCGGCGCCGCACGGCTGCTACCGCTGCCGGGGCGAGGACCGCTGGTGCGCCATCGCGGTGGGCGACGAGCCGGCGTGGGTCGCGTTCTGCGGCGTGCTCGGCCAGGGCGAGTGGCTCGCCGACCCGCGCTTCGCAACCCTCGATGCGCGCCTGGCCAACGTCGAGGAGCTCGACCGCCGGGTCGAGGAGTGGACCCGCGAGCGCGACGCCGTCGAGGTCATGGAGCGGCTCCAGGCGGCGGGAGTGGCGGCCGGTGTCGTGCAGACCACCCTGGACCAGTACCGGCACGACCCGCACCTGGCCGCGCGGGGCTTCTTCGAACGCATCCCGCACCATCGCCTGGGCGAGGTCGTCGCCACGGGGATCGCGCTGGGGCTCACCACGACACCGGGCCGGACGACCCGTGCCGGCATCCCCGTCGGCCACGACAACGGCTACGTATTCGGCGAGCTGCTCGGGCTCTCGCAGGGGGAGATCGACGACCTGGTCGCGGCGGGCGCAATCGAATCGCCGGCCGAGTGACGGGGTGGGGATCCCCGGGCCTCACTCGAAATCCGCACTCGACCGCGCCCGGCCGCCCGGCCCGCTGTAGGAGAGCCCCCAGCCGGGCGGCAGCGTGAAGGGCACCTCGGGCATACGGGCGAGCACGTCCTTCCATGCGGCCACCAGCCGGTCCTCGGCAGCGTAGTCGAACGGATCCTGCAGGACGGTCTCCTCCGTGCCGCGCGGCGCAGGCGGGTTCTCCACCAGCCAGCGAGCGGTGCGCGCCAGCGCCTCGCGCGGCGCGACCACGTCGCGGTAGCCGAGCTCGCCGCGCAGCTTGGCCAGGTCGAGGACGCGGTGCGTGGGCGAGGGCTGCATGAGCAGCGGGCGCGCCGGCACGGCCAGGGCAAACGGCATCGAAACGATCTCGAAGCGGTGGCCGAGGGAGGAAGCGACGATCTCCACCAGCTGGCGCAACGTCAGCGTCTCCTCGTCGCCGCAGTTGTAGATCTGGCCGGCGGCCGCCTCGCGCCGGTCCACCCCGAGGAGCACGGCGTGGGCGACGTTCTCGGCGTAGCCGAAGGTGTGCAGCGTGAGCCCGCCGTCGGGCAGGACGATGAACGGACGGCGGTCGAGCACCCGGCGCACGATGCACCACTCGCGCGGCAGGAGCTGGTAGGGGCCGTAGACGTACGGGTAGCGGAAGTGCGTCGCGCGCGGGTGGTGGGTGAACACCGCCCGCTCGGTGCGCACGATGCGAAAGCCCTTCTCGTCCTCGGCGGGGTCGGCGACCAGAGGTGCGTCCTCGCCGGTGGGCACGGGCAGGCCGGGCGGGTCGAGCAGGGCAGCGTTCATGTAGCCGCGGTACGCGGGCACGCCGCCCACCGAGACGAAGTGCCCGACGCACCCGGCGGTGATCTCGGCCACCCGGCGCAGGCGCCCGTAGGTGGCGACGCACACCTCGAAGCGCCGCCCGGCCAGCGCGGCTCCCAGAGCGGCCGGGTCGTACGGGTCGGCGTGGACGTGCTCCACCTCGGGCGGAATCTCGGCCAGCTCGTGCGCGCCGCGGTGCAAGATGGTCACCACGTACCCGCGAGCCAGCAAGCCGTTCACGATGAAGTGCCCCGTCGGCCCCGTGCCCCCGATGACCAGCGCGCGCTCGGACATGGGCGCACCCTACCATCTCGGACGAACTCCGATCATCCACGCCAGGGATTCGGGCGCCTTCCGCTCTTCGGTGGCGGCGGCGCGCGAGAAGGCGCCCCAGCTCGGGCGCACGGTGGTCTTCCGGCGAGAGGGAGAGCCCCACCGCACGGCGGCGCCGAGCCCGCGGTCACCCGAGACGTCGCTTTGGCTGCCGTGCGTCGTTACACTGGAAGCCGTGGATCGCGAGGCCATTCGGGCTCTCGCTCGTCGCGACTGGCGCGCCCTCGAATCGGGGAAGCGAGCCTATTGGGTCGAGCGTTTTCGCCGTGCGGGGTCCGCGGCCACGCTCGCTGCGGCGCGCGCGATGTGGGAGCACATGCGGAGCGTGCGACCGGACTGGCCCCGCGAGGAGGACAGAGCCGCCGACCTGGCCGATCACATCGCGCTGAAACGGAAGCTCGAGCGGGCCGCCCATGCGTTCACCACTCGCTGAGCTGCTCTCGGATCTCGCGGGGGCGCTCGGCGAGGTAAAGGTCCGTTGGTACCTTTTCGGCGCGCAGGCGGCGATCCTGCTCGGCGCCGCGCGTCTCACGGCCGACGTGGACGTGACGCTGGAGGACGTACCACGGCTTTCGGAGACCCTCCTCCCCGTGCTCGAGGCGCGCGGCTTCGAGCCTCGCGTCGAGAACGTCCAGGAATTCGTCGGTCGCACCCGCGTGATCCCGGTCGCCCACGTCGCATCGGGGATTCCCGTGGATCTCGTTCTCGCCGGGCCCGGACTCGAAGAGCAGTTCTTCACGCGCCTCACGGTACGCCGCGTCGAGGACGTCGACGTCCCCGTCGCGAGCGCAGAGGACATCGTGGTCATGAAGATCCTCGCCGGCCGCCCAAAGGACGTCGAGGACGCGGTGGCCATCCTCGCGGCCAATCCCCACCTCGAGCACACGCACATTCGCGCGACCCTCCGCCAGCTCGAGCAGGCGATCGATCAGAGCGACCTCCTCCCGCTCTTTGAACAGGCCCTGGCCCGATCGCGCAGCTGAGCCCACCGCGTCGGACGCCTGACCGCCTGCGGCGCCACGGTCCCGTCTCTCCACCGGATCGAGGTCGGGCGCGTGGCCCGGGAGCCGCTCGGCGCGCACGCCCGGGGGGCGGCCGCGGCTTGCGCCAGGGCTGCGGCCATGGTGAGGAACCCGGGTGCGGCGCTGGCAGGCGGGTGGCACCGCTTGCGAGGCCGCGCGATCGGGAGGCCGAGATGAAGATCGCCGTCGTCGGCGCGGGGATCGCCGGGCTGGCCGCGGCGACGCGCCTGGCCAAGCGCGGCCACCGCGTGCAGGTGCTCGAGGCAGGACCGCGGGTCGGCGGCCGGGCGCTCGTGGTGCGCGGCGCCGCGACCGGCGACCTCTGCGACGTGGGAACGCAGTACTACCACAGCTCCTACGAGCGGGCGCTCGGCCTGATGCGCGAGACGGGCCTCACGCGAAGCCTGCACCAGATCGCCGGCGCGACCCGCTTTTTCGACGAGCGCGCCCCGGGTGGCAGCTTCCTGCTGCACCACCGGCTGCCGTGGCTCAAGACCGCTGGCGTGGCGGGCAACCTGCGGGTCGCGGGCCTGCTCGCTCGCCTGCTGCTGCGCAACCCGATCCGCACCTTCGAGGCCGAGGATCGCCCGGCGCTGGACGACGTGCTCGCGCTCGACGCCATCCGCGATCCCGTGGCGCGCGAGTTCATCGTCCGCACGCTGGTCGTCGTAGGCAGCCTGAGCGAGCCGGCCGTGGCGCATCCGAGCCTGCTGCAGGTGCTGCGCCTGGTGCGCATCATCCTGCTCACCGACTACCTCTCGCTCGCGGGCGGCGTGTCCTCGCTGCACCAGGCGCTGGCCGACCGGCTCGACGTGCGGCTCGAGACGCCCGTGGATCGCCTGGTCGTCGAGGGCGGCCGCACCCGCGGCATCGCCCTGGCCAGCGGCGAGGTGGTCGCGGCCGACCACGTCGTGGTGGCGACCACCGCACCGCAGGCCGCGCCGCTCCTCCCCGAGGAGTGGACCTTCGAGCGCGGCTTCCTGGCCGGGGTCACCCTGCCTCCGGCGATCATCGTGTCGTTCTTCCTCGACCGGCCGCTCGAGCCGGGCGTCTGGTCCTACTTCATGCCCTCCGACCATCCCGGCGTGGTCAGCCTGTGCATCGATGCGCAGCAGAAGAACCCCGCCATGGCGCCCTCGGGCAGGGCGATCCTCCAGGCATGGGTCTGCTACCCGAGCTCGGCCCAATTCACGGGCGAGAGCGATGCGCGCGTCGTCGACGTGTGCCGTGGCGAGCTCGACGTGCGCTTCTCCGGGTTCTCGTCGTGGATCGAGGAGGCCGTGGTCACGCGGCACGCGATGGGCGTCCCCTGGCATCCCGCCGGCCACGGCGGGCGCGCGCTGCGCTTCCTCGATGCAGCGGACCGGCGCCGCGACGTTTCCTTCTGCGGCGACTACCTCTCCGGAGGCTACCTCGAGTGCGCGCTGTGGAGCGTCGACCGCGCCGCGGCGCGCGTCGGCTGACCCGGGCGCGAGGGGCGCCACGCGATGGGCCGAGCGCTGCGCATCCTGCTGGTCAAGCCGCGGCCGCGCCTGGCGACGATCCGCGGCTTGGCCGCCTTCCAGCTTCTCGAGCCGCTCGAGCTCGGCTACCTGGCCGCCGTGGTCGGGCCGCCGCACCAGGTCCGCGTGCTCGATCTGCGCCTTTCTCGCCGCGCGGATAGCGCCTTCCGCGCGACGCTCGCGGGGTTCCGGCCCGACCTGGTCGGCTTCACCGGCTACACGCACGAAGCCTCGACCGTGCGGCGCCTTGCCCAGGCGACGCGCACCGTCCTGCCACGCTGCCGCGTGGTCGTGGGCGGCCACCACGCGACCGTCCTGCCGCAGGACTTCGACGTGCCACAGGTCGACTACGTGGTGCGCGGCTGGGGCTGCGAGCCGTTTCGCAATCTGGTCGATGCGCTGGCGCGCGGCGACGACCACGCCACGATCCCCTCCGTGCTGCGCACCGGCGATGCGAACGGCGCCGCCGGCACCCGCGACGCCTTTCTCATCGTGCAGCCGACCGCGCTGCTCGACCCGGCGCGCGTGCCGATCCCGCGCCGCGACCTCTGGAACCACCGCGCCTACACCTCGACCTGGCTGTGCGCGCGCCCCGCCGACTGGCAGCCGATCTACGAGCCCGTCGCGATGGTGCGCAGCTCGTTCGGGTGCCGCATGCGCTGCACCTTCTGCGTCGTGCCGCACCTCTACGGCGGCCACCACCTGCCCCGGCCCGTGGACGACGTCGTCGAGGAGATCGCCGGCCTCGAAGCGCGCCACGTCTACTTCGGCGACGACGAGAGCTTCATCGACCCCGACGCTTCGCACGAGCTCGCCCGGGCGCTGGCCGCGCGCGGCGTGCGCAAGCGCTACTTCGCCTGGGTGCGCTCGACGACCGTCCTGCGCGCGCCCGATCTGCTGCGCCGCTGGCGCGAGATCGGGCTCGACGCGGTCTTCGTCGGCTTCGAGTTTCCCACCGACGAGGAGCTGCGCCAGGTGCACAAGGGCGCGAGCGTCGCGATCAACCGGCGCGCCCACGACGCCCTCCTCGAGATGGGCATCGCGGTGCACGCCGCCTTCATGGTGCGACCCGAGTACACGCGCGAGCAGTTCGAGCGGCTCGCCGAGTACGTCCGCGGGATGCCCGCCGCCGAGTGCAGCTTCACCGTGTGCACGCCGTCGCCCGGCACCCCCGACTACGCCGCGATGGAGCCCCGCATCTGGGTGCGCGACGCCTACGACCTGCACGACGGCATGCACCCGCTCGTACCGACCGCCCTACCCCTGCGCGAGTTCACCGCCCGGTTCGCCCGGCAGGTCGCCGACGGCGACCGCCAGAACCCGCTGCGCACCACCCACCGCAAGGTGCCGCCCCGCGACCTGCTCCGCGTGCTTCTGGCGACGGCCCGCTACCGGCGCAGCTACGGCCGCCTGTACCGCGACTATCCGCGAGGGCTGTGGGACTCGGGTGGTGCGCAGCGGGCCGTGGCCTAGTACCCGCAGTAGGCGCTCACGCCCAGCTCGACGACCTCGCTCGCCAGCTGGTTCAGGAACACCTCGATGTTCGTATACCCGTCCTCCGAGAGCGTCGTTCCGTTGTGGTCGTCGACGCCGACGATCAGCCCGTGGGATCTCTCCCAGGAGTCGGGCATCCCGTCGCCGTCGGTGTCGCGGGCGGCGGCGACCGGAGAGCCGCAGGGCGGCGCTTCGCTGACGAAGGTGTCTCGCGGCCGGCTCGTGAGCGCCGGGTTCAGATCGACGTCTTCCTGCAGGTAGCCGATCAGCCTCCGGTCCATCGCGTCGCGCGGGAAGGCTCCCGCACCGCCGACCATGTAGTCGTGCAGCTGCGCGGCGGGCATGTAGTCGATGTCGGGGTAGTCGTGCCGCCCGTCGGCTCCCGGAGAGCTCGAGGTGTAGAGCGCGGGCGTTCCGCGGTCGTAGTAGTCGTCCGCATAGTAGACGTCGTTTCGCGCCTCGCCGAGGACCTGCGGCACGATCATGCCGTTGTCGATGCCGCTGCGCGCCGTCATGTAGTTGCCGACCCAGTTCAGGTCGAGGAAGAACGAGGGCGAGGACGGCGAGCAGTCGTTCCCGGCATTCGTGCTCGTGCAACGGTTGTAATAGACCGGGTCGCGCGGATCCCACACCAGGTTGTTGGACACCTCGACCTTCAAGCGCTTGCCCGTGCAGTTCGATGCGCCGAAGTGGGCCACGCCGTCGCCGCTCTCCTCGCAGCTCAGTTCGGGGAAGCGCGCCGTGACGCCGTTCCACAGGTTGCGCACGAATGCGAGGCGATCGAGATTGCCGGTCTTCTCCTCGCCCACACCGGCGTTGGAGTAGTTGACCAGGACGCCGTGCCAGAAGTGGTCGGTTCCCGGGCTCTCGCCGAACATCGAATCCTGCACGGTCACGTCGTGCGACCGAGAGATCTGCAGCGACTCGTCGGAGACGTGTCCCGTGGAGACGTTCGCCAGGAGGATCTGGCTCACGCCGTCCACGACGAACGCATCACCCTGGATCCAGCCGCTCGCCGAGAGCTCTCCCTCGCCCGGTCGAGACCGCAGGTGGCGGACGATCACGTTCTTGCAATCGGGATTGCTCTCGAAGGTGTTGTCGAAGACCAGCCCCCGGACGACGAGCGGCGCCGTCTGGCCGGCGATCGTCTTGTTGCCCCGGTGGCACTCCACGACGCCGTCGCGGATCACGCCGCTGACCACCGGCAGGATGATCGCCGGGCCAGGCAGGTCGAGGCACGCCTGGAGCGAGCCCGCGCCGCTCCGATTCAGATTGGTCACCTTGCACACCGCTCCACCGCGCCCGCCGGTGATCCGCGCCGCGAAGCCCTGCGCCTCGGGGAAGGCCTTGAGGCCCGCCGAAGGAGGCGGTGCGGGATCGAGCACGTCGACCGCCACGGTGGCGGACCGGGTGATCCCGGCCGAGCTCCCGCGGATCTCGATGCTGCCGGATCCCGACGGCGCGTCCGACGCGGCAGCCACGCTGCACACCGAGGAGCTGCCCGCGGTCGAAGGACAGGAGCAGGAGACCCTCGCCGGAGCGGTCGTCGCGAAGTCGATCGGTGAGGTGAGGCCGTTGCGCGAAACGTCGACGGTGAGCGAGATCGTCTGCCCCTTGCGCACGGAGACGCGAGACGGAGCGCTGATCTCGAAATCGGCGGCGGCTCGGGTCACGCTCAGAGCGATCGGCGCGGTCGACACGAGGCTGCCACTCACCGCGCGAACGGTCAGGCCGTAGGCTCCCGGGGCGACCCCGCTGGAGACCCGCAGCGCCATCGAGCTCGAGCTTCCCGTGGTCGAAGCCGGCGTGAAGGACGCCGTGACCCCGAGCGGTGCGCCCGACAGAGAGAGGGCCACCGCACCCGAGAAGCTCGTGCGCGAGATGCTCACCGCTGCCGTGGCCTCCCGGCCCTGCTCGACGGTCACCGCTGCGGGCGCGGAGATCGTGAACGACCCGGTCCCGGGAGGTCCACCGCTGCCCGGCTTGGCCTTGGTGACGCGAACCTCCATGGGTGCGATCTTGGTCTCCCCGCCGCCGCTGGCGACGATCTCGAAATAGCTCGTCTGCAACGGTGCGTCCGCGGCGACCCGAAGCGTCACGGTGGCGCGCGACCCCGTGACGGGGTGCGGCGAGACGCTCATGGTGATACCGCTCGAGGCCGGTGCCGTCGACGTAAAGGTGAATGGAGCCGCCTCGCCGTAGCGATCCAGGGTCGCCGTGACGCTCCAGGTCGCGCCCTGCGGCTTCACGAAGTCGCGCTTGCTCAGGTACAGCTCCACGGCGAGCGCCGCTCGCGGCAGGCAGAGGGCGCCCACCACCGATGCCAGGACCAGCCACGCCGCCGAACGTCGCGCATCACGAGTCGACATGCTTCCCCCCTTGCGCTTCGAGATTTCGCAGGATGGCGATCGTGCTCACCCCCTGCAGCCCCGCGGCGCAGCGGTCGCAACGATCGTGCCGGCATGCCTCGGGCGAGGAATCCGTCCATCTCGCGCACCGCTGCGGCCGTGGCTGCGACATCGCGGCGGCGGCCGAGAGACGAGCGAGAGTCGCAGGAATGGCGCTCCGACGAGACGGTGCCACAGGTCGGCGAGCTGGAATTTTGTATCCTGTGGCGACCTCCGGCGCGCCGGCATCGCGAGATCATGCGCGTCGCGCCGCGCCGAACGCAATGCTTCTTGCACTGGGGCTATCGCGGACGACACGACGCGCTCGGGGCGAGCTGCAGGGTACGCCGCGACGCTGCGCAAGCAGGGTGCCGACACCTCGCAAGCGTCGCACCGCGCTCGCGGCGGCCGCAGATGCACGTCCTTCGCGGCTCGGCCCGCGCGAGCCGCTGAGAGTCGCTCAGGCAGGGCTCGCCGGTGCAGCCGCGGGCAGGACGACCGGCACGAGCGCCCGGGCGCGGCGGGCGCGCTTCAACTCGTCGAGCTGGGCACGCGCCGCGGCATTGGCCTCGCCCTCGCGGATCGTGTCGAGCTTGCGGGCCAGCTCGGCGTCGCCGACTTCGCGGCTCACCTGGACCTCGGCGACCAGCCGCTCGACGTGCGCGCGCACGTCCTCGAGCGCCTGGATGTCGGCGTCGGGCACCAGCCCCTTGAGCGTCTCCTGCAGGCGCAGCCGGGCGTGCGCGTTGGCCAAACGCGCAAGCGTGCGGTGCTTCTCGTCGCGCAGCCGCGCCACCTCCTGCTGGAAGGCGACCAGGTTCTTCTTCGCCGCATCCGCCTCCGTGGTGAGCTCGGCGAGCTCCTTGGAAACCCGCTCGACGTCGGACTGCAGGGCGTCACGCCGGGTGATCAGCGCGATCGCCGCCTCGTCGTGGTCCTTCTCGACGGCGATCTCGAGCTGGCGGGCGATCAGGCGGAGCTCCTGCGAGCGCAGGTCGACCTCGCGCGCGAGCTTGCCGCGCATGTAGATCACGCCGGCCGCTGCTTCGCGCAGCTGGCCATACTGCTCGAGCCGCGCGCGGATCGCCGACTCGTAGACCGCGGCCGGGTTGCCGCGCTCCCGGGCACCCATCCAGTGCGACAGGGTACCGCGCACCAGGTTCACCAACCTCGACAGGAAGCTCATCGTCGCTCTCCTCGTCTCTTCGGATCTTCTCCGTGCTTCTCGTCTCGTCTCGAGCCTGCGCTTCTCTTCGCGTTCGAGGACGGCCATCGGCTCCTCAAGCGTCACCTGCGTCCTCGGCCGTGATGCCGAGCTCGCGCATCTTCTGCTGGAAGCTCTGCCGGTACATGCCCACCTCTTCCGCGGCCCGTGTGATGTTGCCCGCGTTGCGGCGCAGGGCGTCGAGCAGGAAGCGGCGCTCGAAGTCGCCGACCACGCGGTCCTTGGCCTCACGGAAGGTGCGCGGCAGCGACGGGCTGCCGGGCGCCTCGCGTGACGGTGCGCCCTCGCCCCGGAGCGCGCCGGCAGGCCAGTCCCCGGCAGCACCGGTGCCGCCGCCACCGCCGGCCGTCGGCCCCTCGGCAGCACCGGCGATCCGCTCTCCGCCGAGGCCGGCAGCGACCACGATGCCACGCGCCACCGCACCCATCGCCGCCCCGCCGAGCAGGTCCGCCGCCGTGATCTCCGGCCCCGAGGCGAGCAGCAGCGCCTGCTCGACGGCGCTGCGCAGCTCGCGCACGTTGCCCCGCCAGGGGTGCGCGATGCAGGCGCGCAGCGCCTCGCCGGAGAGCGGTAGGACGTCGCGCCGAAAGCGCTTGGCCGCGTCCTTCAAGAAGTGGTCGACGAGCAGCGGAATGTCCTCGCGGCGCTCGGCGAGCGGCGGGATCGCCAGCTCGACGACCCGCAGGCGGTAGTAGAGGTCCTCGCGAAAGCGGCCTTGCTCGACCGCGCGCTCGAGGTCCTGGTTGGTCGCCGCGAGCAGGCGCACGTCGACCTTGATCGGCTGGTTGCCGCCGACCCGCTCGAACTCCTTCTCCTGGAGGGCGCGCAGCAGCTTGGCCTGGGTCTCGGGCGGCATGTCGCCGCACTCGTCGAGGAACAGCGTGCCGCCATGCGCCGCCTCGAACTTGCCCTCGCGCCGCCCGATCGCCCCGGTGAACGAGCCCTTCTCGTGGCCGAACAGCTCGCTCTCGACCAGCTCGCGCGACAGTGCCGCGCAGTTCATCTTGACCAGCGGCTTGCCCCGGCGCGGGCTGCGGTAGTGCAGGGCGTTGGCGACCAGCTCCTTGCCCGTACCGCTCTCGCCGCGGATCAGCACCGTGACGTCCGTGTCGGCCACCTTGTCGATCGCGGCGAACAGCTTCTGCATGGCCGGGCTTCCACCGACGATCTGCTCGAAGGCATAGGTGCCCTGCACCTGCTCGAGCAGGCGGCGGTGATCCCGCTTGAGGAGAGCGGTCTCCATCACGCGGCGGACGACGATGCGTAGCTCGTCGTTGTCGAACGGCTTGGGCAGGTAGTCGGCGGCGCCGAGCTTCATCGCCTCGACGGCCACCTTCTCCGAGCCGTAGGCGGTGATCATCACCACCGCGAGATCGGGGTCCGCCTCGCGGGCACGGGCCAGCACCTCGAGGCCCGAGACGTCGCCCAGGCTGAGATCCGTCACCACGACGTGGAACGCGCCCCGCTCGATTCGCCGGATCGCCTCCGCGCCCGAGGTGGCCGTCTCCACCTGGTAGCCCTCCTTGGCGAGCAGGCCCTTGAGCGCCAGGAGCAGCGCCTTCTCGTCGTCGACGACCAGAATCCTTCCCTGCATGTCGTCCTTCGCTTCGCCTCGCTGGGCGTCCGTCGCCGGGGGACGTCCCCGGCCCCTTCCCCGGGACTCGACCGGGGGCTCTTTCCCGCGGCTTCGCCCGAGGTCCACCTCCGAAACGTCGCCGTACCGCGCTTCAGCGCGGCAGCGGCAGCGTGATGACGAACTCGGTGCCGTGCCCCGGCTCGCTCACCACGTCGATCGTCCCCTCGTGCGCCTCGACGATCTTCTTGGAGATCGCCATGCCCAGGCCCGTGCCCTTGTCCTTGGTGGTGAAGAACGGGTTGAAGATGCGGTCGATGCGATCCGCTGGGATGCCGCAGCCGTTGTCGCGCACGCGGATCCGGGCCCGGCCCGGCACGCCGTTCTCGACGAACAGCTCGACGCGCCGGCCCTCGGCCACCGGTGCCAGAGCGTCGATCGCGTTGTCCAGCACGTTGGCTACCACCTGGCGCAGCTTCTCGCCGTCGGCGATCACCGTCGGCCCGGCGATGTAGTTGCGCGACACGGCGACCTTCGCGGCGTCGAGCTTGGCGCGCATCCCGGTCAACGCCGAGTCGAGCACGCCGGCCAGGTTGACCGGCGCGAAGTGAAGCTCTTCCTCCTTGGCGTAGCGCAGCAGGTGCGAGATCGAGCGCTCGACGCGGTCGAGCTCCTCGAGCGCAACCTGCGCGTACTCCACGTTCTCCACCGAGCGCGGGTCCTCGCCCATCTGCTGCACCAGGCTCTTGGCCGCGGCGATCGGGTTGCGGATCTCGTGCGCGATGGTCGCCGAGAGCTCGTCGATGTGCGCCTGCTTCTCGCTGCGCACGGCAATCGTCTCGCGGCGCACCT
This sequence comes from uncultured Enterobacteriaceae bacterium, assembly GCA_964529315.1. Classification (GTDB taxonomy): domain Bacteria; phylum Desulfobacterota; class Binatia; order UBA12015; family UBA12015; genus CAZGUU01. The sequence continues at coordinate 20,606 of CAZGUU010000021.1, forward strand.
CTCGCTCGACGGCCGGGTCGAAGTAGCGCTCCTTGAGCGTGCGCGAGCCGAACACGGCCATCCAATGGGCGAACAGGCCGATGCCCCAGCCGAGCGCGGGCCACAGGAACCATGGGTAGGAGGTGGTGAAAAGGTTCACCAGGGCGAGGAAGGCCATGACGCCGAGGTAGCTCATCAGGTGGCCGTAGAAGCTCACGCCCGGCGCCGCGCGGCGCCGGGCGCGGCGCAGGATCTGGTCGTGGGTGCGCTCGGGGTGCGGGGCGCCGGCGCCTCCGGTCGGGGCCGCACTGCCCGCCGCCTGCCCGGAGCGCTGGTTCGTCGTGTCGCCGGTCGCGGGTCGGTCCTCGTGGCAGCAACCGTTCGCCGTCGCGTCGGGCGCGGAGCCGTTCCCACGCGGCTCAGCCACGGCGGCGCTCTCGCGCGAATCGGCCGCGCCATCGGCCAGCGCGGAAGCTCGCCAGCGCCGCCCGCGCCTCTTCACCTGGCGCTCCCAGCGTCGCGCCTGGCGGTCCCAGTCGCGATGGCGGCGTTCCGCCTCGCGGTGGAACTTCTGTGCCCAGTGTCGCTGCCACTCCTCGTGCCAGCTGCTCGCCCTCGGGCTGCGCACGCTCCCCTCCTCCTCGAGCCTGCAGGAGCAGCGCCGCGACTCGTCCCGCCGCCGCTTGAAGTGGCTGAGCAGGATCAGCGCGACGATGAGTCCGACGATGGCCATGTCTTGCTGCTTCCTCGACTCGCTGCGGACCGCCCGGAGCCCGGCTTCGCGGCCTTCGGCTTCATGCGCACCGCCGTCCGGCTCGGTCAACGCAGCCGCCGCTCCGACCCTCGGCTCGATGCCGCACCTTCGACCGGGCAGCATCACCCGTGCCAGAGCACAGGCCACTGATTCCGCGAGACTTTCGCCGGCCGGCGCGACCGCCCTGCAAGCCACCCGCTGCACCCCGACCGGGCTTGCGCCGCAGCCGATTCGCTGCACAACCGGCCGCGCCGGGCGTTCCGCACTACCCGCCCATCTGAAACGCCCGCCCATGGGCGTGTCGCCGCCCGCTGCTTCCCCGGAGGACCGGGCGGCTCACCCTCGCTCGGCCGTCATCCGCGAGCGCGACCCCGGCCTCGGGAGAACGCCAGACCCTCCTGCTCGGGATCCCGCGAAAGCGACACGTCGGCGAGGGCTTGCGCTCGGGTGTTGCTCTTCGCTCGCATTGCCTCGTTCACGGGTCTTCCGCGCAAGGGACATCGGGGAGTGTCTGCGGTGGCGCCGTTGAGGACTCCGTCAGCACCCGCCCCCGCTGCAGGTGAGGTAGCTCCGCCAGTTGCCCTCGGAATCCCCGGCGGCGCGGGCGCGACCGCGTGCCCGCGCCTCGGCAGCGCGATCATAGGCCGCCGAGGTGTCCAGGAGGTCGCGAAACATCTGCCCGAGGAACGCCTCCCGCGCCGCGGCGCTGGGTGCAGCTACGCCGCCACGCCGCAGGTGCTCGGCCGCGAACGCAGACTCGCGGTTGCCCCGCTCGCCGGCCTGCGCGTACCAGGCGATCGCGCGCGCCGTGTCCTTCGGCACGCCGACGCCGAACTCGTAGATGTACCCCAGGTCGTGCATTGCCTCCGCGTCACCCTGCTGCGCGGAGCGGGCGAGCCAGGTGCGGGCGAGCTCCGGGTCGAAGGGGAGGCCCTTCCCCTTGAGGTAGAGGTTGCCGATGTTGTGCTGCGCTCGGCGGTCGCCCTGCTCCGCAGCACGGTGGTACCACGCAACGGCGGCACCCAGATCCTGCGGCACCCCCTTGCCATACTCGTACTGCCAGCCGAGCTGGACCTGCGCATGGGCGTGCCCGAGAGCGGCAGCACCCTCGAACGAACGAGCCGCCCCTGCTGGATCGCCGGCCTGGAAGGCCGCGACACCTTCGTCGAACAGCCGCTGCCCGTCTCCGGAGCGCGGCAGGGCCGCCTCCGCCGGCGGCGCCGCGACTTCCCTCGGCTGGAGCGCGCCGGCAGGTCCCCCCTGGTCCGCGGCGGGAGCCTCCGCAGCCGGCGACGTCGCGCCGCGATCGCTGCACGCTGCGATCTGCATCCCCAGGAGCAGGGCCGCCAGCCACCGGCGCACGCCGGGCATGGCCAGGCCAATGTCCGAGGGACGGGCGCATGTCAAGTCGGACGGATTGCGCGGGAAGCTCGCCGTGTCGGCGCCGTGTCGGCGGCTCGACTCGTTGCCCGCGCCCCCCTATCCTGTGCGCCTCGCATGGGCCACCCGTACACCAGGGAGACAGGCGGCGGCCGGCCGGCCGCCGGGTTGCCGGCGCTGGAGGCACCGCGGTGAGCGCGCCACCAGTCTGGGGAACGCTCCCCGTCGGATCGGACCCGGGCGCGACGGCCCGCTCTCTGCGCGGCCGCCTGAGCCGCGCGGAGCGCCTGCGCATGGTGGCCGGCAGTACGCCGGTCCTGCGTGGGCTGCTGGCCATGGCCAGGCGCTACAACGCCGTACCCATCGTCGCCGGGGCGCTGGAGCGACTCGGCATCCCGGGCATTCGCTTCACCGACGGCCCGCGCGGCGTGGTCATGGGTGCCTCGACGGCGTTTCCCGCAGCGATCGCCCGGGGTGCGACCTTCGACCCGGCGACGGAGGCCCGCGTGGCCGACGCGATCGGCGTCGAGGCGCGCGCGCAGGGCGCGAACTTCTGGGGTGGCGTGTGCATCAACTTGCTCCGCCATCCGGGCTGGGGACGGGCCCAGGAGACCTACGGCGAGGACACGCACCTCCTGGGCGAGATGGGTGCCGCCGCGGTCGAGGGCGCGCAGCGCCACGTGATGGCCTGTGCCAAGCACTACGCCTGCAACAGCATCGAGCGCTCCCGCTTCAAGGTCGACGTCCAGGTCGACGAGGCCGATCTGCGCGACGTCTACCTACCGCACTTCCGCCGCTGCGTGGAGGCCGGCGTCGCCAGCGTGATGACCGCCTACAACCGGGTGAACGGCGACTGGTGCGGGCACCACCACCACCTCGTCACGGAGATCCTGAAGCGAGAGTGGGGCTTCGACGGCTTCGTCATGACCGATTTCGTCTTCGGCATGCGCAACGCCGCGGCCGCCTTCCGCGGCGGGCAGGACCTCGAGATGCCCTTCCGCCTCCTGGCCCGCGCGCTCCCGCTGGCGGTGCTCCTCGGTCGCGTGCCGATGGCGCGGATCGACGACGCCGTCGAGCGCGCCCTGCGCGCGCAGCTGCGCTTCGCCGGCCGGGGCGAGCCGGAGCGCTACCGAGCGGACGCCATCGCTGGCCTCGCGCACCGCACCCTCGCCCGTGAGGTCGCCGTCCGCTCGATGGTTCTCCTGCGCAACGAGCGCCTCGGCGACGTACCCGCGCTGCCGCTCGACCCGGCAGCGGCACGGCTCGCCGTGGTGGGTCGTCTCGCCGACCTCGCCAGCACCGGCGATCGCGGCTCGAGCTGGGTGCGCGCCCCGTCCGTCGTGACGCCGTTGGCCGGCCTGCGGGAGGCGGTGGCCGCGCGCGGCACGGCACTCGCGGATTCGTGCACGGACGACCCAGCCGCGGCGGTGGCTGCGGCCTCGGGCGCCGACGCCGCGATCGTCGTCGTCGGAACCACCCACGTCGACGAGGGCGAGTACATCGCCACGGCCAAGGGTGTGATCGGCGGCGACCGGACGGAGCTTCGCCTGCGCGAATCCCACGAAGCGCTGATCCGCGCGGTGGCCGACGCGTGCCCGCGCACCATCGTCGTCCTCCTCGGCGGATCCGCCTTCGTGACCGAAGCCTGGCGCGAGCGGGTCTCGGCGATCCTCATGGCATGGTACCCCGGCATGGAAGGCGGCCGCGCGATCGCCGACGTGCTGTTCGGCGACGCGAGCCCGGGCGGCCGGCTCCCGATGACCTGGCCGGTGACCACCTCCGATCTGCCCGACTTCGATCCCAGCGCCCGACACGTCACCTACGGGCCGCTGCACGGCTACCGTCTCTACGAGGCGAGCGGCCGGACGCCGGCCTTCTGGTTCGGCCACGGGCTCGGCTACACGTCGTTCTCGTGGTCCGAGCCGAGCGTCGTCGCGGCGGGCGACGACCTGGTGGTCCGGGTCGAGCTGACCAATACCGGATCGCGTCTTGGGAGCGAGGTCGTTCAGGTCTATGTCGCGGTCGCGCTGGGGACGCACCGTGAGCCGCTGCGCACCCTGTGCGGCTTCCGCCGCGTCGATCTCGAGCCCGCGGCGCGTGCGACGGTCGAGGTGAAGCTCGATCGTCGCTTGGTGGCTCGCGCCCGGGAGCAGGGACCGCTGCAGCTCCACGCCGGGCCCTGCGCGGACCCGGGTCGACTCCGCCGGGTCTCCGCGCGCGACTGAAGACTCGACGGACTTCGCCCCGCTGCGCAGGCCAAGGGCATCGCGCAGCCGTTTGCCTCCGGCTGGCATTCGGCACTTCAGGCGACCGCGGGCGCGCAAGCTCGACTCGGTACTTGCAACCGCATATCGTGCCCGGCTCGCATGGAACGCGCGGACATGGGGTTGGAAGGTGGCAGCCGGCGGGCCGCGGTCGAGCCGGGTCGAGCTTCACGGACCTCGCTGCGACGCCTGCTCTCTGCCGCGGCGCTGGCCTTGGTGCTGCTCGGGCGCCGCGCGCCGGCGAGCGCCGCCCCGATCCAGGCCTTCGACGTGAGCCGGCTGCCGCCGGTCCGCCTGCAGATGGTCTCAGCCCGAACCCGCCAACCGATCCACGCATCGCGCCTGTGGGTCGAGACCTTCGAGCGCGACGGAGAGCAGCTGCTGGCGGTCCATGCGGAGACCACACGACCCGCGGGCGGCAAGGCCGACTCGCGAATCCTCGTGCGCGACGACGGCACGCTGCGCTGTCTGGAGGACGAATACCGGCTGCGCGACGGGGCGGGTGAGACACTCGCCCTGTCGCTCCGGCAGTTCCGCTCCGATGCCCTGCCGTTCTCCGGCCAGAGCGTGCCCGACGACACCTACTCGATCACCGAGGGCATGCTCTACCTCCTCGGCCATCTACCGCGCGACGGCGACGGGCACGGGTCGTTTCACGTGCTCGGCGTCTCGCAGGCCTTCAAGGTGAACCTGCGCAAGCACGGCACCGAGGAGGTCTCCGTCCCCGCCGGGCGTTTCACCTGCGACCACCTGCGCATGCGAGTCGATGCCGAGAGCCTCGGCCTACCCGCCGTCGTGCGGCCCTTCGCCCGCCTCTTTCTCCCCGAGATCGAGGCGTGGGTCACGCGCGAGCCCCCACACCTGACGGTGCGCCTCCAGGGTCCGTTCGGGCCCCCGGAGGATCGCGACGTGCTGATCGAGCTGGTGGCGATCGAGTCGCCGGGCTGAGTCGGCGGTGGTCGCCGACTGCTGCGTCGGCGGCGCAAGACGAGGCATTTCAGCGGCTTTTCCCCGCAGCGTGGCTCTGCTCTACCTGACCCCGCGCACTGCGGGAGGTGGACATGCGAGCTCTCGTGTTTCGGTACGACGTGGCGCGCCTGATCGCGACCAAGCTGCTCGCCTACGCGAGGCCCCGTGCCCTGGTGGGCCCGCTCGCGCCGATGCAGCTCGAGGAGATCGCGGAGCCCACGCTGCCCGCGGCGGATTGGCTGCTGATCCGGGCGCGGCTGTGCGGCATCTGCGGCAGCGATTACAAGCAAGTCTTCCTCAAGGGCAACGTCGACAATCCCTTGACCGCGCTCATTTCGTTTCCTCAGGTCCTCGGGCACGAGGTGCTCGGGACCGTGGCCGCGGTCGGCTCCGCGGTGAGGCGCCGCCGCCTGGGCGAGCGCGTCGTGCTGAATCCCTGGCTGTCCTGCGGCCCGCGGGGCATCGAGCCACCGTGTGCCGCCTGCGCGCGGGGCGACTACTCGATCTGCGCGAGCTTCACCCACGGGCACCTGCCACCCGGCATCCACACGGGAACCTGCTCCGGTGCTCCGGGCGGCTTCGCGCCGCTGCTGCCGGCGCACGAGTCGATGGCCATCCCCGTGCCCGACGGCGTGAGCGACGAGGCCGCGGTGCTCGCCGACCCGTTCTCCGTGTCGCTGCACGCTATCCTCAAGCGACCGCCCGAGCCGGGTCGCTTCTGCGTGGTCTACGGCTGCGGGACGCTCGGCCTGTGCGCCGTCGACATCCTGCACCGGCTCTACCCGGAGAGCCCCGTTCTGGCGATCGCTCGCTTCCCCCACCAGCGCCGGCTCGCCGAGCAGCTCGGCGCCCGCACCGTCCTCGCGCACACGCCGGAGCGCTCGATCATCGACGAGATCGGGCGGATCGCCGGCGCCGACGTCCTCGAGCCGTGGCGCGGCCTGCCCATGCTCAACGGCGGCGTCGACGTAGTCTACGATACGGTGGGGCTGCCCAAGACGATCGAGGTCGGCGTGCGAATCACCCGGCCGCGCGGCGCGATCGTCGTGACGGGCGTCGAAGGCCCGCGGCGCTTCGAGTGGTCACCGCTCTACTTCAAGGAGATCGAGCTGATCGGCTCGAATGCCTTCGGCGAGGAGGATTTCGAGGGGCGGCGCAAGCACGCCATGGAGATCTACTTCGATCTGCTGCTCGCCGGACGCATCGACCCCACGCCGATCCTCACGCACCGCTTCCGGCTCGAGCAGTACCGCGAGGCGTTCCTCGCCTGCTTCGACCAGGGGCGCTCCGGTGCCGTCAAGGTGCTGTTCGACCACGGCGAGCCATCTGCTTCCGCGTGACGCCGCGGCTACGCCGCGGGCAGCGCGACGCGCTCCGCGAGACGCTCGCGTAGCGCGGAGGGGACGTCGCCGCCCGCCGCGGCCAGCTCGATACGAGGCACGCCGCCGCCCGTCACGAACGCGCGCCGCAGCACGCGGTCGTCCCACACCGAGCCCAGGTCGTAGCGCACCAGGTGCTGCGCGCTCAGAGCCTGGCCCACGCCGCCCAGCCAGGCGGTGACGATGCGGTTGGCGAGGTTGACCACCAGCGTCGACTCGTTGGGGTCGTCGATCAGCCCCTCGCGCAGGGACTGCGGCGTCGCCAGGCGGCCCTCGAGCAGCCAGGCGAGCGACACCATGTCGTGCGCCACGACCGACGAGCTCGCGAGCACCAGGCCGGCATCCGGCTCGTACACGTACCCGCTGTCCGGGCCGAAGGTGGTGAGCAGCCGTGTCGCACAGGTGAGCACCAGCCGCTGCTTGGCGACGATCGTGGGAACGGAGTTGGCATCGGCCGTCTTCTCGGAGAAGGTGGAGGCGTCGCGGTGGTACTCGAGGCGCGCGTCGTGCCGCCACCAGCCGACGGCAGCCTTCAAGCCGAGCGTACTGCCGGCGAGCAGGTGGCGCCCGCAGCGCGGCATCAGGACGACGTGGTCGACCTCGCGCAGGACCGCGGGCAGCAGGACCGGCCCGGCCCAGGTTCCGGCGACCGTCGGGCGCTCCTCGTAGAAGGCGTCCCAACCCGCCTCCTCGAACGCTTGCAGCTCCGCGCCCGCCTCGTGCGCGGCCCGAGCGATCCCGTTGCGCTCCATGAGCGCGCGGCTGCTGCCGCGCAGACGATCCTTCGAGAAGCGGACGTGCTCGACGCCCGACATGTCCGCGACGATCACCCGCCCGGCGCCGCGCTCGCGCAGCAGCTCGGCCATGGCCCGCACGGCGATCGGATCGGTGGTCGCGGGGTAGTCGTTGCCCGAGTTCGACACGACCTTGACCAAGACCGTATCGCCGCGCGAGAGCCACGCGAGATCGTCGATCGCCTGCGCGGCGGCGCGCACGGCCGCCGCGACACTCGCCGGGTCGGCGCCGCGCGGCCCTCCGGAGAGCACGACCGGGATCGCCCCGCCGGGCGAGGGGGCAAGCGGTGCCGGCGCGGCGGCGCGGGCGGGCTGCACCCCGGCGCAGCCCGGCAGCGCCAGCGATGCGAGCCCCGTCGCCAGGAACCTCGTCAGCTCGCGGCGCGTCAAGCCGCTCGTGGTGTCCGAATGATGAAGCCCCTGTCGGGCGTCGTGCATGGTCCCTCCGTCGCCGATGTCCGCGTGAGTGCCGTCCCCTCGATTGTGACCCAAGAGGGCCCCGTTCGCGAGCCACCGTTCGTCGCAGATCGAAAAGGGATCCGCAGCCGCCGCTCGACCACCGCCCGAGAGCCGGGGGGTGCCGGCCAGCGGCCTGGCTCGCCGCCGCCTTGCGTGGGCCCTAGACCTCGCATACCTGGGAGGCAGGCCGGTCGACCCCGGCCGGGAGAGCTCGCGCGATGAAGCAGCTTGCTTTGATTTTCTTACTTGCATCGGCAGCCGGCGCGGCTGACACGCATTGCTACACCCGGGGCTCTCGCACCTATTGCGACGACGGAACGAAGTACTACCAGTACGGAAAGACCATCATCCGCAAGGATTCCAGCGGCGGGCAGGAGCGGTACCGGCGGTTCGGGACCCATACCTACGGGGACTCGGGGTCGTGGATCGCCGAGCACCCCAGCGGGAAGTCGACGGGCAGCTACGAGGGACGCCCGACGCTGGACGCGGTGATCGTCCCCGAGATCGATGGCGAGGACGGAGACGAGTAGCCCCATGGCACGAACGAAGATCTCGACGGGATCCACCTGGGAGCCGATCGTCGGCTACTCGCGCGCGGTACGCATCGGTGCGCAGGTGTGGGTGGCTGGTACGACCGCAACCGGGCGCGACGGCAAGATCGTCGGCCCAGGCGATGCGCGCACGCAGACGCTCCAGGCGCTGGAGAACATCCGCACGGCGCTCGAGCACGCCGGGGCCCGACTGCAGGACGTGGTGCGCACGCGGATCTTCGTCACCGACATCGCGCGCTGGGAGGAGATCGGCCGGGCGCACGGCGAGGTGTTCGGCGAGATCCGACCGGTGACGACGATGGTCGAGGTGGCGCGCCTGATCTCACCGGAGATGCTGGTCGAGATCGAGGTGGACGCGGTGATCGAGGGCTGAGAGCGTGCGCAGGAATCCCCGGACAGGCCCAGGGTGCCCGTGGTCCGCCGTGACGGCGGAAACGGGCCCATAGCCCCCGGGCCCGCCTTAGCCGGCACCGCAGCGGCGTGCCCCCGGGGTGGCGCGCCACCCGCGGGGGTTACAGGTCACGCCCCGAGCCGCCGCAC
>CAZGUU010000022.1:0-29657 GCA_964529315.1 uncultured Enterobacteriaceae bacterium
CGGCAGGCTCGCGCGAGCCGTGCACGGGCCGGCTCCGGCGCGTCGATGCCGGCGCACTCGAGCACGCCGTGCAGTGGCCGCAGCAGCGCGCGCAGCCCGGCTGAATCGCGGAACGGGATCAGGCGGACGAAGCGGTCCAGGGGAGCCGGCCGCAGCGTCGAGTCGCGCTCGACCACCACCGCCCAGGGCTGACCGGAGCCGCCGTGCAGGGCCAGGGCCCGCCCGGCGATCACCTCGGCTTCGGCTTCGTCGACCCTGCGGCGCAGCTCGGCCGCCTCGCCGATCGACAGCCGGCGCCGCGGCCACTCGCACTCGAGCGCGGCGAGCTCGCGCGCCAGGTGCTGGCCGAGTGCGACGCGGTCCAGGCGGGCGTCGATCAGCACCGCCTGTGGTGACAGGCAGCCGCGCTGGTCCAGGAAGGCGATCTCGCGCGCCAGGGCGGCCGCCTGGCGCTGAGGAAAGCCGGCTGGGATCTCGACCGCTGCCTCGCCAGTGGTCTCCGCTCTGCTCCCGTCCGCGGCGGCGGCCGCGCCCACCACCGCCAGGCTCACGCGCGGCCCGTGGGCCACGGTCCGCTCGCCGGCGCGTGCGCGCACCGCGGCGATGGCGGCGCTGCTGCCGTAGACGACGACGCGACTCGCGGCCGCGAGGACCCGCTCCTCGATCGCAGCATCGCCGCCTGCCCAGCAATGCGCCGCGCAGGCCTGGCCGAGCTCGGGGTCCACCTCGGCGATCGATGCCGAAAGGCGCGGGGCAAAGCTCGGCTCGCCGCGCGACGACTTGACGAGCACCGCCGCGCCCAGGCCGAGAGCCGAGAACACCGGGGCGATGGCCAGGCCCGGTGTGTTCTGCGCCAGGATCACGACGACCAGCTCGGCGGGAGTGGCCACGTGCGTCGCACCGGTCGGCCGGTCCGATGGCACGGTACGCGGGCCGTGCGTGTCTCGGGGCGCATGCTCGCCTCGGGGCTCGCGCGCGCCGCCGCCAGCGCCCGGGTCCCCGTCGCCATGCGGGGCTGCCTGCGTTGCCTCGGCGAGCAGCGCGCGCAGTGCGGCGCCTCGCCAGGCGGAGAAGGTGCGCCGTAGGCAGAGCGCGACCATCGCCTGCGCATAGCCGGTGGATCGGGCGATCGCGCCGGCGGCTTCCTCGAGCCGCTGGCGATCCTCGAGCCACAGGGTCGCCACCCGGTCGAGCGCGTCGGCGCGCCCGGCCACGGTGCGCAGGGCGAGGGACGTGCGGGCGTGCCGCAGGCGCTCGAGCAGCGCAGGCAGCGCGGCAGCGGCGAGCCAGGCCTCGGCGGGTACGCCGCCGCGCTGCGCATCGTCGGCCTCGGCGGCGTGAGGCAGCGCCGCGCCGCGCCGCTGGCTCACGGTTCCCCCGCCCCCAGCAGCTCGGTCAGGGCGAGCGCGCAGCCGCGTGGCTCCGCCCCCGGCACGCGGCCGCGCAGGCGGAAGCGATTGCCCTCGACGACTCCCAGATCCTCGGTCTGGACGGCGAGGACGGAGCCGGCGTTGGCCAGGTCGATGTGGCGCAGCAGGCCGACCTCGCCGTCGGGCAAGGGCGCCAGGCTCTGCGGGTCGACGGCGATCGTGCGCACCCAGGGCGGCCCGAGCTTGCGTCGTGGCTGGTTGTGGCCGGAGCAGCGCTCCAGCAGGACGTCGTCGTAGAACTGCGAGCAGAGCTCGGTCATGCCGTACTCGTTCACGCAGTGATAGCCGGCGATGCCGAAGGTGTGCCAGCACGCGGCGAAGAAGCCCGCATCGGAGAGCGCGCGCCCGCCCTTGGCTCCGCCCGTGTCGACGATCCGGCTTTCGGCGGGCAGCTCGAGCACCCGGCCGTGCTCGCGGCAGTGCTCGATCAGCCGGGTGAAGAGCACGCGCAGCCCGATCAGGCAGAGCGGCTTGCCGTCGCGCGTCGCCGCAGCGATGCGCTCGGCGGCGCGGGCGCAATCGAAGCCCTGCTCTTCGACCAGGAGCTCGCCGTCGCCATCGCACAGGTCCGTGCGCAGCCACTCGACCATCTGCGCGAGCGAGGAGTGGGGCAGGAGCACGGGGCTGCCGAGCAGGCCGACCAGGCGCGGGCGCACACCGTCGGGCAGCACCATGCGGCGGAAGTGAGTGAGGGCCGCGGCGCGGTAGAGGTCGAGCCTCGGGATCAGGTGACGGCCACGCCGCTCGGCGCCCTGGGTCGTGCCGCTGGTCAGGAAGATGCGCTCGGGTGGCGCGCAGCAGAGGTCGAGGGACTTGAAGGCGCTGGTCGGTACCGCGGGGATCTCCCCCCAGCCGCGCACGGTTCGGGGAGTCGCCCCACGCCGATCGCAGAAGGCCCGGTAGGCCGGGCTCTCGCCGTACTGCAAGGCGAAGACCTCCAGAGCCAGCGCCTCGAAGCGGTGTGAGCTCATCGAGCTCGGGTCCTGCCCGGTCGCCCCGTCGGCTCGCTGCCGCGTGGCAGCGCCGTGCGCCACTGCGCTCTGGGGCGGCTCCGTGGGGAGGCCCGGCGGGCTCGCCGTTGTCCACCCGTCGCTCGGGCACGGCGCCACGACCCGGCGTCGCTCACCCGCCTCGGGCGCGGCGTTCCGCGGGCCGGCCGCGCGGGGCCCGTCGTTGGTGTCGTCGCCCTGGATGATGAAATCGAGGACGGAGGCGACCACGTCATCGAGGGAGGGCATCGCTCGCTGCACTCTACTGGGCGAGCCCCGCGGGCGCACGCGAGGCTCGCGGCTGCGGTGGCTCGGCGGTGCCGGCGCTCCCCTGCCGGCTCCGCCTGGCCGGCACGGGAGCACCGCCGTCGCGCCGCGAGCGTGGCTTGCCTCCCGGGTGCACCGCGCGTAACGTCCAGGGCGATGGACGCCAAGGAGGACCTCTACGACGAGGGGCTGGACCTCGCCTTCGAGGGAAAGCTGCGCGAGGCGATGGAGAAGTACCGCGAGGCGCTCGCGCTCGACCCGGAGTACGTCGATGCCGTGCACGCCCTGGCCATGGCGCACGCCGAGCTCGAGGAGCTCGACGAGGCCATCGCCGTCGGCAAGCGGCTCTGCGAGCTGGCGCCCGACGACATCCTGGCGCACACTAGCCTGTCGACCTTCTTTCAGCGCCGCGGGATGATCGCCGAGGCCGAGGCGGAGTCGGCCAAGGCCAAGGTGCTCGATTGGAAGCGCCAGATCGCCGAGAGCAAGAAGCCGGGCGAGGGCGGCTGAGGAGTCGGTGGCGGAGCGCAGCGACGAGTACATCATCGGCCGCCTGATCGAGCGCACCCGCTTGCTGCTGGCCACCTCGGACGAGATCCCGACCGAGATCAAGCTGCAGACGCAGCCCATGCTCAAGGAGCTCCAGGCTTCGTTGAGCGTACCGGCGGCGGAGCAGGACCGCGAGCGAGTACGGGGCCAGTACGCGTTTCTCTGTCGCGAACTCGACCCGTACCCCGACCTCGAGGCGCTCCTCTACGCCCTGCGCAACTTCGTCCCTTACCTCACCTGAGCCGCCCGGCGCAGAGCGCCGCCGCACCGGTGATCAAGGCACGCCGGCCTTCGCCTTCAGGGCGGCCATGTCCTTCTCGAGGGAGGCCTGGCGCGATCGGGTCACCTCGAGCACCTTCTGGCAGTCCTCGCGCTCGTTCTTGACCCGGTTGATCTCCTGGTCCTGCTGCTTGGCGTGCTCGCGCAGGGCCGGGGCGCCTTGGTCTCCGACTCCCCAGAGCTGATAGCCCAGGAACAACCCCGCCAGGAACACGACGAGCAGGACCAGGCCGGACTGCGTGTACTGCCACACGACCGCCTTGACCTGCGCCGCAGCCTCCTTGTCGTCCATTGGATCTCACCCCCCGATGATCGGCGAAAGCGCCCTCGTGCGAATCGGAGCCTCCCCCCTACGCGATATCCGCGGCGATTGGTAGGAGCGAGCGGCGGGTCCCGGGGTCGGCCCGGTAGCGCCGTGGCATGCCTCTCAAGCCTCGGCAGGGGCGAGGTGGCGGGCGATCAACCCCGACGCCTCGCGCAGGGCCCGATCTCGCCCGCGGAACAGGTGCTCGCCGACCCACTCGCCCTCGGCCCAGGCGTCCAGCGAGCAGTCGCCGCCCAGCGTGAGCTCGACCACGCGCTCGCCTACCGGTGTGCCCGTGACGACCACCCGCAGGGAGTTGCTGCCCGAGTCGACGATCACGCCGCGCGCCGCACGCGGCAGGCGGATGAAATGCTTGACGCGCTGGAGGAGGTCGTCTCGCGAGCGCTCCTCGGCGGCCTGCAGGTAGGCCCAGCCGTCCTCGGGCGGGTTGGCGTCGCGCAGCCAGTGCTCGTTGGGGTTGGTCAGCAGGGCCAGTGCGCGGTCCTGGTCGAAGTGGCGCCCGACGCGGAACAGGCGCTCCCCGGCAATCCGCGGGATCGAGATGCCGGGCTCGTCGCCGTCGGCCCTGCGCGGCTTGCGCTCGGGAGATCGTGCTCTGCCCGTGGCGCTGTCCACCCACCAACGACTCTCGACCGTCTCCACGCCGGCTGGCTCCCCGCCCAGGGGCGTCTCGGCGCCGGGAGCAGGCTGGGAGGCGGCCGTGGCGCCCGCGTCCGAAGAGCGTCCCCTCGAGGCGCGATCAGCCACGCGCGGCTCGACGCGGCTTCTTCGTGGTGCTGCGCCGGCGCCGCCCGCGGCGCGCCATCACCGCGAGCCCGGCACCGGAATAGCCGAGGCCCTCGAGCGACGCATCGCTGCCGGCCGCCGAGCGCCCGATCGCTCGAGCCCGCGCTGCGGCGAGGCCGCGCACCATGCGCGCGGCGAACGTGTCGGCCTTTCGCTCGGCGTCGGTCCAAAGGATGTAGTGGCCCATCTCGTGGTAGATGGTGCTCACCCACTGGCGCTCGGAGTTGTACTTGCGCCCGCGCTTCCAGTGCTCAGGGTGTACGAGATGGATCTCGCCGTTCTCGTACGTCCTTCCGGCGGTCTTGCCCCAGTCGAGGTACTCGAACCAGGTGATCCGGGGCGTCGGCAAGCGGTAGTAGCGCGCCAGACGGACCAGAGCTCGGCGGAAGGCGGCCGGGCGGTGGTCGCGGAAGAAGCCCGAGAGCAGCCGATCGATCTCGCGCCGCTCGCGAACCGGAGGAAGAAGCATCCGCATGGCTGGTGTTCCCACCCCGCGACCTGCGGGGTTGAGCCGACGTTAGAGAGGCCCTCGGTGGAAGTCAATTCGAGGTTTCCAAGACCAAGGAACCGGCTGAAATCACTGCGGAAACTCCCCCTCTGGCGGGCGAACGAAGGGCGAATGCGTGCGCCCTGCGGGGAGCTTCTCGGATGGCCGACGAGCCGCCGGACCAAGCCTGCCGATCGCCCATGGGCCGAACTCCGCGACCAGCTGGGGAGGCGGTGCCTCGCGTGGGAGGCCGTCTGCGGCCGAAGGCCCGTGCGCAGTACCGTCGCGCACCGAGCGCTCGCGCGGGGTGGCGTTGCGCGACGAGCCGTCGGGCGCACCGCCGCCGCGCCCTGCGGCGCGCAAGCTGCCGCGCAGGATCCGTAGCTCGTCTCGATCCAGCACCACGTAATCCATCCCCGCGAGGTCGACGGGCCGATCCACGGCCGCCAGGGGCTCGACGGCTCGCCTCGAGTAGTAGGCGATGCGCTGCCGGATCCGGGTTGCCGCGGCGACCCGACGCTCCGCAGGGACGGTACGCCAGACGAAGCGGCCAGCTTCGCGCACCGCCCAGCGATCGGCCTCCTCATCGGCGCCGGGCGCCCGCCCGAGCTGCCATGCCAGGGCGGCCAGCGCGATCGCTGCCACGCCGGCGGCTATGGTCTTGCGCGGCTGCGCGTTGGCGATCCCCCAGACGGCGAGCATCGCGAGCAGGAAGACCAGCGCGACGAACGCGGGTAGGGGCGAGGCGGTGCACAGGAGCGATACGCTGGCGGACGCGAGCCAGAGCAGGAGAAAGCGCAGCGAGGGGTCTTTCGCCCAGCCCGCCGGCAGCGAGCCGACTCCCAGCAGGCCGAAGGGCAGCAGGGGGAGAAGCTCGAGCAACGGCAGCTCTCCCGGCATGGCCACGCCGGCGAGCTGCGGGGCGAGGGTGTGCCAGCCGATCGCGGGAGCGCGTCCGGCGGCGCGCACCAGCCATGCGTGAGAGGCCGCCGTGACGGCCAGCGCGGTCAGCGCGGTGCTCGACACGACCGTCGCCAGGCTGCGCCTCGTCAATCCATGGTTGCTCCACAGCCAGACCAGCGCCATCGCTGGCAGCCAGGCGCCGTCGGCTCCGCCCACCGCGATCGCGGCGCCCCCGCCGATCCCGGCCCAGACGGCGGAGGCCTTCGAGTCGCCGGTGTCGCGGATCGCTGCCAGCGCGACGAGCATCGCGAGCAGGTAGAAGGGCTCGCAGCTCAGGTCGGTGCCGAGCCACGAGCTGCTGGCGGGTAGGCCGAGCAGGAGAAGGGCGGCCAGGAGGCCGATGCGGGTCGCGAAGAGCCGCTCGCCCAAGACGATGGCCGCGCCCAGTGCCGCGATTCCGGCGAGCAAGCCGGGAAGGCGCAGGTGGAGCTCGCTGCTGCTCAGCAGCCGTGCCGCCGCTCCGACCGCGGCGAGCGTGGCCCCGCTCGGACCGCCCGCAGGCAACCTCTCCGGGGCTCCCAGCGACGGCAGGCGCTGTGGCTGGGCAGCCATGGCGAACGCTGCCTCACGCTCGCCGAACGGGCGACGCAGAACGTCGGACCGCCCGAGCAGGACCAGCGCCAGTACCGGGAGCAGGAGCGTGGGCAGCGTCAGGCGGAAGCGCACCCGGCGCTGGGTTCGCAGCGGTCGCAGGCGGCGCTTCATCGGCGCGTCATGTCCCTGGAGAGCAGCAAGCAGACGGCGCGCTGGGCGCGTCTGCGACTCTCACCTCGCGGGCGGATCGCTGTCAACCGAGCGCGATGGAATCTCGAGCGCGAGGATGCCCGGTCGAGCCGGCCGTTCCCGGCCGGACCGGCGAGCGCCCGAGCCCTGGCGTGCCGGCCGTGGCCCGGATCCGAGCGCGCCCACCGGGCGCCTGTCGCACCCCGGCGTTGCGCAGCGAGGCATTTCGCGGCAGCGTGTTCTCGAGAGGTCCGGCTCACGGCTCGGGAAAGGAAGTCGCACCATGATGCTTCAGGGAAGGGTCGCGGTGGTCACCGGAGCGGGGCGTGGCATCGGCCGTGGCATCGCCCTGGCGCTGGCCCGCGAGGGTGCCAGCGTGGTGGTCAACGACGTCGGCTGTAGCCTCGACGGCCGAGGTGGCGAGAAGGATCCGGCGGCGCAAGTGTGCCGGGAGATCGAGGCCCTGGGCGGCAAGGCGGTGCCGAGCTACGGATCGGTCACGGACTTCTCCGCCGCGCAGGGGATCGTGGAGACCGCGGTCCGCTCGTTCGGAAGGATCGACATCCTGGTCAACAACGCCGGGATCGTTCGCGACCGGACGATCGGCAAGATGACCGAGGACGATTTCGACGCGGTTCTGGCGGTCCATCTCAAGGGAAGCTTCAACTGCGGCCGTCACGCGATCCCCTTGATGCGCGATCAGGGCTATGGCCGGATCGTCAACATCACCTCGAGCGCCGGCCTGCGGGGCAACTTCGGGCAGACCAACTACAGCGCGGCCAAGGCGGCCCTGATGGGCATCACGTTCACCTGGGCGCTCGAGCTCGGCCGCTACGGCATCACGGTGAACGCGTTGGCTCCCTCGGGCATGACGCGCATGGTGGGCAGCATGCCCGGGATGGAGAGCCGTGCGGTGGCTCCCGAGATGGATCCCGACTTGAATGGGGCCCTGGTGGCCTACCTCGCCTCGGAGCAGGCGGCCCACGTGAACGGCCAGGTGTTCGGGAGGCGGGGCTACGCCTTCACGATCTTCCAGACGCCGCGGCCGATCGCCGCGATGTACAAGGAAGGTGGCTGGACCGCCGCCGAGATCGCGGCGAGCTTCGATGCGGCATTCGGCGAGCACCTGCAGCCGGTGGGCATTCCCCAGTCCCGGCGTGAGGCCAAGGCCAGCGCGGCGCCTTGAGCGCCCGGGTCTCAGCCCTCTGCTTCCTGCTCCTCGATGGACTCGAGCGTGAAGCCCAGAGCTTCGACCATCGCCCGCGCTTCGGCTGCAGCCTGGCCGGGCGTGGTCAAGTAGCCGTTCACGAAGATCGAGTTGGCCGGATAGAGCGCCAGGCCCTGGCGCTCGCCGAGCGTGCGCTCGCGGCCACCGGCGGCGCGGATGTCCGCGTCGGGATTCGAGAAGCGCATCAGACACAGGGCGCGCAGCGCGCGCCCGGGCTCGACCACCGGGCGGTCGCCCAGCGGCGTTCCCGGGATGGGGTGCAGGAAGTTGAGCGGCAGCGCATCGACGCCCAGAGCGCGCAGCGCGAAGGCCAGCTCGACGACGTCCTCGTCGGACTCGCCCAGCCCGATGATCCCGCCACAGCAGATCCGCAGGCCGGCACGCCGTCCGGCGAGTACCGTCGCCACACGGTCGGCGTAGTCGTGTGTCGTGCAGACCTCGGCGTGGAAATGCTCCGAGGTGTTCAAGTTGTGGTTCATCCAGCCGACGCCCGCCGCCGCCAGACGGCGTGCCTTGGCCTCGTCCATGATGCCCAGCGAGACGCAGATCTCGAGGTCGGGGTGGATCCGCTTGATCTCGCGGGTGGCGGCGCAGAGCTGATCGACGTCCCGGTCGCTGGGTCCGCGGCCGCTGGCCACGATGCAGTAACGCCGCCCGCCGCGCGTGACGGCGGCCTGTGCCGCGGCGACCAGCTGCTCGTTCGGCATCAGCCGGTAGGTGTCGATGTCGGCCGTCGAGGCCGAGGACTGCGAGCAGTAGCCGCAGTCCTCGGCGCACAGGCCCGAGCGCGCGTTCTGCAGAACGCAGACCTTGACGCGCCGGCCCCAGCGGCGCTGGCGCACGCTGAAGGCTGCCTGCAGGAGGTCGGTGAGATCCCGGTCGCTCGCGCGCAGCACGGCGAGTGCGTCGGCGCGCGAGATCGTCTCACCGGCGAGCGCCTGGACGGCCAGCCGAGCGAAGCGCGACGGCCCCTCGGCCTCGCTGGGGACGGTCTGGCTCATGGGCGAGTGCGCAGCGGGAGCTAACGCAGCAGGGTCGGGTCGTAGTAGAAGCGCTCGCGGACGATCTTGCCGCTGCGCACCTCGTGGATCGCGATCTCCTTGAGGAGCACCTTGCGCCCGCCCGGCTTCATGCTGATCTGCGCTTCCCACTCGATGATCACCGTCTGCCCATCGCACCACAGATTGCGTGCGTGCCAGCGGACGTCGGACACCGTGCGGTCCCACTGCTCCATCTTCTGCTTGATGGCTTCGATGCCGTAGGTCGGCATCTGGCCGGCCTCCTCCGACTCGACGGCATCCGCATAGAGGGAGAGCATGCGCTTGCGGTCGTCGACGGAGGTCGAGGTGACGATGGAACGAGCGACTCGCCGCAGATCGGAGATGCTCGCCGCGCCCTTGGGAGCCGCCTGGGCACGCGGCTTGGGTCTGCTTGCTTTGGGGGTGGTCTTTTTTGTCATCGCAGCTCTTGTCGTAGCCATGGGCTCCTCTTCGTACGGCTTGCCAACGCCTACCTGCACACTAGAACCCGGAGAGCCTGGACTCAAGGAGGCACGCTCCTCGGTTGACCGGTCCGGCTTCGCACCCTGGGCTCTGGAGACGCAGCCTCGTCCCTGCCCCCCTTGCTCCGTTCCCGGCGCCCTCCTGGCCGGGCGCTCGGGCCACCGCTTTGGGATCCGCGATCCGGGCCACGGCTGCGGCTTGGCCCTGGTGGGTCGGGGGTGCCCCTCTCGCGCCGCGGGGCGACCACGGAGCCTGGTCGGTGGAGGGTCGCTTGCGCCGTCGCCCGTCGGCCGCTTAGATCGAAGCGGCGGCGGGAGGGATCGACGATGTCACAGGTGCAGGGCGAGGCTCCGCCGGCCGGCCGGCCCCGGGCGGGCGGTGGAGGGCCGGCCGGCTGGCCGGTGCTCCACCTGTTCTACCGGGTCGATCGGGCGCGCTGGCAGGGCTTCTCTGCGACGCAGCGGGAGGCCGCCGTCGCTGCCTTCGGCGACCTCTTGACCCGGGTCCGCGCCGAAGCGGGCATGCAGCTGGTCGCGAGCGCGGTGCTCGGCAAGGCGGATCTGGCCCTGATGGCGGTCCACCCCGACCTGCGGCGCGTGCAGCGGCTCACCCAGCAGGTCGCGGCCACGGCCCTGGGGGCGTGCCTGCAGCCAGCTCACTCGTTCCTCTCCATCTCGGAGCAGAGCGAGTACATGTCGACCGCTGGCGACCAGGCGCGCAAGCTGATCGACGAGCAGCGCCACGACCCGGCTTCGGCCGAGTTCCAGCAGCAGATCACCGGGTTCACCCGGCGCATGGCCGCCTACGCCGAAGCGCGCCTGCACCCCGAGCTGCCGGGCGAGGACTACCCGGTGCTGTGCTTCTATCCGATGAGCAAGGCGCGCGGGGAGGTACGCAACTGGTACGCCCTGCCGTTCAACGAGCGCAAGCGTCTCATGGGTGCGCACGCCGAGGCAGGCCGCCGCTTCGCCGACCGGGTCCAGCAGCTCATCACCAGCTCCACGGGGATCGACGATTGGGAGTGGGGCGTCACGCTCTTCACCCGGGACCTGAAGTCGATCCGCGACATCGTCTACGAGATGCGCTACGACGAGGGCAGCGCGCTCTACGGACGCTTCGGGCCGTTCTTCGTCAGCGTGCGCTTCCGCCCCGAGGAACTCGGCCAGGTGCTGCAGCTCCAGGATTCGCAGGAACCTTGAAGCGCGTCCAACTCTACGCCGACGGGTCCTGTCACGGAAACCCCGGCCCCGGCGGCTGGGCGGTGATCCTCGAGCACGGTGATGCGCGACGCGAGCTCTCGGGCGCGCAGGCGCACACGACCAACAACCAGATGGAGCTGCGCGCCGTGATCGAGGGGCTGCGCGCGCTCAAGGAGCCGTGCGCCGTCGAGGTGTGGACCGACTCGCGCTACGTGGTCGACGGCATGACCTCGTGGATCCACGGATGGAAGCGTCGCGGCTGGCTCACGGCGGAGCGCAAGCCGGTGAAGAACGTCGAGCTGTGGCGGGAGCTCGACGCCGAGGCGGGCCGCCATCGTGCGACCTGGCACTGGGTGCGAGGCCACGACGGCCACCCGCAGAACGAGCGCGTCGATCAGCTCGCCAACGCCGCGATCCACCAGCTCGAGAGCCGCAGCTGAGCGAACTCGGCCGGGCTTCAGCCCGGAACCCTCAGCTGGGCTCTACTGCGGCGGCCGATCTGCGGGCTGCGGCTTGCCTTTCGGCCCTGCGGGCCCTGCGTCGTACCATGCAGGTACGACTCGGGCCCTCGGGCCTGCAAGGCTGCGCCTCGCCTCGCACCTCGGCCACCTCGTCACGAGCCCAGCTGAGGGATCCGGGCCTCAGGGCGGCAGCAGGCCGAGCCCGAAGAACACCTGGACGGCGGACAGGAGCAGGGCCAGGAGGCCGAGCGCCGGGTGGAGGGCTCGCGCGAGCGGACTCGCCGCGACCCGCCGGCTGGCAACGGCGGCGACGCAGAGGGCAGCGCTTGCCGCCAGGGCGATGCGGAAGTGTGCTCCGCTGGCCGGCTCCAGGTCGGGGCGCAGCCACCACGTGGAGGCAATTCCGGCGGCGAAGCTCAGCAGCAGAGCCGCCAGCGCCCACGGCGCGAGCCGGGCGTGACGCCGTCGGGACATCGCTCCGCCGCGCTCCCGGCCGCGCAAGCCGAGCGAGGCCACGTAGCCGAGCAGCAGCAGGCCGAGCAGGGCCAAGATCGGGTGGGCGAAGGCGGCGATCCGCTGCGCGCCGGTGGGCACGTCGCACGTTGTCGTCCACCACCCCGCCCGTCGCAAGCCGTGCTTCTTGCCTGGCCCGTGCGGGGCGCCCTTGCGTGGGCTGCCACGGGCGGGTAGCCGGGTGTCTCGCCGACCGGTGGCGACAGGAGGGACTCCCAAATGGTTCACGTGCTGGCCACGCTTCCGATCCGGCCGGACAAGATCGCCGCCTTCGAGGCGGCCTTCGCCGAGCTGGCCCGCCAGGTGCGCGAGAACGAGAAGGGCTGCGAGCGCTACGAGCTGTGCCGCTCGACGGTCGACCCCAGCACCTACGTCGTGGTCGAGCGCTACAGCGACCAGGCGGCCCTCGGCCACCATGGCCAGACGGCCTACTTCCTGGAGTTCATGGGCAGGGCGGCCGAGTTCGTCTCCGGCGCGCCGCGCATCGAGGTTCTGGCCCCGCTCGGCGGTTGAGCCGCTCAGGGCAGGACGCTCTCGAGCTCGTCGCGCAGGGCGCGGCCGACCTGGCGAGCACCGCCTTGCACCGCCTGGCCGGCCGAGCGCGCCGCCTTGCGCGCGACCGCCGAGGCGACGTTCGCGCCGAGCGCGGCCGGGTCGGGGCGGCGCAGCTCGAAGGAGAACGGCACGGTCACGTCCGGCGAAGTCGTCGAGGCGACCAGGTCGAACGACTCGTAGGCGGCCTTGTAACCGAGCGGCGCGTCGGGCGCGGTGCGCGGGCCGGCCAGCCGGAGCACCGCCTCGCCGCTCAAGACACCGTGCGACAGGGTCATCTCGGCGGAGGCCGTGAGGTTGCCCGAGTCGAGATAAAGCGCCTCGATCTCCGCCAGCGGCACGTCGTAGGCGTGGACCTCGATGGTCGCCGGCCCGCGCTCGCCGGGCGCGAGCATCTCTCCCGAGGCGCGTACCTCGAGGTGGGCGTCCTCGGCGAACGGGCTGGCGTGCACGCGCACGGATCCGGGTGCGCCGGCGATCTGGGGGTGGCGCAGGTCGTCGAGCTCGGCGGAGATCTGGGTCACGCGCAGCGTGCGGCCCGGCTCGCCCGGCTGTCGGGCGACGTAGGATGCGCCGTCGATCCTGCCGTGCTGCAGGGCGACGCAGGCAACGCCCGGAAGCTCGAGGCCGCGCGCCGCTGCACGCCACACCTCGAGAAGTGTGTCGAGTCCGGTCGGCTCCAGGTCGTCCGCGGTCGTCTCCACCCGCGGGCCGTCGAGCTCGAGCGAGCGGATCTCGATCGCCAGCTCGCCCGGCGCGCCGGGCGCGGCGGAGACGGCCAGAGCGATGCGGCCACTGTCGAGCACGGCCGTCGGACCTGCGCCGCCCGGCTCGCCGAGCCCCAGCTCCGCGCGCTCCACCGCCAGGGACTCGACCGAGGGCAGGGCCGCGGACGCCCCGAGCTCGATCGCCGAGCCGCGGAGCTCCAGGCGGGCGATGCCCAGATGGCTCACCCGGCTCCCCGAAGCGCCGGCATCCACCGCGCGCAGCGTCGCGCCGTGCAGCGTCAAGCGGTCGATCTCGACGCGCCGCAGCCAGGCCGGCGAGGCCGCCGCCGCTGGTGCCGGTGCGGTCGTGGGTGTCGCGCCGCGCAGCCGTGCCTGCTCGAGCGCCAGGCTCGAGGGTTCACCGGCGACCGCACGGACCGCGAGCTCCGCGCCATCGAGCGACATCTCGGAGAGGTGCAGAGTGCGAGTCGAGAGAAGAGGCCAGATCTCGGCCAGGCGAGCCCGAGCCGCGGCGATGCGCAAGAGCGGTCGCTCGTCGCCGGGAATCGGCGAGGCGACCTCGAGCTGGTGCAAGGCGATCGAGCTACGCCTCCAGGCGATCTCCACCTCCCGCAGAGAGACGGACGTGCCGGTGGCGGCGGCCAGCCGCTGCTCGATGGCCCGCCCGAGCAGCAGAGGGGCGAGGACCCACGCCACGGCGGCCAGGACGACGGCTGCAGGCAGCGCTAGTGCGAGGCGAGGCCGGGGTCGCACCGTGGCTTCGCCTGCGCGACTCACCCGCCCTCGCCGGCGATACGCTCGACGTGGGTTCGTGCCTGCGCACCCGTCTGCTCGAGCTCGGGACGCCAGAGCTTCTCCAGGCCGAGGCGGCTCGCGGCGTCGCGATCCTTTGCCTCGACGATGACCGAGCCGACGGTCGTCTCGGCCGTCGAAGCGTCGACGGCCTTCACGGTGACCCGATAGCGCTTCTTCATGCGAGCCGATCCTATGCGACGAGGCCCCCTCCTCGCCAGGGCGCGGGCCACCGGCCGCGGGGATCTCGCCTCGGGCGGGCGCCGGCGCAAGGGCGAGTGCGACGGCCCGCCGGCCGCGGGACGAGTGGGCTAGCGCTGCTCGGGCACGGGCCCCGGGCCGGCGACGAACTCGCGCACTGCCGAGCGCAGCTCGTCGGCCTCGCCGGCGAGGAAGTGGTCCGCGCCCGGGATCACGCGCAGCGTGCAGGGCGGTGCGATGCGCGTCTCGAGGACCGCTCGCAGGGCGGCGAGCGGTGCCAGGTCGTCTCGCTCGCCGTGCACCAGCAGCTTGGGCTTGCCGCAGGTGGCGAGGAAGGAGACGTCCATCGTGGCGGCTGGCGTGCCGATCGCGATCAGGCGGGTGGCGCGCGGGTCGGCGCAGCCCAGGCGCAGACCGATCCCGGCGCCGAAGGAGAAGCCGGCGACCACGACCTCGCGTGCCGCGGGCTGGGCTTCCAGCAGGAAGTCGAGCGCCGTGAGGGCGTCCTCGAGCTCGCCGCGGCCCTGGTCGTAGGTGCCGCTGCTCTGGCCGACCCCGCGGAAGTTGATGCGCAGGGTCTCGAAGCCGGCCTCTGCGAGCGCTCGGGCACAGTGGAAGACGACCGGGTTGTGCATCGTGCCGCCGAAGAGCGGGTGCGGGTGCAGCACCAGCGCGACGCCCCGCGGGCCCTCCGCCGCGAGGCGATGGATCGCCTCGAGCTGGCCGTGCGATGCGGGGATCAGGGTCTGTCCGGCCACCGCGGTCATGGTCGATGGCTCACTCCAGGGCGACCAGCCGCACGCCGCCCTTGGGATCGCCGGTCAGCGCCGCGTGCCCGCCGAGCACGCGGCGCAGGGCCTTGCCGACGAGCTCGGCACGCCATCCGGAGGAAAGCCGGCCGTTGGAGCGCCCGACGGCGACCGCTTGCACGTCGGCACGCGTGGCGAGCAGCGAGGGCTCGATGGCGCGCTCGTCGGCGATCTGGGCGACCAGCGCCAGGCCGAGCGCGACGGCCGGGCCCAGGCCATCCTCGGGGGCATCGCCTGCCGGCGGTAGGCGGAGCTGCTCGGTGGCAAGGGCCAGGCCCGCCTCGACGGCCGCCAGGATCTCTGCGGCGACGCTCGAGCGCAGCGCGCGCGAGTCGAGCCCCCGCGTCTCGCGCAGCTGCTCGACGTTGGTCGGTGGCCGGTGGACGATCCCCGCCAGGGCCAGGTCGGAGAGCACGAAGCGTGGTGGCACGTCGCGGCTCGCCGCGGCTCTCTCGCGCCACGCGCCGACTGCCTGAGCCACACCACGCGCCTTGCCGCGCAGGCTGCGGCTGCCCTTGATGCGCCACCACGCGGTCTCCGGGTCGGTCGGCCCGCTGGGGCGCGTGCGCAGGCGCTCGCACTCCTCCTCGATCCACTCGAGCGTGCCCGCCCGCTCGGCGCGCTCGCACAAGCGCTCGTGCACCTCGAGCAGGTGCTCGACGTCCGAGGCGGCATAGGCGATCTGCCCCGCGTCGAGCGGCCGGCGCGTCCAGTCGGTCAAGCGATCGCCCTTGGGCAGGGTCCGCCCGGTGATCGATTGCACCAGGCGCGAGAGCGAGGCGAAGCCCATCCCGAGGAAGGCGGCGGCGATCTGCGTGTCGAACAGGCGCCGCGGCACGGTCGCGCAGGCGCGCAGCAGCACCTCGAGATCCTGCTCGGCCGCGTGGCATACGGCGAGCGCCGGGCCGTCGAGCAGCTCGCGCAGCGGTGCCACGTCGACCGCCAGGGGGTCGATCACCGCAAGGCCGCCCGGCCAGGCGAGCTGCACCACGGCGAGCTGGGGATAGTAGGTCTTCTCGCGGTGGAACTCGGTGTCGAGGGCGTAGGCGGGCGCGCCGGCGACCCGTGTCAGGACCTCTTCGAGGTGGCGGGGCGTATCGACCAGAAGGGGTGTCGTCACCCTCGGAGCATAGCGATCGCCGAACAGGCGAGCCATGGCGGGAGTGCGGCCGCTCGCGTCGCTGCGCGCCGCATCGCGACTCGCTGCGAATGAGCACACGCGAAACCTCGAGCGCCCCACGCGCCCGGCCTCCGGATGTGTGTCCGCACCCTGGAGGCGCGCTGCCGTGCGGCGACGTGTCGCATCCCGCTCGCGCTGGCTGTTCCCTAACGTCTTCCGTCGCGCGCGGAAAACCCGGTCGGCCGGCGGCGGTCGCCCTACCATCTCCCGCGCGCTCCGAGGGGGATCCAGTGCACAGAAGCGCTCTGCGACCAACGACAGTCTCCGCGCTGCTCGCGGCCCTGCTCGCCATCACCCTGAGCCTCGCGCCCGTTCCCGAGGCGGCGGCGCTCGGCGAGTGCGGCCTCTCCTGCTGCCTCGGCGCGGCCGGAACCTCCGGCGTGACCCTGGCGCAGAACTTCGGCCTGTCGCTGCAGTACGACTACATGAGCATGGGCACGATCAAGCACGGGACGAGCGACGTCAGCCCCAATACCGTGATCGACAAGTTCTGGCAGCCGGGTGGCACGTACGCCGTTCCGACCAAGATGATCATGCAGAAGATCTCGCTGGTCGGTGCCTACCCGATCACCGAGCGCTGGCAGGTGCTCGGCATCCTGCCCTACGTGATCAACGACATGGACATGCGGATGAAGGGTCCGATGGGCATGATCATGAACCACTCCATGGACACGGTCGATGGCGTGGGCGACTTCACCCTGCTCGGCCTGTACACCGCGCTGAGCGACGCCCCGATCCGTCCGACGCAGCGCCTGACGCTCGGCCTCGGGCTCAAGACCCCGACGGGACGCAATGACGTGAAGAACGCCTCGGGCAGCTTCGTCCACGCCATGATGCAGCCCGGGACGGGCTCGTGGGACCCGCTCTTCCTGGTCAACTACATGAGGGCGTTCTACCCGCTCATCCTGCAGGCGAACCTCTTCTACCACCTCTCGACCGAGGGCGACGAGGGCTATCAGTTCGGCAACCAATTCACGGCCGACCTGATCGGCCGCTACCAAGTGTGGGACTACGTCAACGTCGGCCTGGAGACGAACATCATCCACGCCGGTCAGGACGACGACCACGACGGCAAGTACTCGCGACCCACCGTCTCGATGGTCGACAACCCAGCGAACACGGGCATCACCTCGGTGCTCCTCACGCCCACCCTGCAGGTGAAGCTCCCCGGCACCGGCGGTAGCGCGGAGCTCAAGTACCAGCGACCCGTGTACCAGGACGCCAACGGCTACCAGCAGGTTCTCGACTGGCGGCTCCTTGCCTCGCTCACCTGGAATTTCTAGCCGCGCCCGAGCGGTAGCGACCTCGATCCTCGCCAGCGCGAGTTCGGCACGCGCGCAGCCGAGCGCTCTCCGGGTGGCTGCCGGCGGCCGTCGCGTGGTCGGCGGGCTGCTCCGGGCCGTGGCCTGCGCGAGCCTGCTCGTCGCCGGGGGAGTCGGCTGCTCGGCAGCGTCCGGCGAGTCGCCGATTCGCCCGCCGGATGCGAGCCGTGCCGAGGCTGCTGCCCTCGGAGCCGTGGTGTCAGGGCCCGCCGCGCGCGCCGCCGACCCGTCGGAGAGCCTCGAGGGGTCGTCCGCCCAGCTGCGAGCGCCGCGGCGCAGGGAGGCGGCGCCGGCGCTTCGCCTGCCCGATCTCGCGGGCGTCGAGCGGGGGCTCTCGGACCACCCTGACGAGGTCGTGCTGCTGCACTTCTGGGCGAGCTGGTGCACCCCCTGCCGCGCGGAGCTGCCCGAGCTGCAAGCCACGGCGCAGCGCCTGGCAGGGCAGGGCCTGGTCGTGCTGACCGTTGCCGCGGACAGCCATGCCGCGGTCGAGCGCTTCGTCGCCCAGCAGGGCTTGGAGCTGCCGGTCCTGATCGACCAGTACGGCAGCGCGCTGCGCGCCTACCGGGTCGCGGCGCTGCCGGCGACCTACGTGGTCGGCCGGGGTGGGTGGATCGAGAGGACGGCGGCGGGTCGGGTGGACTGGGCGAGCCCCGCGGTCTCGGGCGAGCTGGCGGAGCTGATGGCCAGGTGAGGTCGCGCGCCAACACCTAGCCAGGTCGGGGCCGCTTGCGAGCAAGCCGCGCCTGCGGTGCCGCTCGACGGACCACTGCGCCGCGCGCGCGGTTCCGCGAGCGAGGTGTCGATGTCGTCGGCCACGCACGCCGCGAGCACGCCGAGCTGGTGGCGTCGTGCGCGCCATTCAGCGAGGTGTCGATGCCCGGCCGTGCGTCGCCCGCCAGTGCGCCTCGAACAGGGCCCGGTCGCGGTCGTCGAAGGGCGGATCGGCGTCGTGCGGCGCCAGGCGCTCGAGCAAGCCGGGGTACGCGGCGCGGTGGCGCGCGGCGTTCTCGGCGGGGGTGAGCTCGTCGCGGGTCCAGGCGGCGTGGCGCATCTCGGCCAGGCGTCGGCGATCGTCGAGCAGCGAGCGGATCGCGTCGGCCACCTCGGCGGGGTTGGCCGCGACCAGGCCCGCGCCCGTGTTGCGTACGCGCTCGGCCAGAGCGCCGCGATTTGAGACGATGGCAGGAACGCCCGCCGCCCAGGATTCGCTCAGCGTGTAGCAGAAGGTCTCGTCCCAGGGGGAGAGCAGCAGGCTCAGGTCGATCGCTTCACCGGCGAGCCGGGCGACGATCTCCTCGCGGCGGTATCGACCGTGGAGCTGGATGCGCTCCGGGCCCGCCGCGGCCCGGGCCCGCTCGGTGAAGCCGAAGGCGCCGGCGTCGCCGAAGACGTGCCAGGAGAGCGGCAGCTCTGCGGTGGCGCGCATCACCTCGAGGAGCTGCTCGGCGCCCTTCCACGGCGCCGCGACGGCTCCGATCAGGGCGATGCGCAGCTCCCCGCTGGGCAGGGAGGGCGAGCCGGATGCCCGCGGGTCGCGGGGCTCGCCTGGCGCGAGAGGCGGCTGGTGCGCCGTCTGCGACGTGGACGGCGTCGGGGGATGCGGCGCGAGGAGCGCTGGCGGCTGCGACGCGGGCAGCGCCGACCCCGGCTGCGGTGTCGTTGCGCTCGAGTCCGGGAGCTGTGGCGTGCCGCGCTGGTAGCCGTAGCCGATCACCGCCCAGCGCAGCTCACGGTCGGGAAAGGCCCGGGCGACGATCTCGCGCGTCGCGTGGCACGGCGCGATCAACAGCGCGGCGCTCGAGAGCAGCTGGCCGAACTCCTCGCGGTGCTCGCGCAGCAGGGCCTCGGGATCCGCCGGGGGGGCGAGCTCACAGGCGCGATACCACGCGTCCAGGCAGCGGCGACGATCGCCGGGGCTGGCCTCGTGGCAGCCGCAGCGCTCGGCGGTCGAGAAGTCGAGCAGGTTCCAGCTCGGGCACACGCAGTAGTAGTCCTGCACGGTGTAGGCGTAGGGGATGCCGCGCGCTTGCAGCACGCGCCACATACCCACCGGCCAGCCGAGCAGCTGGTGGATGTGCAGAGCACGCACGTCGAGTAGCTCGAGCAGGTCGGCCATCTGGCGCTCGGCGGCCGCGTCGCGCAGGACGAAGCGCGTGGGCGCGGGCGGGCTTGCGGGGGCGGCCGTGGCGACGTCGTTGCCGTCGCGGGCGGCCTTGCCACCGGGCGCAGTGGCATCGCGGGAAGCCGCATCGCTGCGAACGGCACCGCTGGAAGCGATGGCGGGCGCAGCGGCATCGCCGGGAGCGGCGCTGCCGGCGAGCGCTGCCGGCTCGCGAGGGAAGCGGTGCAGGCGGGGGTGATCGACGTCGCCGGCCTCGATCTCGGCGACGCAGATCGCGTCGGGCTCGGGGTGCGCGATCAGCGCTCGCGGCAGGGCGAGCGAGCGGACCAGGTCGAGGACGTGGTACTGCGTGCCGCCCATGCTCTCGCGGCGCGGGTCGGCGAAGACGTTGGCGTGCAGCCAGAAGAGCATCGCCGGGTTGCGTCGGGCGGATCGTCGCGCGAGATGGTACTTGACGGATGCGTGGATCTCGGCGAGCGGATTCTCGCGGACGAAGCGCTGCACGCCGGCGTGATAGCCGGGGTGGAGCTGGCCCAGGGTCTCCAGGTTGGCGGCGAGCAACGGGTCCAGCGCCGCGCCGAAGGAGGCGCCGCCGCGATGGTAGACCAGGAGGTCGTCGCACAGGCGGACCTCGAAGCCCTGCGCCTTGGCCCGCTCGCACAGGTCGTTCTCCTCGCCGTAGCCGCGCGGGAAGCGCTGCTCGTCGAGTAGGCCGACTCGCTCCAGGACCTCGGCGCGCAGCAGCATGCAGAAGCCGTGCGCGGTGAAGATCTCGGGCCGCTGGCGCGGGCTCGTGGCACGCACCAGCGCATCGAAGGCGTCGCTGTCGAGGCCCTCGGGAAGGGGGTTGGCGTGCATGAACTCGGGCACGCTGCAGATCGTGCCGTTGTTCGTCAGGGGCGAGACGATCCCGGTGCGGGGCGTGTGGTGCGCGGCCGAGCGCAGGCGCTCGAGGAAGCCCGCCGGAACGATCGTGTCGCTGTTGAGCAGGAGGGCGTCGTGGCCGCGTGCCCGGGCCTCGCGCAGCCCGGCGTTGGCGCTGGAGACGAAGCCGTGGCTCTCGGCGTTGCGCAGCAGCAGGATGCGCGGGTCGCGCGCGGCGAGGTCGTCGAGCCGGGCGACGAGCTGCGCATCGCGGCTCGCGTCGTCGATCAGCACCAGGCGGGCGTCGGTGGGGATGTGGGCGAGGAGGCTCGCCAGGCAGAGCTCCACGTCCGCCCGGGCGTCGTGGATCGGCACGACGACGTCGATGCGGCGCCAGGCGGCGCGGGGCGAGTGCTCGCCGCGAGGGTCGCAGGTATCGGGTGGCCCCTGCGTGGCGAGCGGCTCGTGCGCCTGGAGCCGGGCTGGCTCGCGGGTGCCCGGTGCGCGGTCCATGCCGATCGTCGTCTTCACGTCGAGCAAGCGGCTCGCGTCCAGCCAGCCCTGCCAGTCCCAGGGGCGCTCGCGGATCACCGTCTCGAGCACGCGCACGATGGCATGGGCCAGCTCCTGCACGTCGCGCGAGACGATCGGTGGGTGGAAGCGCAGGACGCGCCGTCCGCGCTCGATCCGGCCGTCGAACGGCACGACAGGGACCTGGGCGGATGCAGCGAGCCGCAGCAGGCCGGCCGGGATCTCGAGCGCCCGACCGAAGAGGACGGTGTGCGCGACGTCGTGCACTCCGACCGTAGCCGGAGCGACGTCGAGCAGGGCGATCACCGCCCCGCCCGTAGCGAGGTGTGGTGCCGGGCTGCGCAGCTCTCGGCGCGGGACGCGCGGGCCCACGGGCAGCAGGCGCGTGCCCAGCTCGCGCCGCAGGTAGGAGAAGCGAGCCCTGGCGAGCAGGCGGTCGTAGAGATTGCCTCCCGGATCGGGCGGCGCCGCCAGCACCGCCGGGGAGAAGCCGCGCGCAGCGAGCACGTCGTAGATGCGAAAGCCGCCGCCCAGGTGGAAGCTCGCGAAGACCGCGCGGCCAGGTGGCGGCAGCGTCGCTGTGCCCTCGACGCGCAGCGTGCGCAGGCGCAGCCAGCGCGGCCAGAGCCAGGCGGTCCAGGCGTCGAGGTCGTCGCAGGCAATCGAGGCGGCGAAGCCGAGCCCGGCCGCGCGGGCCTGCTCGGGGTCGTCGAGCAGCTCCGCGGCGGCGCTCTCGACGGCACGCTCGACGTGGCGCTGGCGCGCTCCGCCGAGCAGTGGCGCCGCCCGTCGCGCCAGCCCGTAGCCGAGCCGGGGCGGCAGCAGGGCGGCGGCCAGACGCAGCGGCAGGTCACGGTCGCGAAACATGCTCGGGGCCCGGTGCGACGATCGCAGAAGGTGCAGCCATCGCCCGATCAGAAGAAGATGCTGCGCCGACGGCTCAACCCCTGCTCGAGCATGGCGCGGATGCGCGCCTTCACCTGCTCCACCTGCACCTCGATGACCGAGTCCTCGTCGTGCGGGTCGCCGCTGAAATGCATCGGCTCGCCGAAGTAGATGTGGTAGCGCACCGGCAAGGGGATCGGGGTGAGCACCAGGGGGAAGGCTGGCATGCCGAGTAGGCGGGCCAGCGGCCTTGCGTTGCCGAGTGACGGCGCCTGCTCCTCCGAGCCGACCACCGCCACCGGGACGATCGGCGTGTCGGTCTGCAGGGCCAGGCGCAGGAAGCCCAGGCCGAACTCCTGCAGCCGATAGCGTTCGCTGAAGCTCTTGTTCATGCCGCGCACGCCCTCGGGGAAGGCGATCACCGCCTGGCCGTGCTCGAGCAGGTCGACGCAGTTCTTGGGCGTTCCTACGACGCTGCCGGCCCGCACCATGGCCACGTTGAAGAAGGGCAGCGTCGGCAGCCAGTACTCGCCCATGCCGCGGACGATGCGCGGCGGCTCGGCCTCGAGCGCGCAGGCGGTGGCGATCATCGCCGCGTCGAGCGCGATCTGCCCGGCGTGGTTGGCGATCAGCAGGACTCGCCCCTCGGGGAGCTGGTCGATGCCGTACGCTCGGCAGCGAAACCAGTAGCGGTAGAGCAGCGTGCAGACGATCAGCGCGCGGCGTGCGGCGTCCGTGTTGAAGCCCCAGGGGTCGTAGCCGTATTCGTTGAGCTCCATGGGCGCGCGGGCGATGCGCTGGCGGACCTCGGCGTCGAGCGAGCGCAGGAACGACGGGGTGAGCCCGGCGAGATCCCGCGCGCCGATGCGGCCCGCCAGGTCGAGCAGCGCGCCGAGGTCCGGCAGCACGCCGCGCGCGCGCGAAGCGCCCGTGGCGTGGGGGCGCTCGTCGGTGTCGGGGTGCGGCGGCTCGGGGACGTCGCTCACCGTCTCCTCGTGGATGAGCTGCATCATCGGATTGAGGCCGAGCCAGGTCGGGACGCGGCGGAGCTTCGGGTGGGTGCCGACCGAGCTGTGGCTGGTGTAGCCGAGGTCGCTCGCACGCCGCAAGGCGCGGGCGCCTCGTAGACGTACGAGAGGTACACCCCTGCCGAGGCCTTGTCGACGCTCGCGATCGCTGCCGTGAGCGCCGCAAGCAGCTCCTCGCCGTGCGGCTTGCGCCCGTGCACCCGTGCCGAGAGCACGGCTATCCCACTGCCCCTGCCAGCCGCCGGATCTCCACGCGCGTGTCCCGATCGCTCATCCCCGGCTGGCGCATGCCGAAAATCGGGTCGAGGTAGGGATAGCCGCCGACCAGGCCGAGCGGGTTGATCGGCGTGGCGATCACGTTGCGGTGCCCGATGCCGCCCTCGAACTGGTAGTCCTCCCAGGCGTGGTAGAGCACCACCTGCCCGGGGCGGATCGCCGGCGACGGCTTGACGCGCACCACGAAGCGGCCGACGTCGTTGCGTACCTCGACGCGCTCCCAGTCGGCCAGGCCGCGCGCCCGGGCGTCCTCGACGGAGACGTAGAGCGCGGGCTCGCCGCGCTGCAGGCGCAGTAGCCAGGGGTCGGCGCGCTGCAGGGCGTGGATGCTCCAGCGGGTGTGTCCGCCGGTCATCTGTAGCGGGTAGTCGCCGCCCGCCATGGGCGGCTCCTTGAAGGTGGGCAGGGCCTCGCCGAGCTCGAGGTACCAGTCGTGGTCGATGTAGAACTGCACCCGGCCGGAGAGCGTCGGCCAAGGGCGCTTGTCGCGCGTGTGCCAGAGGTAGGGCGTGATGGTTTCGCCGGGCTGCCAGTCGGTGGCCGAGGTCGCGTTCATCAGGCCGCGGCCGACGCCGGTGACGCCCGCCCAGCCGCGCTGCGCGGCGTCGTCGAAGCTCGTGACGTCGAGGTTGGTCGCCTGCTCGACGGTCATGCGCGCGAGCCGCTCGGCGGCGTCGGGGCCGAGCTCGCCGTGGCTCGTGACCGAGTCGTGCACCTGGTCGAGCCGGCGATCCTCGCCGCGGCGGCCGACGAAGGTCGAGAGGCCACGCGCCCGGGCGCGCTCCTGAATCTTCTCGGCGAGCCGGCAGGTGATCTCCCACTCGTCCTTGGACTCGCCCACTGGATCGAGCGCCGCGCGCGCGACGTGCATCAGCAGGAACTGGTTGATGAACGGCGAGGCGTTGGCCTTCTCGTAGGAGGCCGCCACGGGCAGGACGTAGTCGGCGAAGCGCGCCGTCGAGCTCATGCGGATGTCGGTCACCACGACCAGATCGAGCTTGGGCCAGAGCACCTCGCGCAGGCGGTGCGAGCCGCGCACCCGGCGCAGTGGGTTGCCCGCCATGACGAGCAGCGCGCGCGGGCGCTTGTCCGCCGGGGGATCGAGCGCCTGCCAGCCGCGCTCGATGGACTCGCGCACGTACTCGCGCGGGTCGCGCGGCAGGGTCGGGTCCCACGGGCGGGCAGAGACGTCGATCACGCCGCCGTGCATCTGCCAGAAGAGCGTCGCGCTCGCGCTTCCCCGCGAGGCGACGAACTCCTCGGAGAGCGAGCGGATCACCTCGCGCGACATCGGCCGGCGCAGCAGGTGGTCGCGCAGCATGGTGAAGGCGTGGCGGCGCGAGAGCTGCTGGCTCGGCGAGAGCAGGCCGCGCGACTCGCCGAAGATCGCCGTGCGCCCGTCGGGGGCGATGTTCGAGATCGGGCAGTAGCCAGCGCCCTTGCGGCCCAGGTGGCCGGCCAGCA
The DNA here is from genome assembly GCA_964529315.1 of uncultured Enterobacteriaceae bacterium. Taxonomy (GTDB): domain Bacteria; phylum Desulfobacterota; class Binatia; order UBA12015; family UBA12015; genus CAZGUU01. The sequence goes on from CAZGUU010000022.1 coordinate 24,459, forward strand.
CGAACACCAGGATCTGCGCGCGCATCATCGCGTCGCCGTGGTGCATCTTGCCCGGGCAGAGGGTCTCGACGTTGGTCGCGGCCGGAGCCGCGGCCATCATGCGTGCCAGCCGGCGAATCAGCTCGGGCGGCGTGCCGCACACCACACTCGCCCGCTCGGGCGTCCACGGCGCGACCTGCGCCCGGAGCAGCTCGAAGACCGGCTGCACCGCGACGCGGCCCGAGGGCGTGTCGACCTCGAAGGTGCCCTCGAGCGCGGGCTCGCTGCCGTCGAGTGCCAGCGTGTCGGTGGAAGCGACCTCCAGGGCGTTGCGGCGGCCGTTCCAGCGGTACAGCGTCTCGCTCGAGCCGCCCGGCTTCAGCTCCGACTCGCGCAGGAAGCGCCGGGTATCCAGGCGTACGAGCAGCGGCAGGTCGGTCTGCTCGCGCAGCAGCGAGGTGTCGTAGAGCCGCTCGTCGATCAGGATGCGGGCCATGGCCAGGGCGAGCGCCGCGTCCGTGCCGGGGCGAATCGGCAGCCAGAGGTCGGTGTGCATCGCCGAGGCGTTGTAGTCCGGCGTGATCGCGACGATGGTTGCACCGCGGTAGCGCGCCTCGGAGAGGAAGTGGAAGTTGGGGATCTGCGTGTAGGCGGGATTGCCGCTCCAGATGAGGATCAGGTCCGAGGCGAACAGCTCCTCGTGCGAGCGCGCGCCGACGATGCCTCCGTAGGTCACGGCGGCGCCTTGCTGGTGGTCGCCGATCTCGGGATTGGGATCGAGCGTCACGCAGTCGATCGCCTCGGCCAGGCGCTGCGCGGCGGCATAGGCCGTCGAGCCGATGCCGTTGGTGCCGGGATCCATGACCACGCTGTCGGGCCCGCCCTCGACGATCGCATCGATCAGCCGGTCGGCGATCTCGCCCAAGGCCTGGTCCCAGGACACCTCCTCCCACGCGCCCGAGCCGCGCTCGCCCTTGCGCTTGAGCGGCCGGGTGACTCGGTACGGAGCGTAGGTCAGGGTTCCGTAGGTGCAGCCTTTCTGGCAGCCGCGCGGGTTGGGGTCGGGGACGTCCGGGGTCCGCGCCGGGTAGGTGGCCGACTGCTCCTCGCGCACCACCCGGCCGTCGTCGAGGTACACCTGGACCAGGCAGTGCGTCTGGTAGGCGCAGTTGTTGAAGTGCGTGCTCTTGGCGGTGCGCTCCCAAGTCCACCTGCGGCGGTAGTGGTCCTCCCAGCTACGCAGGCCGCCCGGCGCCTGCGCGATCGACTCGTGCGATGCCGGCGCCGCGGCGGTGGGCTCGCGCGCCACCTCGCCGGGCAGCTCGGTGCTCGGCCGGCCTTGCGAGCTTGCGGCGTGCTCTTCGCCGCCGCCCTCGCAGCCGCCCGTCGCGGGGAGGGCGGCGGCGGCCGCCGCCGTGCCGACCACCTTGACGAAGCCACGTCGTGAGATCCCTGCCATGCCGCCTCCTCGCACCTCGGGAGTACACCGGTTGCAGGGGGCTGGTCGAGGCGGTCTTGGCGGCGAGCTCGATCCGCCCCGTGCTGCGCCATGCCGATCTCGATTGCGGTGTACCCGAGCGATGCGCGCGGGCTCGTCCACCTGGCCACGAGCGGTGCGGCGGTACGCAGCGCGAGCCGTGTCTGCCCGTCGCTGTTTGTCGCGCGGCCGGCCGGGCACTAGGGTCCAGCCGCCATGCAGAACTCGCGATCGCCCGCCGCTGCGCCGCTGGCCTGGGCAGTAATGCTGCTCGCCGCGTTGCTTGCGCTGTGCAGCCGGACCGCGGGGCTCTCGGTCGGCTTGTGGAACGACGAGGCGTTCACCGTGCTGCACTTCGTCGAGCGCGGGCCGGTGGAGATCCTTCTCGGTGCCGGTGTGCCCGCCGAGTACAGCCTGAACAACCACCGTCTGTTCAGCCTGCTCGCCTGGGCCGCCGCCCGAGCTCTGGGGCCGAGCGAAGCCGTCTACCGGATCTGGGCCGCGATCCCGGCAGCACTCGCTGCGGTGCTGCTGGTGGCCTTCGCCGTGCGCCGGATCGGCCTGTGGGAAGCGGCGGTGTTGGCGCTGCTGATCGTCACGGCGCCGCTCCACGTGGAGGCGAGCACCGAGGCGCGCGGCTACGGCTTGGGGCTGCTCGGCGAGGTGCTGGCGCTGGTCGGCGCCGTGCACATCGCCGACCGTCGACGCCGTGGTGGTGCGGTGCTACTCGCCAGCGGCGGCATCGTCGGGACCTTCAGCATCGCGGCGTTTGCCGTAGCCTTCGTCGCCCAGGCGGCGGCGCTGCTGCCGCTCGCCGGCTGCGCGCTAATCGCCGTGGTGGTGGTCGCCCTGGTGGGAGCGCTCTCGTTGGCCTTCTACGGGCCGGGCCTCGGGCGGATCGCGCAGGCGGCCCACCAAGACTTCGGGCCGCTGGTTGGCTGGAGCACGTGGATCGACGGTCCGGCGCGCGATCTGCTCGGCGGATCGCTGCGCCTGGTCGCGCCGTGGCTCCCTTGGGCGGCCGGAGTCGCGATCTGGCTCGTCTTGGTCGTGCTGGCAGCGCGCCGTCTGCTGCGGCGGGGCGATCGGGCGCTCTTGCTCCTGCTCCTGGCACCCGTGGCGGGCACCTACGCCGGCCTGGCCGCGCTCGGAGCGCACGTCGTGCCGCGCTACGTGAGCTACCTGCTGCTTCACGTGCTGCTCCTGGTGGCCATCGGCCTGGTCGAGCTCATGCGTGCCGTCGCGGCGCACCGCCTGCCCCGCCTGCTCGTGGGGGGACTGCTCGCGGCAGCCGCGCTGCGCCTGGTGTACTGGTTCGTGCTCGCCGAGATGCTGCGCAACTCGGGGCCGATCGAGGGCTATCGCGAAGCGATGGCGACGGCGCGCCGCACCGGCATCGCGCTGGTCGTCACCAACAGCCGCTTTGCGGCGGGCTTCCAGTACTACGGGCGCGACCTCGGCGTCCGCTTCCCCGACGGCGCCGAGCTGCAGGCGCTGCTCTGCCACGGGGAGACGCCCTTGGTCTACGTTCACTACCCGCTCTATGGAAAGCCCGTCGATCTCGGCTGCCTGCAGCGGCGATCGCCGCTGGCCCACCCGATCCACCAGCTCTCGGGCGCACCCGAGACGCACATGACGGTCTTCGTCGTTGAGGCGACGAGGAGCGATTGATCGCGGGTCGTCCTGGCGCTCGTCGCGGCCCTACTCGGCGTCGACGATCGAGTCGAAGAACTTGACCAGGTTGCCGTGGCCGTCGCCCGAGTTGAAGGCCATGGCGGCGCGCGGGTGCTCGTTGAGCATGCCGGTGATCATGTAGGGGATGCCGAAGCCCCAGCGCAGATCGTCGCGCATCGGCTCGATGTGCTCCTGGATGCACTGCAGGACCGGGCGCAGCCGGTACTTGGGGTTGTGCAGGAAGCCGAGCAGCAGCTCGGTTTGGCAGTTGCCGGCGCCGCGTCCGAGCCCGGCCATGCTGCTGTCGAGCAGATCGGCGCCCTTGATCGCCGCCTCGATCGTGTTCGCGTAGGCGAGCTGCTGGTTGTTGTGCGCGTGCATGCCGACCTTCTTGCCGCACGGCGCCGCGAACCTGCGATACAGGTCGACCAGGTAGTGCACCTGCTCGCTGTAGAAGGCGCCGAAGCTGTCGACCAGGTACACGGCGCCGACCTCCGAGCTGCAGAGCAGCTCGAGCGCGCCCTCGAGCTCGATCTCCGAGACCGCCGAGGCCGCCATGAGGTTGACCGTGGTCTCGTATCCCTTCTCGTGCGCGTCGCGCACCATGTCGAGCGCGACCGGGACCTGATGGATGTAGGTGGCGACGCGCACCATGTCGACGACGCTGTCGCGCTTGGGCGGGATGTCCTCGTGGTAGTCGCAGCGCTCGGCGTCGGCCATGACGCAGAGCTTGAGCGGCGTGTCGTTGTCGCCGACGATGCGGCGCAGGTCGGCCTCGTCGCAGAACTTCCACGGGCCGTGCTCCTGCGCCGAGTAGATCCGCTTGGAGCTCTTGTAGCCGATCTCCATGTAGTCGATGCCCGCGGCGACGCAGGCCTGGTAGACGGCCCTCACCACGGCATCGCTGAAGCGGTGGTTGTTCATCAGGCCACCGTCGCGGATGGTCACGTCGAACACCTGGATCTCGGGCCGGTAGGAGACCCACTTCTGGGCGAATCGCTTCTTGGTGTCGTTGCTCGTCATCGTGTGGACCGCCAGGACCTCGCTCGGGGTAGGGCCGCCAGCCGGCGCGCCAGGGGGAACCCATAGCCTTCGCGGCCCCCCGCCGGCAATCACGCTCGGAGGATCACGCCGCGGGGCGCCCGCCGGGCGGTGCCGATCCTCGCAGCGCCGCACGGCACGCCTCGACCATCGTGCGGACCTCCTCGGCGACGCGCTGGTAGCTGCCCGCGGCGAGCCAGTCGGCGCGGAACACGCTGGCGCCGAAGGCGACCGCCGAGGCCCCGGCGGCGAAGTACCCGGCGAGATTGTCCGCGCGGACGCCACCGCAAGCGAGCAGCTCGACGTCGCCGAAGGGCCCGCGGATCTCGGCGAGGTAGCCGGGGCCAAAGCAGCTCGCAGGGAAGAGCTTGACCATCGTCGCCCCGGCCTGCCAGGCGTTCGCGATCTCCAGAGGGGTGAGCGCCCCGGGGAAGACGGGGATCCCGCGCTCCGTGCAGCGCCGGGTGACCTCGGGGACGAGCGTGGGCATGACCACGAAGCTGGCGCCGGCTTCGAGCGCCGCCTCGAGATCGCGCACCTCGAGCACCGTCCCGGCGCCCACCATGATCCTCCCGCGCGCCGCCGCGACCATGTCGCGGATCAGCGCCGGCGCGCCCGCGCTGTTCATGGTGATCTCGATCGCCTCTAGGCCCGCGCCAACGACCGCCTCGGCCAGCGGGGCGACGTCGCGGGCGGCGATGCCACGCAGGATGCCGAGCAGCGGCAGCGAGCGAAATCGAGCCACATCCATGGTCGAGCCGAAGCCTTACACGAAGGTCGCGGCGTGCGCCCGCTCGCCCTCGGGGGGACACGCCCCAGGGCGGCGAGGAAGCTCGCGGGCGCAGGGCAGATCTGGAGGCGGGCTCGCCGAGCGACGGCAAGAGAGTGCTCGGGCTCGGCGCCGATCGGTGCCGAGCCCGAGCGGAAGCCTCCGGGAGAACGGCTCCTCGCGGCCTACTGCAGGAGCTGGAGGGCCAGCGAGGGCTGCTGATTGGCCTGCGCCAAGATGGCCACGCCCGCCTGCTGCA
>CAZGUU010000023.1:0-29608 GCA_964529315.1 uncultured Enterobacteriaceae bacterium
GGGTGCCTGTGGTCCGCCGCGACGGCGAATGCGGGTCCTGCGCTCCGGGTCCTCGCCGCCGCCGGGTGGGCCGCGCATCCATCTCATGAATTTCGGTTGCGCGGGTATCCCGCGGCGGCTGCGGAGTCGCTCCGGATCCCGCATTCGCCGCCGCGGCTGCGTCGTCACCCGGTGGTGCCGAGCGACACGAGGGGATTGCTGCTCACGCTCTCAGTCGTCCTCGTCGTCGACGACGGGCTGGGCCTGCCACATCTGCGCGAGCGGCACCCCGATCATCACGCCCAATCCCAGCCACTCCACGACCCACGACGCGAGCAGCATGCCCGAGAAGCTCGCCGAGGCGTAGCGGATGAGCCACGGCGCGACGAGGTCGCCGAGCAGCGCGGCACCGGTGCCGAGGATCGTCGACCAGCACAGCCACGGGGGCACGTCGGTCGCGACGAGCAGGTGGGCAAGGATCAGGTAGACGCTGCCCATGACGAAGGCGTGGAAGTGGGTCACCTCGACGAGTTCGCCGAAGCCGCGCGCGAAGCGCATCTCCTCGCCGTAGTCGCCGCCGAGAAAGTGCGTCGCGATGCCCGTGGTCGACAGCCCGATCCGGCCCGCCTCGAGGATCACCATGGTCGCGAGCCCCACGGCCGCCAGCAGGAGGAAGATCGAGTAGACGACCTTCACCTCGCTGCGCGCGGTGGCGATCCTGTAGCCTCGGTTGCTGAAGACCTTCATCGGCCGGCGTCCTCCCCACCCGGCGAGCCATTCGTACAGAGCGCAATCTCGGCGCGAAAGCCCGGGCTGCAAAGCGGCGGAGCGCCGGGCCGCAAGAGCAGGCCCTGGGCGCCGGCTCGCGCGGCGATCGGCTCGGCCTGCGGGCCGTCGATCAACAGCGCCTTCGAGAGCGCCTCGGCGACCGTCGCCGATCGATGCCGCACCATGGCCACGGCTTCGGCATCGAGCGGCCAGCCCGTGCGCGGGTCGATCACGTGGCCGAAGCGGCGCCCCTGGACCTCCGTGGCGCGGCCGAAGGCCGATGAGGTCGAGAGCGCCGACTGGCGCAGCCGTATCGTCCCTGGCTCACGGGTGCCCGCGGCCGTCTCGAGCGAGGGGGGCTCGACCGGCCAGCCGGGAAGTCCGTCGCCTGCATCGCCGAAGGCGGCGATGCTCGAGCCCCCGAAGTTGATCAGCCCCGCGGTCGCACCCGCCCGGCGCAGCCCGCCGAGCACGCGGTCGGCGGCAAAGCCCTTGGCGATCCCGGCCAGGTCCACGCGCATGCCAGGGTCCTCGAGCCGAACCTGGTCCGGCTCGATCAGGCGGAGACCCTGGCGAACCAGGCGTCGCGTCTCCGAGAGCGCCGAGGCGTCCGGCGCCACCCCGTCTTCCGTGGCGCGCTTCCAGAGCTCGACCATGGGTCCGACGCGCACGGAGAACGCCCCGCGTGTCTCGACCGAGAGGCGCTCCGCCTCACGCAGCAGATCGAACAGCTCGCGCCGCACCACGATCGGGGGCCCCCCGGCCCCCGAGTTGACTCGGCTCACGTCGCTCCTCGACTCGAAGGTGCTCAGGATCTCCTCGAGGCGCCGCACCTCGGCGAACCCGGCACGCACCGCGGCACGCAACCGGCCCTCCTCCCCGCCGCGGGCGACCAGGAGCACCGGGGTCGCCATCAGGTAGTGCAGCTCGGCGACCTGCACCGCCGAGCCTGCCTGCGGCCGGGCGTGGCCGGCGCCTGGCAGCACGGCGATCAGCAGCACCGCCAGCAGCAGCCCGCGCCAGAGTCGCGGGGACCCTCTGCCGTCGCCGATGGCGAGCTCGAAATCGCCGGGCATCAGGGCCGCGCCGTCGGCGACGGCTCGGGGTGCAGGAACAACACGTCGACCACGGCCAGGCCCTTGCGCACGGTCCGGTTGAGCGCCTCGACCGACAGGGTCGCGCCGGCGATGTTGCGGATCCGACCGGCCAGCGGCTGGTCCGGCGAGATCCCCGGGTACTGGTCGAGAAAGCGCCGCTGCCGCACCTCACCGCCGTAGCCCTCGCGGTACACCATGACCGCCGTATCGTGAACCGCCCCATCCGGGCGCACGGCGACGATCGAGGTGATCGGCCGGTGCTTGCCGATCTCTTCGAGCACCACGGCATGGCCGAGCAGCACGCCGTTGCGGCGCGCCGTGAACGTGACGAAGACCTCCTCCCAGAGCGACGGCCGCGCGCCGGCCATTCGCCGCTCCACCGCCGCACGCAGGGACGGACTCACCGCGACGTCGCGCCGCTCGATCGAATCCGCCTCGGGAAACACCGCGCCCGGCGCCTGCTCGAGCGTGAGGAAGCGCTCCTCGTCGTCCTGCGCCGCCCAGACGGGAGCGGTGCGGTGCGGACCCATCGGGGCGGCCATCGCGATCCACCCCAGCAGTCCCGCGATCGCGAGGCGCCCCCCGAGCCGGCTCACGACCGCCCGCGCGTCGCACCTGCGGCTCGTGCGGGAGCCCCTGCGGGATTGGACCCCTCCCGGCATTCGCGGCAGATGCCGTAGAGCTCCAGGCGATGGCGCGCGAGCACGAAACCCAAGCGAACCGCGATGTCTTCCTGCAGGCGCTCGAGCGCCTCGTCGCTGAACTCGACGATGCGTCCGCAGCGCTCGCAGATCATGTGGTCGTGGTGCTGCTCGGCGCTCTCGGCGTTCTCGTAGCGGGTCTGGCCGTCGGCGAAGTGCCGCTCGTCGGCAAGGCCGCACTCCTTGAGCAGGCGGATCGTCCGATAGACGGTCGCGTACCCCACACCCGGGTTTAGCTTGCGGACCTCGCGATAGAGGTCGTCGATGCTCAGGTGGCGGTGCCCGCCGAAGAAGACGTGCGCGATGTCGTCGCGCTGCGCCGTGGACTTGAGCCCCTTCTCCTTGAGCGCCCGGCGGAATGCGGCAAATCGCTCCGCGCGCGACACCATGAGCGAGCGTTAGAAGGGGGTCCCGCCTTTGTCAACCTGGCAGCGTCCGCGCCAAGACGCCCTACCCGGGGGCTTGGCATCCCGACGCGGCCGGGAGAGCCCGGCGGCACCAGCCCCTCAGGAGCCCGATCCGTGCTCCCGCGCACGGCGCGCCGGACTCGCTGCCGCCACGAGGCGGCGCACCTCGTCCGAGGCCTCGATCCCACCGAGATCGCGCCCGGCCAGGATCTCGAGCAGCAGGTCGACCTGCTGCTCGGCCGAGAGGTCGTGATCAAGCAACAAGATCTCCGCGTCGCCCAGGCGGCACAGACCGCTGTGCGTGTGGTAGCCGACCTCGCGCATCAGCCGCTCCTGGCGAATGCGGATGCCGACCCCCGCCGCGACGTCGCGCAGCTCCGCGGCCAGCGCCACCAGACGCGGGGAGCGCGCCGCCGACCCCGACCGCTGGGGGAGCTTTCGCCCCGGGCCGCCCGGGCGCCCTCGCCGCGGCGCCCCGAGCCCCGCACGACCGGTGCGTCGCGCGCTCATGCTGGCCGTACGCATTGCGTCGCGCTACTATCCGCCGCGCGCGAGCTTGTAAAGTGGTGCCGCAACCCACGACGGGGCGCGGTGGTGCGGCGGCCGATGGCGCGCCCGCTTCGCCGCGTGCGGCTCGACGGGGGGCTGAACCGATGATCAAGAGCATACTCGTCGGCATCGACGGCTCGGAGCACGCACGCACCGCGCTCCGCTACGCCCTGTGGCTCGGCAAGCGCCTGGGCGCGACGGTGACCGGACTCCACGTCGTCGACATCGTCTCGATCGAGGGCTCCTTCTTCCACGACATCTCCGGGTCGCTCGGCTTCGAGCCGTACCTCGACTTCACCACCAAGATGCGCGAAGCGCTTCACGAGCGCGGCCGCGCGCTGCTCGACGAGTTCGTCGCCGCGTGTCGCACCGAGGGCGTCCGCTCCGACACCGCCTTGCAGATCGGCATCGTCCCGAGCGAGATCTGCGAGCGGGCCCGGGAGGCGGATCTCGTCGTCATCGGACACCGCGGCGTAAATGAAAGATTCTCGACCGGGCTGCTCGGCGGCGCGACGGAGAGCGTCACGCGACAGTGCCCCAAGCCCGTCCTGGTGACGCCGCTCCAGTTCGCCGAGATGCGCTCACCACTGCTCGCCTACGACGGCAGCGAGCGAGCCAGCGCAGCGATGCACGTGGCGGCGGAGTTCTGCACGCAGCTGTCGCTGCCGCTCGCCGTGCTGACGGTCTGCCGCGACGCGGACAAGGGGGAGCGGACGATCGAGGAAGCTCGGCGCTACCTGGCGTCCTATTCTCTGGAGACGCGCAGCGTGGTGGCGACGGGGCACGCCTACGAGCGCATTCCCGCCGAGGTGCGCGAGCACGGCTACGACCTGCTCTTCATGGGGGCCCACGGCCACGGACGCATCATCGAGCTGGTGCTCGGGAGCACCACCGAGTACGTCCTGCGCAACGCCCCCTGCCCGGTGTTCCTCAACCGCTGAGCGCGCCGCGCGATCCCCTCGCCTTCAGCGGCCGCTCTCCGCGGAAGCAGGTTGCTCGGGCGTCTCGCCGGCCTGCTCGGGAGCGGAGCCCGGGGAGCCGTTCTCGCGAGCCAGGAGGCCCTTGAGCCGGCTCTCGATCTCGCGCACGCCGTTCTCCAGGCGCTCGATCTCGGCACCGATCCCCGGGTAGCTCTTGAGCCGATCGACCGACTTCTTGATCCCCTGGTCGATGCTGCGCTGCAGCTCCTCGATCCGCCGCCGCGATCCGCTGAGCATCTCGTCCAGGATCGCCGGGCGTGCGGGCGCCTCACCGACGATCTCCGAGACCCGCCGGCCAGCGGCCTCACGCATCTCTCCGAGAGCCTCGAGACCGCGGTTCGTCACCTCGGCGAGCGTGCTGCCGCCGTGGCGCACCAGATCCCGCAGCAGGGGCAGGGAGAGGATGCTAGCGCGCCGGCGCTCCTCCTCGAGAATGATCTGGGCAAGCGTGACCGCGGTCAGGTCCGCCCCGGTCTCGTTGTCCGTGACCGCGACCTCTTCGCCGCTTCGCACCATCGCCGCGACATCGTCGAGCGCCACATAGCGGCTCGTGGCCGTGTCGTACAGCTTGCGGTTGGAGTATCGCTTGACGACCCGCGCCATTTGAGGCTGTCGCTAACACCCGTCCTGACGGTGGGCAAGGTTGCCTTCCTACAGGTGCCTTTCGACGCGGGAGCCGGCTGTTGAACACGGAGGCGAGTGCGCTGCGCGGGAGTCTGGTCCAGGCGCCTCGGGCCACGGTGCGCCGTGAGATCGATGGCAGCTTGCCCCGGCTGCCGAGACGAGCACGATTCGAGTCGGCGAGAGCCTCCCGGGCCGTCCGGCAAACGCCATGCGCTCGTACATAGCTGTACGAGAGCGGCACTTTTTCGTCGCTTGCGACGCATTTTCGTCGCATGGCCAGGATGGGCCACTTCTGGCAGTCAGCACTTAAGATCCCGTTTTTTCGTGTGTTTCGCGAAGTTCCCCGCTGCATCTGCGGCTATGGCGTCGTCCTTGCTCACAGCGGCGTGCGCCTGTTGGGGCACACACAGGGGGGCCACACCATGGACCAGCGACTCACGCCGACGAACGCAAGCGAACCGACGAACACGAGCGAGACCGGCCTGCCTGGCTTCATGGGCCTCATCGGCGACGATCCGGCCATGCACCGGGTCTTCGAGCTGATCCGCCGCGTCGGCCCCTCGACGGCGCCGGTGCTGATCACGGGTGAGAGCGGTACGGGCAAGGAGCTGGTCGCGCAGGCGCTGCACGACCTCTCGAGCCGGCGTCACGAGAGCCTGGTCCCGGTACACTGCGGCGCGATCCCCGAGGAACTGCTGGAGAGCGAGCTGTTCGGGCACGTGAAGGGGGCCTTCACGGGTGCGGTGAGCGCCCGAAGCGGTCGCTTCCGCCTGGCCCACGGCGGCACGATCTTTCTCGACGAGATTGGCGAGATGAGCGCGCGATTCCAGGTCAAGCTGCTGCGGGTCCTGGAGGATGGCAGCTTCGAGCCGGTCGGCAGCACGACCAGCCAGAGGGCAGACGTGCGCGTCGTCGCGGCCACCCACCGCGACCTGCACCTCGAGACCCGAGAGGGCCGCTTCCGCGAGGATCTGCTTTATCGCCTCGACGTGGTCGCCATCCGCCTGCCCCCGCTGCGCGAGCGAAGGAGCGACATCCCGCTGATCGCCACCCACTTCCTGCGCCGCTTGCACCAGGCGAAGGGCCTGCCGCTCTTCGAGCTCTCGCCCGATGCAACCGCCGCGCTGATGGCACACGACTGGCCGGGCAATGTCCGCGAGCTACGCAACGTCCTCGAGCGGGCTGCCCTGCTGGCCGAGCGCCCAGGCCTGCTGTGCGCCACCGACCTCCCCGCCGGCCTGAGCGGCTCGCCCGAGGTCGGGGCCGCCAGGTCCGCCGCGGAGATCGCCGCCGGAGGCGAGGCGGCTCTTGGATCCTGGCCCTGGGACTTCGGCCCAGAGGGTACCGACTTCTACCACGAGCTGGAGAGCTTCGAGCGCCGAATGATCGCGCGCGCCCTCAAGCTCGCACGTGGCAGCAAGCGCGAAGCGGCAAGGCTGCTCCAGGTGAACCGCACGACGCTGCTGGAAAAGCTCAAGCGGCGCGGCTGGGGCCTCGACCTGGCCGGCGACGACGACTTGGCCATGCAGCCCTCGGGCAGCCAGGTGGCCGTCGGGGTGCAACCCTGCCCGATCAACCCCGCGCCGGTCGCGATGCCCCAGGGGACCCAGCGCGGCCTGAGCGCGGCACCATGGCCCGAGCTGCGACGGCCGCCGGCGGCGTTCCTTCCCGTGGCCGGGGAGGCCGCGAGCTTCGTACAGCGAGCAGTGGGCTGACCCGCCCGCACCACGGCGCCTGTGTGGCGCGCCCCGTGCGCATCGGCGCGGGCCACCAGTCGAGCAGCCCCGAGGTGACCGGGCGAGCCGCGCGGCTGTAAGAATTCCCGGCGGCCCCTCGTCAAACGAGAAGGCATGACCGGGGGGCCTATTGCGCGGCCCGCTGGCACAGGCGATCGCGGGGGTCGAGAAGAGAGGGGTGCCCGGCGCAGAGCAAGAACCCGTGGGGCTGGCTGTTGTAATGCTCTGTGGATCTTGCTATCGCTCGGGGGTCGAAGAGGGGGCTCTGGTACGGCTCGGTTTCACGGCAGGATGGCCTCGTTCTCGCCGGGAAACACCGCTCACGGGTCGGCAGCCGGGGTCGAGACGGAAAGCGGCTCAGGTTTCTCGGGAAATCCGAGACGGTTGATCGAGGCTGTCTTTTGGTTCTGGTTTAGGGATCTGGTGGTGGCGTTTCCGCAACTCGGAGGCGAGCCGGCGGAAAGGAAAGGAGTTTCGAGCGTGAAACGAGAGGGGAGAATTCTAGCCACGCTTCTGGCCGCAGGAGCACTCAGCATTGGCTTGAGCGGGACGGCTTCGGCGATCCTGCCCGACGATCAGTACTCGCTGACCCAGCCGGCGGCCGAGCTCGTGATGCCGTTCGACGCGACCGACGGCAAGGCGAGCTACCTCCTGGTGAGCAACCCCAGCCAGGTTTCGGGCCTCACGGGCGTCGCTCAGGTGACGACGCACTGGATCTTCTGGGGCAGCGACTGCAAGGAGCTGGCTAACGTCTCGATGTGCCTCACCCTGGCGGACACGGTGGTCGTGGATCCGCGCAGCGTGCAGGGCCTCGGCCCGGACAACGAGCCGGTGGGCCCGCTCGTGAACCTCGACGGCAAAGCCGGCGTGGTGACGGTCATCGCCTACGAGACCGATGCCGACTGCAATCCGTTCGGCCAGAGCGCGCAGCTCGGTTTCAACAAGATCATCCGCGACAAGGCGATCGTCGGCACGTTCACCATGGCCGACACCGATGCCGGCTACTCGTTCGGCAACGATGCGATGGGCCTGTTCACCTCGGGCGAGGGGCCGGCGGCCAAGATCGAGCTGCCCAATGGCTCGGAGGTCTACCGCTACGCGCTGCAGGCTCTGAACCCGGAGTCGGTGGACGCGAGCCTCGTGATTCTCGCGCAGCTCGCCGAGACGACGACCATCGTCACCCCGACGGGCTCGCAGAAGTACTTCGCGACCTTCTACGACAACGAGGAGACGGCGACGTCCCTGCCTGATGTGACCGTGGGCTGCCCCAAGTTCCGCACGATCACCGACGGCACCGACCCGCTCATTCCGGACTTCGTGACGGTGGGCAGCTCGGGCATCATCTCGCTCGATCCGAATCCGAACATGGGCGACACGTCCTACCTCATGGGCGTGATCGGCCAGGCCGTGTCGACCTTCGGAGAGAGCGGCCGCGCCAAGGTCGAGCTCTGCCCGGCCTGCCCGGCGTAACGGCATCACCCACAGTCTTCGGTCGGGCCAGCTCTCGGCTGGTCCGACCGAAGATGCGAAAAGAAGAGAGGCGCCCGGTTCCCCGGGCGCCTCTCTTCTTTTCTTCATGTCGCAATGGCCATCCTCGCGACCGCGCTCGAACCGTCAGCTCGCCCGCGACAAGCCACGGCCAGCCTCCAGGCGCCTCCCACCTTGCGCGCTGCTCGAGTTTCTGTCGTTACTCGACGGGTGAAGCGCATCGTCACCCGCCCCCTGCTCGTGGCCGCCGGTTGCGCGTGCCTGGTCGTCTCGTCGTCCTGGCCAGCCGCGGCGCAGCTCGGCTCGTCCGCGCCTCCGGGCCAGGTGGGACGCCCGCTGGGATCCGGCTCCGCTGGGCGCAGCCGCAACCCGGCGTCGGCCAACAAGGAGGTCGAGGAGTTCGGCCGAAACCTGCAGAGCGACGACCCCGGCACGAGGCTCGACGCCGTGAAGTCGCTCGGTGCCTCGCAGGAGAAGGGGGCGATCCAGTACCTGATCCAGGCGACGGCCGATCCCGACCCGCGAGTCAAGCTCAAAGCCATCGACTCCCTGGGTGCGCTGCGCGCGAGCGACGCGACACCCGTGCTCGTCCAAGCCCTCTACCTGCGCGACACCCAGCCCTGGCTCAAGCAGCGCCTGCTGGTCTCCCTGGGCAAGATCGGTGACAACCGGGCGACCCGTCCGATTGCCGACTCGCTGGCACGCGAAACCGACGTTCCGACTCTGGGCACGGCGATCTTCGCGCTGGGCGAGATCGGCGACACACAGGCGATCGCCGACCTGCAGCGCGTGGCGGGCACCAGCGCCGACGAGCGCCTCCAGCAGCTCGCCCAGGACGCGATCGGCAAGATCCGGCAAAAGCAGATCAACCCCGAGGTTCAGGTGAAGGCGCTGCGCGAGCGCGAGGGCGAGGAGGCGCGGCCGGCTACGGCGAGCGCGGGCCCGCCGGTCGCCTATTGACCGCGCGGCGTAGCCGCGCACCATCCTTCCCATGGCTGACCCGACAGGACCGCTGACCACCCCCGGCGGCCTCCCGCTGAAGTCGGTCTACGGACCGCGCGACGCCCCGGATACCCCGGGCGCCCCCGGGCAGTACCCGTTCCTGCGCGGCCCGTACGAGACGATGTACCGCTCCCGTCGCTGGACGATGCGCCAGTTCGCGGGCTTCGGCACGCCGGAGGACACCAACCAGAGGTTTCGCTTCCTCCTGCGTCAAGGACAGACCGGTTTGTCGACTGCCTTCGACATGCCCACCCTGATGGGCTACGACGCCGACCATCCGCGGGCGCGCGGCGAGGTCGGCCGCGAGGGCGTGTCGGTCTCGACGCTCGAGGACATGGAGATCCTCTTCGCCGAGATCCCCCTCGATCGGGTCACCACCTCGATGACCGTGAACTGCTCGGCGTCGGTGCTGCTCGCCATGTACCTGGCGATCGCCGAGCGTCGCGGCATTCCTTGGACCGCGCTGGGCGGCACGATCCAGAACGACATGCTCAAGGAGTTCATCGCCCAGAAGGAGTGGATCTCTCCGCCCGAGCCGTCGGTGCGCGTAGTCGCCGACATGATCGAGTTCTGCGCGCAGAGCGTGCCGCGCTGGCACCCGGTATCGATCAGCGGCTACCACATCCGCGAGGCCGGGGCGACGGCCGCGCAGGAGCTTGCCTTCACGCTGGCCGACGGCATCGCCTACGTCGAGGAGGTCGTGCGCCGCGGCCGCCTCGCGGCCGACGACTTCGGCCACCGCCTGTCGTTCTTCTTCGACGTGCACAGCGACTTCTTCGAGGAGATCGCCAAGCTGCGCGCGGCGCGGCGCCTGTGGGCGCGGATCATGCGCGAGCGCTTCGGCGCGCGGCGCGACGAAGCGTGCCGTTTGCGCATGCACGCGCAAACCGCCGGTGTGAGCCTGACCGCGCAGCAGCCGCTGAACAACGTCGTTCGAGTGGCTCTCCAGGCGCTCGCTGGTGTCCTGGGTGGCGTCCAGTCGCTGCACACGAACTCCTTCGATGAAACCCTGGCGCTGCCCACCGAGCAGTCGGTGATGGTGGCGCTGCGCACCCAGCAGATCCTCGCCGAGGAGAGCGGCGTCGCCGACGTCGTCGATCCCCTGGGCGGCAGCTACGCCGTCGAGGCGCTGACCGACGAGATCGAGACGGCGGCGGGCGCGTACATCTCCGAGATCGACCGCCGGGGTGGCATGGTCAAGGCGATCGAGGAGGGCTACCCGCAGCTCGAGATCGCGGAGTCGGCCTATCGCGATCAGCAGCGCTTCGATGCCGGCGAACGGGTGGTCGTCGGGGTGAACCGCTACGTCGTACCGGAGGAGCGCCCGCTCGAGATCTTGCGCATCCCCGTCGAAGTGGAGGCGCGACAGGCCGAGCGCGTGAGTCGCTTCAAGGCGGCACGTGATCGGGCGGCCGTCCGGGACGCGCTGGCCCGCGTGCGCGCCGCGGCAAGCTCCGCGGAGAACCTGATGCCGCCGATCGTCTCGGCCGTGAAGGTGGGGTGTACGGTGGGTGAGATCTCCGACGTCTATCGCTCGGTTTTCGGCGAGTACCGCGACCCGGCCCACCTGTGACCGTCCGCCGGGGGGCATCCCGTCTCTCCCGCGGCCGCAAGAGCCGCGGAGTCGTCGCCCTGGGAGTCGTCTGGCTCGCCGGCTGCACCGCAGCACCGCCCGCCTGCAATCCCTATTTCCCGTTGCCGCCGGGCGCGAGCTGGGGCTACCGGGAGGTACGCCAGGGATCCCGGGCACAGCTGCTGCGCAGCGTGGCCGTGGAGTCGGTGGAGGCGGTCGGCGACGTGACCACCGCGGTGCTGCGCCAGAGCGTGAGCGCGGCAGATCGACCCGCGCAGGCAGCTGGCCGGGCGACGACCACGGTCCGGTGCGCGGCCGGAGCGGTCCAGCTCACGATCGAGGGTGCCGCCATGGAGAGCGAGGCCGGAGGGCAGGCCGCCGGGACCGTGAGGGCACAGCTGCCTGGGCTGCCCGCGGCGGAACGCCTGCTGGCCGGCCACTCCTGGGAGTCGACCGGGCAAATCGAAACCACGCAGGGCGGCACGACGGCACGGACTTCCGTTGCCCGCAGGAGCCGGGTCGACGGCGTCTTCCCGGTCCAGGTGGCCGCGGGCGATTTCCCCGAGGCGCTCCTGGTCAGCAGCGTGGAAACTCTCGAGCTCGGCGGGCCGGCTGGCGGCCGCCAGGCGCGCCAGGAGATCCGAGAGTGGTACGTGCGGGGCGTGGGCCTGGTCAAGCGCGAGACGCGCCTGGCCGGCCCGGGTACCGCGGTGATCAGCACCGAGGATCTGGTTCGCTACACCGGGGTTGCTGCGACGCAGTAGCCCTCGCCAGCGCACGCGTGGCGTCGCGCCCCGTTCAGCCGACGACCACGCTTCCCGCGGCCCCGTCGATCCGCAAGCGATCACCGGTTCTCACCGCGGCGGTCGCCCCAGCCACGTCCACCACGGCTGGGATTCCCAGCTCCCGCGCCACGATTGCGCCGTGACAGAGCATGCCGCCCATCTCCAGAACCATCGCACCGCCGAGCGAGAGGAGCGACGTCCAGCTCGGATCGGTCGATACGGCCACGACGACCTCGCCGCGGCGCAGCTCGTCGAGATCCTCCAGGCAGCGCACCACCCTGGCCGAACCGGCCGCTCGACCGGGGGAGACGCCGATGCCGTGCAAGGACCGGGGGCCGCTCGGGCGTGGCCGGATCCCCTCCACGACACCGACACCCGCGAGCTCCTGTGGTGCCTCGCGGATGCGCTGCGAAGCGTACTCCGCTCGGCGCAGCAGCACCCGGTCGGCCAGCTCGGGCGAGACCCCGCCGCCGGCGGCCAGCGCACCCGCCGCGGCGCGTAGCTCTGCGCCAGTCAAGTAGAACACGTCCTCGCGCGAGGCGATCGTCCCCGCCGCGGCAAGCCGATCGCCGGTGGCGAGCGCCACGGCGCGCATCGCCGCCAGGAACATGTCGGCGTAGTAGCGCATGTTCTCGCGCAGGGCGTAGTACTCCTGGCACCAGCCGAAGCAGCGACGGAAGCTCTCCCGGCGCAGTGGCCCCGCAGGTCCCCGGCCGACGCGATCGAGCACCGCGGCGAGCGCCGCCTGGCCGCGCGCGCACCGTGTCTCGCGGTCGTCGACCTCGCCTGCCGCCGCCAGCTTGGACACCATGTCGACGACCGCCGACGGCCGCTCGCGCCAAGTCGGGCAGGCGAGATCACGTCCCACCAGCCGGTGGCCGTGACGGGCGAGGACCGCGCGGAATCCCTCCCCGAACGCACCCATCTCGCCGAGCGCGCAGCGCCGCGCGAGCCGCTCGGCATCCCCGCAGAGGAGCTGCTCGTGCAGCCTCGGCTCGCAGCGAGCTTCACGCGCCAGCCCGAGGAGCTCGTCGTGCACGGCGAAGGTGCGGATACCAGGGGTGCCGGAGAGCAGCGTCGAGAGCACCTGGGATCCGTCGGCCCAACGCTCCAAGAGCGATGCCGCCAGGTGGAAGAACACGAAGGCGTAGATCACGCCCCAACTGACCACCTCCAGATACCCCGAGAGCCGACGCTGCAAGGCCTCGAGCCTGGCCATGAGCTCGGCGGGTCCGACCAGGCCTAGCTCGACCGGCACCGCGAGCTCCCGACTCACCCGTGCCGCCTCGTCCTCGAACAACGTGCCGCGGTCCCACGGAAGCCATCGGGTCTCGTGCCAGGTGAGACGTGCCACCGTCGCGAGAACCACGGGAGAGAGTGTCGCTCGACATCCGCGGCGCACCCTCTCGCGAAGCTGCTCCGGTAGATGGGAGAGCAGCCCCTCGCTGACCAAGGCCGAAGGAAGCTCGCACATGACCTCGGCGATCAGCGCGGCGTTCACGTAGACGCGGCCGTGAGCCAGCTCGAAGACCGGGCGCGCAGCCGCGCTGCGCAGGCCTGCGTGAGCCAGCCGCCGGCGGGCCAGGCTGTCCGCGATCTCGTCCGCGAGCAGCGAGAAGGTCAGCGGCGTGACCGGCCCCGACCAAAGCTCGTCGGCGAGCCGGCGGCTCCAGACGGCTCCCGACTCCACGCTGGCACCACTAGCGAGCCCTGCCGGGGACCGCCAGGAGAGCCTGCTGACGTGCCTCCTCCGGAGCTCGCCGGGATCGAGCCGCCGAAGCGCTCTCGACCCGCGGCGGGTTGCCGGATCGGAACACCGGAGCCACCCTGCGCCGAGCTCCGGCACGAGGCTCGAGCACGCGCGGCCCGCCGCGAGGCGGCATACTTGTCAGCACTCGACGGTGCGAGTAACATCGGGATTGCTCGGACGGTCGTCCTGGATCGCCAGCGGGCGCGAGCAGGCCCGGCGATCCTTGCAGCGTGACGGCAATGGCAGCAGACCAGGATCCAGCACAGCGAAAGCTGGTATACCTTCGCGATCGAGCCCCGCGACCGCGGCCGCGCGTGGCGCGCCTGGAACGGCGCCCGGCGACACAGCCGGCGCGCGACCTCGCCGCGGAGGCCACCTGGCTCGGACGGACCTTGTTCGTGGTCGCGGCGGGAACGGTGGCGTACTGGCTGCTCGCGTTGAGCGGCGCGTTTCGCCCGGCTCACGGCGGAGGCCTTCGCGCGCTGGCCACGGCTTCGCTTGCGCAGGCGTTCTTGGCGGGCAGCGCGGGCGTTGCCGCGATGCGCCTGCTGCGCGACGCGGCTGGCTGCGGGGTACACGTGGCACTGGCCTCCGGGGCGCTGGTCGCGGTTGCCCTCTCCGGGCTCGCGCGCCTGCTGGTCGACGGCGACCTCTCCGAGGTTTCGCTCGCCGTGCGCGCAGAGATCCTGGCCGAGGCCGGGGGACTCGCCATCGGCCTGTGGGCCTTCTCGTACGCCCTGCGCGCGCAGCGCCGCGAGCGGGTGGCCTGAGCGAGCCGCCCGACCGATCGGCGCTCATCGATGCTTGGTGATCGCCGGATGGTCCAATATAGCTAGACCATGGCTCGACCGGTGCTCCACGTGGTCAGCCACGGACCGCATTGCCTGGACGGCATCGCTGCGGCCGTGGCCATCGCCCGCTTCCACGAGGGCTCCGAGGTACGCGCGCAATTCGCCTCGAACCAGGCGGTGAACCAGGTCCTGCGCGAGATCGAGCCGCAAGCCGGCGAGGATCTCTGGATCACCGACATCTCGTGGAGCGATCCGGTCACGGAAGCGCACCTCGCGGAGCTGATCCGGCGCGGGGTCCGCCTGCACTGGTTCGACCACCACCGCACCGCAATCGAGCGGCTCGCCGCCGGCGGCTACCAGCTCGGCTTCACGACGCGGGTAATCCGCGACGACTTCGCCGCCTCAAAGCTGGTCTACGACTTTCTCGCCGAGCGAGCGGCCCAGGGAGTACGCAGCGGCGGCCCCCAGCCACCGAGCGCCTTCGTGAGCTTCCGGCCGCTCGTCGAGATGGCCGACGACAACGATCGCTGGCTGCACCGAATCGCCGGCTCGCGCGAGCTCGGGCTGGTCCTCCGTGCGATGGGCTCCGGAGAGGCCTACCGATCGCTGCTCGAGCTCGACGAGCACCTGACGGATACCCAGGCCATGGCCACCGCCCGGGCTCGCGTGAACGAGGAGCTGGCGCGCAACCGAGCGCTCGCCGAGGCGACGCGCGTCGACCGCGATGGTCGAGCCGTTCGCCTGACGACGGCCCTGTGCGACGGCTACGCCGGCGAGATCGCCGACGAATGGGGGCGCTCGAGCCCGCGGACCGTCTTTGCGCTCTTCGACGTGCGCAGTCGAGCGATCTCGCTGCGTCGCTCGCCCGATCTGAAGCTCGATCTCTCCGAGCTGGCCGAGCGCTTCGGCGGCGGCGGACACCCGGCCGCCGCGGGCGCCACCATCGAGGGTCTCGCCCACCGGCTCGGCGAGGTCGTCGGCGACGCAGTCGCCGCTCAGCTTCCCGACGCCGGGTGAGCGCAACGGTAGCGCGGCCCGTGGAAGCGGAGATCGCCCGGCTGGCGCGGCGCTACGGTCGCCCGCGCAATCTCGTCCACACGCTCCCGAAGATCGATTTCGGGCCAATCAACCGCGGGCGCTCGGCCGAGGTGGCCATGGCGATCCGCCGGCCGACCGGCCACTTCCTGCTGCAGACCAAGCAGAGCTACCCAAAGGACACCTTTCGCCTGCCCACCGGCGGCATCAAGCGCGGCGAGGCGATCGAGCACGCCCTCTTGCGCGAGACCGTGGAGGAAACCAGCCTCGAGGTCGAGATCTCCCGCTTCGTCGCCACGATCACCTACCGCTCACCGCAGGGGAATCGCGTGTTCTCGAGCTTCCTGTTCATCCTCGAGGAGAGGGGCGGGGTCCTGCGACCGAATGACCCGACCGAGGGGATCACCGGTTGGCGAGAGGCCGATCGCACCGGACTCGACACCGCCGCCCGCGCGCTGCGCACTTGCACGGGCTCCTGGGCCGGCTGGGGCCGCTTCCGCGCGCTGGTGATCGACGCCCTGGTGCCGGCCCTCGACATGAGCGGGGCGAAGCCGCAACGCACCGATTGACCGCGCCGCGCCTCCAGGCCTTCCCGGGGCGGATCACTGTGGGACGCGAGGTCGGCGCCGGTCAGGCGACGCGCGTCTCACCGGCCGCCGGCTCCTCCGGCTGGTCTGCATCGCGGGCCTTGGCGGCCTCGAGCGCCTCGCGCAGCGCCTCGCCCTGCAGGGTTTCGGAGCGCTCGAGCGTCGCGGCCAGCCCCGTCAGACCCCGGCGCCGCTCGCCGAGCAGCCGGCGCGCCGTGCCGTGGGCATCGTTGACGATGGCCGCCACCTCGGCGTCGATCGCCTCGGCGGTCGCCTCGCTGGCCGCCTGGGGTCGCCCGAGCACCCCGTCGCCGAGAAACGTGGCCTCACGGCGACCGTAGCTGAGCGGTCCCAAGCGCTCGCTCATGCCGAAGACACAGACCATCTGGCGAGCCAGCTGCGAGGCTCGCTCGAGATCGTCCTGCGCGCCAGTGCTCACGTCGCCGAAGACGATCTCCTCGGCCACGCGCCCACCGAGCATCACGGCGATGCGGTCGAGGAGCTCCCCGCGACGGGCCAGAACGCGGTCCTCGGCCGGGAGCTGCATGGTGAACCCGAGGGCGCCGATCGAGCGCGGGATGATGGTCACCTTGGTGACCGGATCCGAATTCGGCAGCAGTGTCGCCACCAGGGCGTGGCCCGACTCGTGGTGCGCAACCAACGTGCGGTCCTGGGGACGAAGCACGCGGCTGCGGCGCTCCAGGCCGGTCATCAGTCGGTCCGCAGCGAGGAGGAAGTGCGCCGTATCCACGGCATCGGCGCTCTTCTGAGCGGCGAGCAGCGCAGCCTCGTTCACCAGGTTGGCGAGGTCGGCGCCGGAGAAGCCCGGCGTGCGCGCGGCGATCTCGTTCACGTCGACACCCGGCGCCGCCTTCACGTCGCGCATGTGCACCTGGAGGATCTTGGCCCGTCCCACCCGATCGGGCAGCTCGACGATGATGCGCCGATCGAAGCGCCCGGCGCGCAGCAGGGCCAGATCCAGCACCTCGGGCCGGTTGGTCGCCGCGAGCAGGACGACACCCTTCGACGCATCGAAGCCGTCCATCTCGACGAGCAGCTGGTTGAGCGTCTGCTCCTGCTCGTCGTGGCGGCCCAGCTGGAGGCCGGCGCCGGCGCGCGACTTGCCCACGGCGTCGAGCTCGTCGATGAAGACGATGCACGGCGCCTTGGCCTTGGCCTGCTCGAAGAGGTCGCGTACCCGTGCGGCCCCGAGCCCGACGAACATCTCGATGAACTCGGAGCCGCTGATCGAGAAGAAGGGAACCCCGGCCTCTCCGGCGATCGCCCGAGCGAGAAGGGTCTTGCCGGTCCCCGGTGGCCCGACGAGCAGCACGCCCTTGGGAATGCGGCCGCCCAGGCGCTGAAAGTACGCGGGGTTGCGCAGGAACGACACCACCGACTCGAGCTCGGCCTTGGCCTCGTCGATTCCCGCGACGTCGCCGAACCGGGCCTTGATGTCGCTCTCGCCGTAGATCTTCGCCTTGCTGCGGCCGAAGGAGAGCGCGCCGGCCGCACCGCCCGGCCCCATGCGCCGAGCGATGACGCTCCACATCACCATGATGAGCCCGAAGGGCAGCAGCCAGCCGAGGAGCAGCGTGCGCCAGAAGTTGTCGGCGATCTCGCCCGAGAAGTTCACGCCGTGGTCGGAGAGGACCTTGACCAGGCTGGAGAGATCGAGCCCGGGTGGACGGGTCGCGACGAACGTCAGGCTCTGCTCCGACGAGAGGCTGCTCATGACGCCCCGCGACTTCTGCACCTGCTTGGCCAGGTCCCCTTCGATGGGGGTTCCAGGGCGAACCTGGAAGCGGATCTCGTCGGAGGTGATCAGGGCTCGCTCGATGTGGTTCTCCTCGGCGAGCTGGAGCATCGTGCTGTAGCTGACGTCGACCGGGCGAGGGGCGATGAAGATGCTCTGCGCGAGCAGCACCAGGAGGAGCGCCGCCGGCAGGTACCAGAGCGAGAACTTGAACCTCTTCATCCTGGGCTTTCGCCATCCGAGCAGGCCGGCGTCAACGGGCTCGCCTCGAGCGCTGGGTCGCCTTCTGCCGCGCCCGTTGGCCCTGTCAGACCGGTGGCGGGGCTCAGGTTAAGCCCCCCCGGCGCCGTGTCAACGCCGCACGGCATCCTGCCACCGGGCACGCAAGCGCCGCCGCAGGTCATCGGGCGAGCCATCGTTCTCGACGACGACGTCCGCCGCAGCGCGTCGCTCGACGTCCGACATTTGGTGTGCGATCCGTGCTCCTACCTGCTCCGCCGACAGGCCGCGCTGCGCGGCCAGCCGCTCGGTCACCCGATCTCGTCCCGCCGAGATGACCCAGACCTCGTCCACCAGGTCGCGCCATCCGGCCTCGAGCAGGATGGCGGCCTCGAGCACCAGGGCCTGGGCTCGGCCCTCGGAGCGAGCAGCGCGGATCCGCCGCTCGATCTCCGCCCGCAGGAGCGGGTGGACGATGGCATTCAACCGCTCGAGCTGGTCGGCGCTGGAGAAGACGACCGCGCCGAGCGCCTTGCGGTCGATCTGCCCGTCGGGACCGACGATGTCCGGCCCAAAGGCCTCGACGACCGCAGCGAAGCCGGCGCCTCCTGGCCGATAGACCTCGTGGCCGATCCGGTCGGCGTACAGAACTTCCGCGCCGAGCTCGGCGAGCATCTCCGCCGCAGTCGTCTTGCCCGAGCCGATACCGCCGACCAATCCGATCACCCGCATGGGGGTTCCTCGCAGCCAGGAGCGCGCAGTGCAATACTCGGCCCCTCGAGCAGTAGCGGTCGGGCGAAGCCCGGGCCCCGGCCGGACAGCCACGTCGCGATCCCATGCCGCTCTCGGTAGCCACCTGGAACGTGAACTCGATCCGCGTCCGCGAGGCGGCGGTGTGCGCCTGGCTAGAGCGCCTGCGGCCCGACGTCCTCTGCTTGCAGGAGACCAAGGTCGTCGACGAGAAGTTCCCTCGCGCAGGCTTCGAGCGGCTGGGCTACGGTGTCGAGACCTTCGGGCAGCCAACCTACAACGGCGTGGCCATCCTGTCGCGCCGTCCGCTGGTCGACTGCCAGCGCGGTCTGCCAGGCGATACCCCCGACGCGCCACGCCGCCTGCTCGCCGCCACCATCGCCGGCGTGCGCATCGTCAACGTCTACGTGCCCAACGGCGACACCGTGGGATCGGAGAAGTTCGCCTTCAAGCTCGACTGGCTGCGCCGGCTGCGCGAGTCGCTCGAGCCGCTGCCGCGCGATGGGGACCTGCTGGTGTGCGGCGACTTCAACGTCGCCCCCGAGCCGCGGGACGTCTACGACCCGGCCGCCTGGGAGGGAACCGTACTGTTCCATCCCAGCGCGCGCTCGGCTCTGGCCGATTTGGCCGCTTTGGGCCTCACCGACGCCCTGCGCCTGCACCATCCCGAGGGCGGCCTCTACTCGTGGTGGGACTACCGCCTGAACGCCTTCAAGCGGCGGATGGGCCTGCGCATCGACCACATCCTGGTGAGCGATCCCCTGGCCGGGCGCTGCACCGCCTGCCAGATCGACACCGAGCCGCGCGGCCTGCCCCAGCCGAGCGACCATGCGCCGGTGATCGCCACCTTCGACACGGCGGCTTGACTGCGCCTCGACGATGCCTTAACAATTCAGACCTGAAAGGTCGGATTGACCTCGTTCACGGGTGGGCTCGGTCGCGGAAAGCGCATCCCGGCGAAAGGCGAGATTCATGACCAATGGGGCAAAGCGTAGGATCTACATGGATTACCACGCGACCACGCCGATGGACCCACGGGTCCTGGAGGCGATGCTCCCCTACTTCAGCGAGCACTTCGGCAACGCCGCCAGCCGCAACCACAGCTATGGGTGGGAAGCCGAGAAGGCGGTCGACGAGGCGCGCGGGAAGGCCGCCGAGCTGATCGGCGGAAAAGCCAAGGAAGTCATCTGGGTTTCGGGGGCGACCGAATCTGACAATCTCGCGATCAAGGGCGCGGTCGAGTTCTACAAGGACAAGGGCAACCACGTCATCACGGCGGCGACCGAGCACAAGGCGGTGCTCGACACCTGCAAGGCGCTCGAGCGCAGGGGATTGGCCCGAGTGACCTACCTCCCCGTGGATCGCTACGGGCAGGTCCACCCCGACCAGGTTCGCGAAGCAATCACCGACCAGACCGTCCTCATTTCGATCATGCTCGCGAACAACGAGATCGGCACGCTCCAGCCGATCGCCGAAATCGGCAAGGTGGCCAAGGAGAAGGGGGTTCTCTTCCACACCGACGCAACCCAGGGCTTCGGCAAGCTGCCCATCCAGGTGGATGCGCTCGGCGTCGACCTGCTCTCGGCGACGGCCCACAAGATCTACGGGCCCAAGGGCTGCGGTCTGCTCTGGGTGCGCTCCAAGGGGCCACGCGTCCGCCTGACGGCACGCATGGACGGCGGCGGGCACGAGCGCGGCATGCGCTCGGGAACGCTCAACGTCCCCGGGATCGTCGGTCTGGGAAAGGCGGTCGAGATCGCCCGACAGGAGATGGCCGCCGAGGCGGCGCGGGTCGGTGCGATGCGCGACCGACTCCATCGGCTGATCGGCGACTCCCTCGACGAGGTCTACCTGAACGGCCACCCCACCGAGCGGCTCCCGGGCAACCTGAACCTGAGCTTTGCCTACATCGAGGGCGAATCGATGCTCATGGGCTTGAACGGCTCGGCGCACGCCGACCTCCCGGCGATCGCCGTCTCGTCGGGCTCGGCCTGCACCTCGGCCACGCTCGAGCCGTCCTACGTGCTCAAGGCGCTGGGTGTGGGCGACGAGCTGGCGCACACCTCGATCCGCTTCGGCCTGGGTCGCTTCAACACCGACGAGGAGGTCGACTTCGTCGCCGAGCGGGTGATCGCCGAGGTGAAGCGTCTGCGCGACCTCTCGCCGCTCTACGAGATGGCCAAGGAGGGAGTGGATCTCAAGGCGTACTTCACCGGCGCCCAGCATTGAGCGGGACGAGCAAGGGGCTCGGGCGGTGAGACGAGAACCATCGTGGGCAGCCAGCGGCACGGGCGGCGCACGCGCCGTGGGGCCCATTGGAGCGGCGCCGTCGCGAGAGCCGGGCTCTCGCGACGGGCAGAGCACGGGAGCGAGAAGGCATGTCCAGCTACAGCGACAAGGTGATCGACCACTACAGCAACCCGCGCAACGTGGGCTCTTTCGACAAGGACGAGCCCAACGTCGGAACGGGCATCGTCGGTGCGCCGGAGTGCGGCGACGTGATGAAGCTGCAGCTCAAGATCAGTGAGGAGGGCGTCGTCGAGGACGCGCGCTTCAAGACCTTCGGCTGCGGCAGCGCAATCGCCAGCTCGAGCTACGTGACCGAGCTGGTCAAGGGAAAGTCGGTCGGCGAGGTGGCCCAGATCAAGAACTCGGTGATCGTCGAGGAGCTCTCCCTGCCGCCAGTCAAGATCCACTGCTCCGTCCTGGCGGAGGACGCGATCAAGGCCGCGGTCAAGGACTGGCAGTCGCGCCGCGCCGCCGCAGGCGCCAATGGCAAGGGCGAGACCGAGGCCGCCTGAGGCCTCCCGGCCACGCGCACCCCTGCGCCGAGCGAGAAAGGAATCGGGCCGTTGGCTGCAGCCGGCATCATCCTGAGCGACAGCGCCGTCGCCAAGATCCGCGCCCTGGTCCCCGACGCCGAGGCGTCGCAGCGGGGGCTCCGCGTCAAGGTCGTCGGCGGCGGCTGCTCGGGTCTGTCCTACAAGATGGACCTCGATCAGAAGCGCGACGGGGACCGGGTCTTCGAGCGCGACGGTGCGCGGATCATCGTCGATCGCAAGAGCTACCTGTACCTGAACGGGACGGAGCTCGACTACAGCGACGACCTGATGCACGCGGGCTTCAACCTGCGCAACCCGAACGTCAAGCGAACCTGTGGCTGCGGCGCCTCCTTTGGGGTCTGAATGCGGCCCATGCGCTGCCGACGCTGTGGCCAGGAGCAGCCACCGGCCCTCTGCTGCCTGGCCTGCGATGCCGTGCAGGAGCCGGCCGCGGGCCTGGACTACTTCACGGCGCTGCGCTTGACGCCTCACCCGGCGGTGGACCCCGAGGACGTCGCCCGGCGCTATTACGAGCTGAGCCGTCGCCTCCACCCGGACCGCTTCCAGACGGCTTCCGCGGAGGACCAGGCGGCCAGCGTGCATGCCACGGCGGTACTGAACGCCGCCTTTCAAACCCTGCGCGACGTCGAGACGCGCGGCCGCTACTGGCTCGGCCTGCTCGGCGAGTCCCTCGGGCGCGACAACGCCGGCGTGCCACCTGCCCTGGCCGCGTACGTCTTCGAGCTGCAGGAGAAGCTGGCCGAGATCCGCAGCGCGCGCGATGCGCATCGCGCGCAGCTCGTAGCCGAGCTACGCGAGGCGCACGCCGACCTGTGCAAGCGCCGAGCCGAGCAACGCGCCTCCGTGGAGCGAATGCTGCGCGACTGGCCGCACGGGGCGGCGCCCGACGGCAACGGCGAGGCGGGCGCTCGCGCCGAGCGGGTGCCGAATCAGGGGAGCTCCGAGCTCAAGCGGCTGCTGAGCGAGCTTTCTTACCTGCGCACGCTGGACCGCGACGTCCAGGCGGCTCTGGAGGGCTGAGGCGCGTGGCACGGATCGTCGGCATCGACCTGGGAACCACCAACAGCCTGGTCGCCGTCATGGACGGCGAGCGGCCCCGGATCCTCCCGGATCCGGCGAGCGGTGCCGTCCTGCTGCCCTCGGCGATCTCGCTGCTGCCCGACGGCAGCTTCGTGGTCGGGGAGACCGCGCGCCGGCGCGCACGTCTCTACCCGCGCAGCTCGCTGCTCTCGGTCAAGCGCTTCATGGGGCTGGGCATCGAGCACGTCGATGCCGCCGACCGCGAGCGCTACCGATTCGCCGAGGAGCCAGGCCCGCTGCGGCTGCTGCTCGAGGCTCCGGGAAACGCCGGGAAGCGCGAGACGATCAGCCCACCCGAGGCCTCGTCGCTGATCCTGCGCGAGCTCAGGCGCCGCGCCGAGCAGGCCTTGGGCGAGGAGATTCCTCGCGCCGTGATCACGGTCCCGGCCTACTTCAACGACAGCCAGCGACAGGCGACCCGCGACGCCGGCCGACTCGCCGGGCTGGACGTGCTGCGCCTGGTGAACGAGCCGACTGCGGCAGCTCTGGCCTACGGCCTCGACAAGCAGGAGGAGGCGACCGTCGCCGTCTTCGACCTCGGCGGGGGCACCTTCGACGTCTCGATCCTGCACCTGCGCGAGGGGCTCTCCGAGGTGCTCGCCACCGGCGGCGACACCCGCCTGGGCGGCGACGACTTCGACCTGCGCATCGCCGAGCGCTTCGCGGCCTCGCTCGAGCTCGATCCCGAGGAGGCCGCCCTGCCCGAGGCCCTCGCCACCCTGCTCGAGGGGGCCGAGCGAGCCAAGCGGATCTTGACCACTGAGGACGAGGCCCGAGTCGAGCTCGCGCTGCCCCACGGCACACGGATCGCCTCGATCGGTCGCACGGAGCTCGAGGCGGCCACCGCCGACCTGGTCGAGCGCACGCTCGCCTGCTGCCGCCAGGCTCTGCGCGATGCCGGCAAGGCGCCACGCGACATCGACCAGGTCATCCTGGTGGGCGGGGCCACGCGCATGCCGGTGGTCCGCGCTCGGGTCACCGAGCTGTTCGGCCGCGAGCCTCTGGGCCACATCGACCCCGATGGCGTGGTCGCGCTGGGTGCGGCCGTGCAGGCCGGGATCCTCTCGGGCGGCGCCACGGACATGCTGCTGCTCGACGTCGTACCGCTGTCGCTCGGCATCGAGACCATGGGCGGCGTGCTCACCCGGCTGATCGATCGCAACACGACCATCCCCGCCGCGGCGCGCGAGCAGTTCACCACCGCGATCGACGACCAGACGCACGTCGAGCTGCACGTGCTCCAGGGGGAGCGCGAGCTGGCCCGGGACTGCCGCAGCCTGGCGCGCTTCCGCATCCCGATCCCGCCGGCGCCGGCCGGCCTACCGCGCGTCGAGGTGACCTTCCTGATCGACGCCAACGGCATCCTCTCCGTCTCCGGGCGCGACGTACACAGCAACGCCGAGCACTCGATCGAGGTGAAGCCGAGCTACGGCCTGGACGACACCGAGATCGAGCGCATGCTCGAGGAATCCTTCGATCTCGCGGAGGAGGACTTCGCGCTGCGCCAGCTGATCGAGGCGCGCACCGAGGCGGAGTCTCTGCTGCACGCCACGGAGAAGGCGCAGCGCTCGCACGTCGGGCTGCTCGAGGATGCGGAGCTCCGCACGATCGAGCGCCTGACCGCCGACCTGCAGGAGGCTTGTGCGGGAGAGGACCACAACCGGATCCGCGATCTGGCGGACAAGCTGAACGAGGCGAGCACGCCGTTCGCGCAGCGCATCATGGATGCATCCATCAAGCGGGCGCTGGAAACGCGCCGCGTCGAAGAGCTGGTGCCGTGAAGCACAGGGTGACCTTCCTGCCGATGAACGTGACCGTCGAGGTCGACGACGCGGACTACCCCTACGGCGACCACGGCCAGCCGGGCTCGCTGCTCGACATCGCCCTGCAGGCCGGCGTCCCGCTGGAGCACAACTGCGGCGGCAACTGCGCCTGCACGACCTGCCACGTGATCGTCCGCCAAGGCGAGGCGAACCTCTCGCAGATGGCCGACGACGAGGAAGACAAGCTCGACCAGGCCCCGGGCCTGACGCCATGCTCGAGGCTGGGCTGCCAGGCCGTCGTCCAGGGCGACGTGACCGTGGAAATCCCGGAGATCTGAGGAGGCATCATGTCTCTCATGCAAGTGAGCCGCAGGGTCGACTACGCGCTGCGCGCGGCGATCCACCTGGCGCGCCAGTCGCCCGCCCGGGCGGCTTCCGTCGCCGAGATCTCCGCCTGCGAGGGCATTCCCAAGAAGTTTCTCGAGAAGATCTTGCAGGACCTGATCCACGCCGGGGTGGTCGTCTCGCGCCGCGGTGCCCACGGCGGCTACACCCTGTCGCGCGATGCCGGCCGCATCTCGTTCAAGGACGTCCTCGAGGCCGTGGAGGGCCCGATCACGCTGAACGTCTGCGTGGGCGATCGCAACGTCTGCTCGGTGAGCCCGACCTGCGGCATGCACCACGTGTGGGCCGAGGGACAGCGCCGCCTGATCGAGCTGTTCGCGGCCACCCGGCTCTCGAGCCTGGTGCCCTCGGACCTGATCGGCGAGCCCGATCCGGCCGGGGGGGCGGAGCCGGCCGGGCCGAAGCACCCGCTGGGAGCGATCGAGGGCGCGGCACCCTGACAGCGTGAGGCATCTACGAGAACCGCATCGCGGCCCGGCCGGGGGGCGGAGCCGAAGCCCGCCGTGGTCCGAGCGGCCGTACCGGGCTCGAGGCCACGTTGACAGAAATGTGGGTAGCCGATACAGATTTATGCATGCGAACGACCCTGGATCTCGATGACCATCTGCTGCGCCGAGCCAAGCAGCTCGCCGCGGCGGAAGGCAAGACGCTCACTCGCGTGGTCGAGGAGGCGCTGCGCGAGCGCGTCGTGCGGGTACGCCGAAGCGGCAAGCCGTTCAAGCTGCGCCTGCTGACCAAGAAGGGCCAGCTCATCCCCGGCGTGAACCTCGCCGATCGTGACGCGCTGTACGAGCGCATGGAAGGGCGAGGGTGATCGCGGTCGACACCAACATCCTGGTCTACGCACACCGCGAGGAGTTGCCGCAGCATGCCGCCGCCCGCGCGCGCCTGACCGCGCTCGCCGAAGGCGACGCGCCATGGGCGATTCCGGTGTTCTGTCTTGGTGAGTTCCTGCGCGTGGTCACACACCCGCGCCTGTTCGATTCCCCGCACACGATCGACGAGGCATGCGCCGCGCTCGACCGGGTGCTCGAGTCGCCAAACGTTCGCGTACTGCACCCGGGCGACAGGTACTGGCCCCTGCTCGCCGAGGCCGTCCGCGCCGCCGATGCCGCCGGCAATCTGGTGTTCGATGCGCAGATGGCTGCCGTCTGTCGCGAGAGCGGCGTGAGCGCGTTGTTGACCGAAGACAGGGACTTCGACCGCTTTCCCCATCTGCGGACGCAGCGGCTCTGAATAGGCGCCGTCGCGCACCGTCCATAGGGGCCATGAGCTCCGCCGACGTGACCCGCGACGATCGAGGCACGGACCTGCTCGAGCCCGACCTGATCCTGCCGGAGCAGCTCTTTCCCCCGCTGCGCCGCGGCATCACCTCGAGCGGCGAGCGGCGTCTGCTGGCCGCCGTGCTGGAGGACGGGATCGATACCTTCCGCCGATTTGCCCTGGCCCGCGACCCGCTGGGCCAGGAGCTCTTCGACGAGGCGCGCACCTGGATCGTCGCCCGCCACGACCGCAGCCTCTTCTCGTTCACCACCGTCTGCGAGATCCTGGAGATCGACGCCACCTACCTGCGCGGCGGGCTGCTGCGCTGGCTGGCAACGCAGCGCGACGGGCCCCTGTGCGAGGCGCCGACGACCGCGATGTGCGATCCGGCAGCCACCCACGCTGGAGCCGCGGTCGCCTGATCCGCCTCCGGCGGCGACCGCGCACGGCCGCGGATGGCGGAGAGCAAGGTCCACCGAGAAAGCTCGCGGATGCCCATCCACAGCCGACCCCCCTGCCCGAGCTGCGGTAAGCCGCTGGTGCGCAAGCCCGGCGGGCGCTGCCCGGAGTGCGGCGCGCCGGTCGCCGCGTTCGTCGCGGCCGAGCGGGCGCGCGAGGAGCGCATCGAGAAGGTGGTCGCGATCGTGTCGACCGTCCTGGTGGTCACCGTGCTGGTCTTCGGCGGCGGCCTGGGCGCGATCGAGGGCGCGCTCGCCTATGCCGCGGCCGGCGCCCTGGTCTGGTACCTGGCCAAGGGAACCTTCTGGAGCCGTCGGGGGTCCGACCAGCCAGAGGGGACGCCTCGGGACCCGCGCCCGCCGGCGCCGCGCGAC
Source organism: uncultured Enterobacteriaceae bacterium (assembly GCA_964529315.1). Lineage (GTDB taxonomy): Bacteria > Desulfobacterota > Binatia > UBA12015 > UBA12015 > CAZGUU01. The sequence goes on from CAZGUU010000023.1 coordinate 26,765, forward strand.
GACCGGCAGCGCTGACGTTCGGGCTCAGACGCGCTCGTAGGGCTGGCCCAGGGCTCGCGGCGTGCGCGACCCTCCACCCGAGACGAGCAGCACGGCGAGCGTCAGCACGTAGGGGAGCATGAGAAACACCTGGTAGGGAAGGGCGACCGCGGTCGCCTGGAGCTGGAACTGCAGGGCGCTGGCCATTCCGAAGAGCAGCGCCCCGCCGAGCGTCCCCCAGGGCGACCATCGGGCGAAGACCACCACCGCCAAGGCGACGAAGCCGCGGCCCGCGGTGAGGCCCTCGACGAACGTGCCCGCGGCGGAGAGGGCGAGGGCCGCGCCTCCCAGCCCGGCCAGGGCGCCGCCCACGCCGAGCACGCCGATCCGGTAGCCACGCACCGGGTAGCCCAGGCTCGCCGCAGCCTGCGGGTGATCGCCGAGGGCCCGCAGGCGCAGCCCCGCGCCAGTACGCCCGAGAAGGAAGGCGAGCAGGGGCGTCGCCGCCAGGCCCAGGTAGACCAGCACGTGCTGGCGAAACAGCGCTCTGCCGACCAGCGGGAGATCGGCCAGGCCGGCGATCTCGAGGCTCGGCAGGGAGGGCAGGATCAGCGCCGCTCCGGTCTCGCCGTAGAGCGCCCTGTAGAGCGCCCCGGTACCCCCAAGGGCGAGCAAGTTCACGCCCGTCCCGACGATGATCTGATCGGCTGCAAGGCCGACCGCTACGAGGCCGAACGCCAGGGCCACACCCAAGCCCGCCAGCCCGCCCGCGACGAGCCCCTGGTGGGCGCTGCCCGTGGCATGAGCGCAGGCCGCGGCGGCAAACGCCCCCCAGAGCATGGTCCCCTCGAGGCCGATGTTCAGCACGCCGGCACGCTCGACGAGCAGCTCGCCCAGCGCGGCGAGCAGGATCGGCGCGCTGAGCGCGACTCCTGCCGCAAGGAAGCCGTCAAGCACCATCCGGCGCTCTCCGCTCGCTGTCCTCCTCCGCCGCCCCCCGACGCAGCCGATCGAGCAGCCCCGGCGCGCTGGCCAGCGCCACGGCGAGCAGCGTCGCCCCCTGCACGGCGACGGCGAGCGTCGCCGAGATGCCGGCCGAGCGCTCCATGGCGCTCGCCCCGCCGGCCACGGCGGCGAAGAAGAACGCCGCCGCGGTCACCCCCGGCGCCCGCAGGCCACCCAGCAATGCCACAGCGATCGCCGTGTAACCGTAGCCCGCCGAGAACCGCTCGTAGAGCCGCCCGGTGACGCCGGCGAGCTCGATCGCCCCAGCCAGGCCCGCCAGCGCTCCGGAGAGCGCAAAGGCGACCGCCAGATCCCGGCGCACGGGAAATCCGGCCAGGCGCGCAGCCGCCGCGTTCAGACCGGCGGCACGTAGACGCAAGCCGAGAGCGGTTCGCGACATGACGAACCCCGCCGCGGCCACGAGGGCCAGTGCGAGGGGGATCCCGGCGTGCAGCCGGGTGTCATCGCCGAGCCGCCACAGCAGCGCCGTCGCCGGCATCGGGTCGGACTGAGGGTAGGCGCGGCTGGCCTCTTGCAGGGGGCCGGTCACCGCCCACGACACCAGGTACAGCGCGACGAAGTTGAGCAGGATCGTCGTGATGACCTCGCTCACCCCGCGACCGATGCGCAGCACGGCCGGGAGCGACGTCCACGCGGCACCGGCGAGGGCACCGGCGAGCAGTACGGCCACTGCCTGGCCGGGAAACGGGTCCCAAGCCGCGCCCACCGCCATGCCCGCCAGGGCGCCGGCCAGGAGCTGCCCCTCGGCGCCGATGTTGAAGATGCCGCTGCGGAAGGCCAGCATCACCCCCGCACCCGCGAGCAGCAGGGGCGTCATGCGCACCAGGCCATCGGCGATGTTGGCCGCCGTGCCGACGCTTCCCGCGAACAGCGCGCCCAGCACTATGTCGGCCGCTACGCCGGAGATGCTAGCGACCCCGGCCGCGAAGAGCACCGCGGCGGCGACGGCGAGCAGGGCCGGCGCGAGCGCCCTCCCCAGCCTGGCCAGAGCCGAGCTCAAGCGGCCTCCTCGCCACCCGCCATGAGACGGCCGATCTCGGCACGGTCGGGTGGCTGCGCAGACGGATCGAGAAGCCGCCCTCGGTAGAGGACCGCCACGCGCGCGCCGAGCTCGCAGACCTCGTCGAGGTCGGTCGAGAGGACCACGACTGCCGCCCCTGCTGCGGCCAAGGCACGCAGCCGCGCGCGCACCTCGGACGTCGCGGCCAGGTCGAGCCCGCGGCTCGGGTTGGCCACGACCACCGCCCGTGGCGACTCGCGACCGATCTCGCGCGCCAGCAGCAGACGCTGCTGGTTGCCACCCGAGAAGGCTCGGGCGGCGAGCATCGCGTCGGGGGGGCGGACTCCGAACTCGGCCAAGCTCTGCTCGGCTCGGCGCAATGCGGTGCGCCGCCCGACGACGCCCTGGGGCGCGGCCGCGGCGAGGAGATCGCTGGCGAGCAGCAGGTTCTCCCACGCGGCGAGCTCCGCCACCAGCCCCTCGCGCCCGCGATCGGGAGGCACCACGGCGAGCCCTGCTCTCCGGGCGATCGCGGCGCCCGTGATCTCGGTCCCGGCGACGGCCACCCGCCCGCGGTATTCGCGCAGCGTCTCCGCGGCGACACCCGCCAAGGCGTCGACCAGCTCCGCCTGTCCGTTTCCCTCGACACCCGCGATCGCCAGGATCTCGCCCGCAGCCACCGACAGCGACACGCCGTCGAGTCGCAGCACGCCGCGGTCGTCGCGCGCGTGCAGACCCTGCGCGACCAGCAAGGGCGCGCGGCGAGCCGCGGCGCGGGCGCTGGCCGCCGTGGACACAGCCTGGGGCGCGACCTCGCCCCGCGAGCGCCCCGCTTCGCT
>CAZGUU010000024.1:0-18450 GCA_964529315.1 uncultured Enterobacteriaceae bacterium
GCGAGCGGCGAGCGGCGAGCGGCGAGCGGCGAGCGGCGAGCGGCGAGCGGCGAGCGGACCCTTTCACCTCGACATGCCGCCTGTCAACACCGTTTCTACGATTCTTTGCCGCTCCCGTCCGGGGGCGGCTTCCGGATCCGAGGAGCGCCGCGTCGCGGCATTCCGCCCGGCGCTGACTCGAGTCGCGAAGGCGATCGACGACCTCGAAGTCCGTGGCCCTGCTGCTCTCGGACCTGGGCGTCACCAAGCCGCACTCTCGGGCGCAGAGCCCCTGTGACCACGTCGAGACGGCACCGACGCCCGCAGATTTCGTCGAATCCACGCCCTTGCCCCGCCCCGCGGTCACGGTCATCCTCGAGCAGCGCCCCAGGGCGCGGAGGGAGCGAAGCCATGCAGAGCCATCCGGACTTCTTCTCGGCGGTGACGGCGCTCGGCTCGATCCAGGAGCTCGACGTCGATTCGGCGCGGCTCCTGTACCGCATCGAGTGCTCGGGCGAGGACTTCTACGACCTGATCGCGGACCGCATCGGCAACGCGGAGGCGGCCGATCTGCTGCGCAGGAACGCGCGCGAGGAGCGCGGACACGCCGAGCGCGTGCGCAAGGTGCTCGCGATCAAGCTCGGGCAGGAGAAGTACCAGCCGACCGCCGAGGACACGGCGAAGTACGCGATCCCGCTGCCCGACCAGATCCCCGTCGAGCTGCTGCCGGCGATCGTTCAGGGCGAGATCGACGGCGACGAGGGCTACCAGCGGTGGGCGGATCGCGAGACCGATCCCGAGATCCAGCGCCTGCTGCGCCTCAACGGACGCGAGGAGACCGTGCACGGCGAGCGCGTGAGCGCCGTCATGCGGATCCTCGGCGCCGGCCAGCCGGCGAGGTGAGCACGGACGCGCGGATGCCGCCCGGGCAGGCGTCGCGCGCGGCCCGGGCGAGAGCCGTCAACACAGCTCGTAGCGTCAGGCCGCCGTGCAGCTGCCGTAGTCGATCTCGCAGTCGCAGTAGCCTTCGTCGTCGGGCGTCGGGGGCTCGCAGCTCGTGTCGCAATTGAAGATCGCGTTGGTACCCTCCTGCACGAGCTGGATGTTGCTCGGGCAGCTCAGCGACACCACCGACACGCACTCGAACTTGCCATTGATCACGCCGCAGATGGGCGCCGCCGCGACACCGGTCGCCGGGATGCGCAGGCCGAGCGGCTGCGCGGTGGTGCCGCCCGACGCAGTGACGGCGAGCTGCTCGACGCGGACGCTCTTGTCGATCGACAGCGCCTTGGCGACGCTGCGCCACTGCTTGCCGGTGAGGGCGAGCGCCGGGGTGGCGAGCGCGATCGCCGCGAGGATCAGCAGCGCGGCGCGCAGGTGGCGGCGAGTGGTGGGGTTCGGCTTCATCACGAGGTCCTCCTTGCGGCTCGGAAAGGCACGCCTGTGCTGCCTTGCATCATGCGCACATCGAGAAATGGCCGCAATGCCAGCCGAGCGATGTGCCCCAGCGTGATCGTGCCCTTGGCGCGAACGGCCTCGTGGGTGTCGAAGCCGAGAGGCGGCGCGGCGATCACGTCGAGTGTGTGGAGCAGCGAGTCGTCCTCGAGCAGATGCGAGTGCCTGCGCTTCAAGGGCGAGCACAACCTGCGCCGCATGGGCCTGCTCGCCGATGCTCGAAGACACCCCGTGGAGGGACATTGCCGTGCCCATGTGGAGAGCCGTCGAGGCTCGTCGCCCGTGGCAGGGGAGTGAGAGCCTACGCCCCCGCGTCGCCCGCCAGGCCGCTGGCGGTGAAATCGATCAGGGTCTCGGCGAAGCGGCGATCGAGCCCGCGCTCGCCGAGCGGCGAGCCGAAGGCCGGCGCGTCGATGTTGGAGAGGCTCGTCAGCAGCGAGTACATGGCGAGCGCGCCGCGCCGCTCGAGATTGCGCGCCGAGAGGCCGGGCCGCGCTCGGCGCAGCACCTTGGGGAACAGATCCCAGAGGCTCGGCTCGCCTACGGCACGGGCAAGGCGATCCCAGCGCCGGTCTCGCTGGAGCGCAAGCGCCGCGACGAGCTTGATCCAGCGCAGCCCGCCCGCCGGATCGTCGGCCAGGATCTCCAGGTAGGGCCGGGCCACGGCCGCCACGACCTCGCGCGTCGCCGGCGGCTTGCGCCGCGACAGGAGCTCGAGCAGGAGCTCGCGCGAGCGGTGCAGAACCCGAATCCCGCGCCGCTCGAGGGCCGCCTGGATCAGGCCGTCGCGCGAGCCGAAGTGGTAGCCGACGACGGCCGCATTCACCCCGGCGAGCGCGGCGATCGTGCGCGCCGAGGGCCCGCCGGGCCCTTCGACGGCACACAGCACCTCGGCCGCATCGAGCAGCAGCTCGCGGACGTCGACGTCGGTTCGTGGGCCGGGCCGGCGCCTCGCCGACGGTCGCCGGTGCCGGACGCTGGCGGCCGGCTCGCTTCGTGGTCGTGACATCGGGGGCTCGAAGCTACCACGGCGCGCCCCGCGGCGCCGCAGCATCCCGTGGCTTCAGGCACCACCCGCTGGACGCAGCGCCTCGAGCCCACCGACCGGCTTCATCACCGTCAGGCCGTCGGTGAGCAGCGGATCGACGAGCGGTGCCAGCGCCGCGACCGACGAGGTGACGAGCGCGCCGTGCGGCGCGAGGATCTGCGGGTACCCCTTGCCGATCACGGTGAAGCCCTCGCTCGTGTCGACCTCGTCGGCGAGCACGCCCAGCGGCCGACCGCTGGCGGGGTCGAGCGAGACCAGCACGACGCGGATCGGCATGAGCGGCCGGCGCCCGGCGATGTCGTAGTAGTAGCCGAACATCACCGGGATGAGCAGCGCACCGTCCGTGATCGTCGCCGGTCCGGAGCCGGTCCAGCCCGGAGGACCGAGCGTGGGATTCACCGGCAGGATGCTCGTGGCGAGCTCCGTCAGGTCCGCCTCCCAGGCGTGCGATCCGTCGGCGTCGAAGGCGTTCTCGACCAGGCCTCGCTGCAGAACGTAGACCCGACCGTCGGGCCCCACGGTCGCCGAGCCGGCCTCGGAGCCCGAAGGCACCGACCACAGGATCTCGCCGCTGCGCGTGCTCACCGCGTAGAGGATGCCCGCGTTGTCGCTCACGTAGACCTGCTCCCCGTCGGGCGAGACCGAGGGGCTCGATCCGCTGCCCGGCCCCACCGGTGCCGCAAAGGCGATCTCGACGCGCCCCGGCTCGCTTCCCGACGGGGGCACGAAGTCGATCCCGTAGAGCGCCCCTTCGCTCGAGCCCCCGCCCTCGCCCTCGCGCGTCGAGGTCGCGACGACCAGGACGCGGCCGGTCGACGCTACGACCGCCGGCGTGTTCGCCGAGACGACGATGCCGCCGAAGGCGACCTGCCAGAAGGGATCGATGAGCGTCGGCTCGAGGTAGCCGCCCGAAAAGGCACCCGGCGGCAGCGGCGGCTCCGTCGCACGCGGCGCGAGCCCGCCGGGCAGGCGCGTCACGGGCGCCCGCGGGCTCCCGTCGTCGCGGCTCACCACGACGATCTGGCCGAAGGTGGTCACGCCGAGGACCGACCCGTCGCGCGTGAAAACCGCGGTCACGAACGGGTTGAACGGCGAGGGCAGATCCTGCCAGGGAGCCTCCGGCGGCGCCGCGGGGAGATCTACGGTCCACTTCACCCGACCATCCGGGTGGAAGGCCCAGAGCTGGTTGCAATCGCTCACGTACAGATCGCCCTCGCGATCGACGATCGGGCTCTCGAGGACGGCGCAGTCGTCGAAGTCGGCGGCATCCTGCCACGGCTCGGTCTGCCAGAGGATCGCGCCGGTCTCGACGTCGAGCGCGTAGAGCGTGGAATGACCGGGGCCCTGACCCGTGGTCTGGAAGATGCGCCCTCCAGAACCGAACGTCGGGGAGGTGAGCAACGCTGCGCCTTCGAGCGAGAGCCAGGCGCGCTCGTACGCGGCGGCCACCTCGACCGGTGCGTACTTGTCGTTGCTCGGATTGGCGTGCAGCGTCCGCCAGCCCGTGTCCGCGTACGGCAGGCCCGACCTGGATCGCTCGCCGTCGCTGCAGCCGGCAGCTGCAACGATCAGCACGCCCACCAACGCCCTTGCCAGCCGTCTCATGGCACCACCTCCTCCGTTCGACGGCCCCGAGCCCAGCGCGAGCCGGATGCACCCTCGAGCCGCATCCCGCTTCGCCTGGCTCCGCGCGCGCGTGGCCTCGGGCCGTCTCGTTGCGCAAACGATTTCAGCACTCGTTCAAATAGCAGGCTCGCGGGCGGCACCACAATGGCTCACGCACCGCATCGGCGCTTGCCTCACACGCCGGGACCGCGTATCTTCCGATTTTAGGCACATGTTTAAATCGTCGCCATCGACGGGAGGGCGCCGTCGCAGGGCTGCACGCCAAGGGGGTTGTCGGCTGATCCTCTCCACGGAAAGGACACGGGCGAGCTGGACGGTGAGCCGCCCGAGGGGTCTTGCGTCCCGAGCCTTCGGCCCGCGCCCCGAGCCGACCGTCGACCGGGCGCTCCGGCCCCGGATGCGCCGGCGGGGCGGCTTGCACGAGGAGGCTGGATGACCACCGAGCGACCGGCGCGGGTGCGCATCGAGGACTACGCGAGCCCGCGCTTCTCCCCCGAGATGGAGCAGCTGCGCACCTCGGTTGCGCCCCTGGCCGAGCAGCTCCGCCTCGAGCCCGATGCACTGCTCGCCGACGCCGCGGCGCAGACCGGGCTCGAGGACTTCGGCGACTCGGGCTTCGAGGAGCGCCTCGAGATCCTGCTGCGCGCGCTGCGCGAGGAGGCGGGGCTGTCGCCGTTCGGCGTGGTGAGCAACTACAACCTGCTCCTCCAGCTGCTCAAGAATCGCCTTCTGGTCCAGAACCTCGTCGCGCGCCATCCCGAGATCCACGACGTGCGCATCGTTCGACCGATCATCATCGCCGGCCTGCCCCGCACCGGCACCACGCACCTGCACAACCTGATCGCGGCCGATCCGGCCCTGCGCTCGCTGCCCTACTGGGAGAGCCTCGAGCCCGTGCTGGCGGAGTCGGAGCGCCCCGCGCCCGGGGAGCCGGACCCGCGTCTGGCGCGAACCGCCGCCGCCCTGGGCGTGGTGGACGCGATGCTGCCGCTCTTCAAGCGGATGCACGAGATGACCGTCGACCACGTCCACGAGGAGATCCAGCTCCTGGCGATCGACTTCTCGACCATGCTCTTCGACACCATCGCGCCCATGCCGAGCTGGCGCGAGTACTACCGATCGCACGACCAGACGCCGCACTACGCGTACCTGCGCACGGTGCTCAAGGTTCTCCAGTGGCTGCGCGGCGGAGCGCGCTGGGTGCTCAAGTCGCCGCAGCATCTCGAGCAGCTCGGCCCGCTGCGCGCCGTCTTTCCCGACGCCATGTTCGTCCTGACGCATCGCGATCCGGTATCGATCACCGTCTCCATGGCGACGATGGTCGCGTACACCGCCCGCATGCACGTCGAGCGGCCCGACCCGGTCGCCATCGGACGCTACTGGTCGGCGCGCGTCGAGGACCTGCTCGCGGCTTGCGTCCGCGACCGCCACCTGCTGCCCGCGGAGCAGTCGATCGACGTCCGCTTCCACGAGCTCACGGCCGACGACGTGGGCATGGTGGAGCGGATCTACGCGCTGGCTGGCCAGCCGATGACGCCGGCGGTGCGCGCCGCAATGGATGCCTTCATGGCCGACCACCCGCGAGGCAAGCACGGCGCCCTGGTCTACGACCTGGCCGACTTCGGCCTCGACGCCGTCGAGCGCCGCGCGGCGCTGCGCTCGTACTCGGAGCGCTTCGGCGTCGAGGAGGAGCCCCGCGAATGAGCGGCCCCTGCCCCGGCGCGCCGCGGCACGATCCAGCCGCGGCCACGGCCTGCCCGTGCGGCTCCGGGCCGCCTGCTAGCCCGCCTCACGACCATCGTCAACGTGCCGGCTGCCACTGGCGAGCGTGGATGCCTTGACAGCGAGTCCGCCCTCCTGGAGCACAAGCCGATGACCAGCGAGAAGCAGAGGTTCGAGTTGGAGCGTGATCTCGAGTTTGCCGTGATGGCCGCTCGCGCCGCCGGCGAGCGCGTCATGGCCCTGCGCGGCAGCGGCCGCTGGCAGGGCAGCGTGCTCGCCGACATCGGCGACCAGGCCGCGGACGGCTGGCTGCAGGGCCTGATCCGCGGGCGCCATCCGGAGGACGGGCTGCTCAGCGAGGAGACCGCCGACTCGCCCGAGCGGCTCGCCCGCAGCCGCTGCTGGATCGTCGATCCGCTCGACGGAACGCGCGAGTTCAGCGACCTGCGCGAGGACTGGGCCGTGCACGTCGCGCTCACCGTCGACGGACGCTGTGCCCTGGGCGTGGTGGCGCTGCCCGCGTGCGGGCGCCTGCTCTGGGGTGTGGCGTCCGCCGATCGCCCACGCGCCGGCCTCGAGGGCGAGGGCGTCCTGCTGCACGGCGACGACCCGGGGCCAGCCGCGCCGCGCGTCGTCGTCTCGCGCAGTCACACGCCCGACTGGGTCGGGCGCTTCTGCGAGAGGCTCGGTGCGGCACCACCCCACCCCTGCGGCAGCGCCGGCTTCAAGACGGCGCGCATCCTGCTCGGCGAGGCCGACGTCTACGTGCACAAGGTCGGCTTGAAGGAGTGGGACACCTGCGCACCGGAGACGGTGGCCCGCGCGCTCGGCTGGACCGTGTGCCGGCTGCGCGGCGAGGAGCACCGCTACAACCAGAGCGACCCGCGCAACCACGAGCTGGTCGTCTGCCGGCCGGCATGGAGAGACCGCGTGCTCGCCGCGCTGGCAGCGTCCGGCGCACTCGAGGCCTGAGAGCCCTGCCCGTCCAGGCCGGCTCGAGTCGAGGAGGAGATGCAATGAGCGACCTTGCCCCGAAGACCCGTGAGGCGTTTCGTGAGCTGCTCGACTTGCTGCGTCAGGTGGGTGACGAGCACTTCAGCGCCGAGCGTGGAGTGATCGAGGAGGTGACCGCCGTCGAGGGCTATCGCTACTTGACACATCTCCTGGCCGGCGGATTCGAGCTCCACCTGGAGAGCGACCCGCAGCGGCCGATGCTCACCCGCACGGTCTCGCCGCAGCGCAAGCTCCTGGGCGATAACCCCGACGCTCTCTACTATTGGACGCGGCTCGACGGCACGCGCTCCTACCGCATTCGTGGCCACATCGACGGTGCCACCTACACCTCGTTCACCGTGCACGGCGCCGACCCCGACGGCGGCAGCATGGCGCGAGTGATCGGCGCGCTGAACGACGACGAGCTCACCATCGCCCCGGACGGCAGCTACGAGATCATGCTTTCGCCCGAGCCGCCCAAAGGCAGCTCGATTCGTCTCGAGCCCGACGCGGCAATGCTGCTGACGCGCCACTACTTCGAGCGCCCGGTGTGCATCACCGCCGATCCCGAGGCCTCGGTACGCCTGCGCATCGACCCGATCGACGACCCGGGTGCGCCGCCGCCCCTCGACGACGCGACCATGGCGGCGCGCCTGCGCGCCGTCCGCGCTTTCGTGCGCAGCAACACGCTCGGCATGCCGGCGCCGGGCAAGGGGCCGGAGTACCCGTTCGTCTCGCGGGTGCCCAACGTGCTGCCCCGGCCGGCGAGCTTCGGGGGGAGCGGCGCCGCCACCTGGGGCGCGGTCGACGTGCACTACGCGATGGCCCCCTATCTGCTGCAGCCCGACCAAGCGCTGGTGATGGAGGGCCGCATCCCGGCCTGCCGGTTCGCGAACGTGATGCTCTGGAACATGCACATGCAGACGCTCGAGTACCGCTTCCACCGCTCGTCGCTGAACCGCGAGCAGATGAAGCTCGGACCCGACGGCGCCTTCCGCATCGTGATCGCACATCACGATCCCGGCGTGCCGAACTGGATCGACACCGAGGGGCACATGCTCGGCCTGATCTTCTGGCGCATCGTGCTGCCCCAATCCGAGCCGGACGAGATCCGCTGCTCGGTGGTCGGCCTCGGCGATCTCTGACCAGAGGCGCGCTGGGGCCAGCGGCCGCTGCCGGCACTGCCGCGGCGTTCGCACGGCGGACGGGCGGACGGGATCGCTCCCGCCGCCGCCGGCGAAGCTCGCGCCGGCGGCACCCGCGACCCCGCCACGGGCTCACTGCGGCGCCTCGAAGAACGAGCGTGGCAGGGTGACCTGGGAGAGAAAGCCCCACGGGGCGGAGCCGCACGAGTCACCGCACGGATCGGCTCCCCAGCAGGCGAGCTGGACCTCGTCCGCACTTGCGCCGCTCGCGGTGGGCTCGCACCAGACGAACTGCGGCTCGCCGCCCGAGCTCGGGTAGACGTTGCCGATCGCCGTGCCGTCGTCGTGGTCGTAGGTGATCGCCCAGCGGGCCCCCGAGACGTCCTTACTGATCAGCGTTCGCTTGCCGTCGGGCGTCACCTGGATGCCCGACTGCCGGGTGCTGCCCTGGAGTGCGTCGAGCGCCTGCGCGACGCGGATGCGCGACGTCGAGACACCGTTTCGCGAATCGTGGATCGAGAGGCCGGTGGAGCGCAGCGCCTCGAGAAGCTCGTCGACGGTCGCCGCGGGGGACTTCTGCTTGAGGATCGCCCAGGCACCACTGACGTGCGGGGCGGCCTCGGACGTGCCACTCACAATCGCCGTGCCACCGCCCGACGCCGCCGAGCGAATCGACTCGCCGGGAGCGAGCAACGAGAGGAACGTGGCCGAGTCGGAGAACTCCGAGACGACGTCGCCCTTGGAGGTCGAGCCGACGCCGATCGCCGAGGAGATGCAGGCCGGCGCCTGCAGGCCGGTGGAGTCGCCGTCGTTGCCTGCGGCGGCGACCGCTGCGATGCCTGCGGAGGCGAGCTCGTCGATGGCGGCTTTGGTCAGGGCGTTGGCGGCATCGCAGCTCGCCTGGCTGCGGAAGAACTCCGATCCGAGGCTGAGATTGACCGCGGCGACGCGGTGCACGTCGCGCAGCGAGGCGACGTGCTCGATTCCCGCGGCGATGTCCGACAGGTAGGCCAGCGCGCAGGTGCCCCCACCGGATCCGCACTGTGAGCCGCTGAAGCGCGAGAAGACCTGCACCGCGATCACCGAGGCGCCGCGCGCAACCCCGTAGAGCTCGCCCTCCGGCCAGCTCCCCGCAGCCACGCCGGCGACGTGGGTTCCATGGCCGCAGTCCTGCGATGCGTAGCTGCACGGCGCCGCGGCACCGCTTCCGGTCTGCTGAGTCCTGCCGTTCGGGCAGCTCGCCTCGGCCGAGAAGCACGCCTCGGCGACGACCTTGCCCTCGAGCATGGGGTGCTCGGAGTCGACGCCGGTGTCGACCACGCCCACGGTCCAGCCCGAGCCGTCGTAGCCGGCCGACCAGGCCTGGTCGGCCTCGACCAGCGGCACGCTGTCCGACAGCGCAGGACGAGCGAGCCGGTCGAGCTGCACGGCAACCACCGCATCCGAGGCTTCGAGCGCCGCCAGCGCCGCCTCGTCGGCGGCCAAGGCGAGAAAGGGCAGGCCCTCGAAGCGGCGCAGCACGCGGTGGTCGGTTCCGGCGAGCTCGGAGATCACCGCGGACTGCGCCGTGGCAATGCCCTGGCGCCGCTCCTGCGCGGCTTGCGCCGCTTGGCCCGAGGCCGGGCCCGCCTGGCTGCGGCCCTTCGCCGGCTGGGTTGCGAGCTGAACGACGACGCGGGCGCTGCCCTCCGAGCGCGCACGCTCGAGCGCCGCCGCAGGGACCGCCCCGACCGCGGCGTGCGCGCTGCCCACGCTCGCGAGCAGCAGGGCGATCGAGATCGAAGCAGCGCGGCGCACGACGCGTGCGAGCCCGCTGCGCTCCCGGCTCGCCGGCGCGCCACGGGTATCGCGCAGCCCGGAGGGCGCTCTCGCCGGGAGCGCCCATTGCGGCTGAATCGCTCGCGCGTCGAGCCCTCGACCCGAGTCTGCACGACCGGGGTACACTTCCTTGGACATCACGTCTCGACCTCCGGCTCGACGCTCGACGTCGGAGCTGCCGGCCCGACCCGCTCGCTCGACTGGCCTGCGCGCCCCCGGCCCTCATCGTCCTGCCGCGGCGGGCCCGGGGCGCGCATCTCGCGCGACCACCGCCGCCCGCTGCTGACGTCGGTGCTGCTTTAGCCAGCCGGAGGATGGGGTGCGAAGCGGCCCGGCGGGAGCATCTTGCCCGAGAACATCGATGGGCGAGGTCCTCCCCGGGCGTGTGGGCCTGCACAGCGGCAGGTAGACCACTCTGCTGCTGCGAGCCGTACGTCGTCGCTCCGTTCGATCCAAGGAAGGCGCCGCTCCGTTTTCGGGTATCGCTTCGTACTTTGCTTGACTGCCGGGCTGCCTCGGCGCGAGCTCCCTGCCCCAGCGGCCGCCGCCGTCGTCGCAGCGCTCACCAGGGAGAGGCTCGCAGGCCGACCACCCGCGCCGACTGGCCGACCCGCTTCCTGCCCGCCTCCGCTCCGCCGCACCCGATCGTTCAACGCATGGGGTCGCGACTCGGTTGACCGACCGAAGGCGGCGCCTGCTTGCCATGAGAGCACACCGGCCCACGGGAGAAGCGTAGGGCCCTGGCCCGCAGGTGCAGCAGGGACGGATGCCGCAGGAGCAGCCCCTCGCGCTCGGGTCAACCACATGGCTCTGGCTTTCGTTGTCACGCGAGAGTCGGGCGGATGGACAAGCTCGTGGCCCCCTGGCCCGCGAGCGCGGGAGGTGGACATGGCAAGCTCGTCGCGCTGGCCACTGATGCTGCAAACGGCGTGGGCGCTCCTCCTCGTGAGCTGCGCAGTATCGTCCGGTGGGCTCGACGCCGACCTGCAGGACGTCGCCTTCGGTGGCCGAACCTTCGTCGCCGTCGGCAGCTCCGGCACGATCGCGACGTCGACCGATGGCGCGTCGTGGTCTCTGGAGTCCTCAGCCACCGATCTCGATCTCCTCTCGGTCGCCTACGGTGGCAACGCTTTCGTCGCCGTCGGGGACGGCGGAATCGCGCTGCGGTCGACCGATGGCTCGGTCTGGACGCGTTACGACGTACCCGACGCCGTGGTGCTGCGAGACGTGGCTTACGGTGACGGAACCTGGGTTGCCGTGGGTGACGCCGGCTCGCTCTTCACCTCGACGGATGGAACGGCCTGGTCTGCGCAGGACGGCGGGACCACCGCGAACCTCCAAGGAGTCGCCCATGGCGCGAATACCTTTCTCGCCGTGGGCGAAGACGGGATCGTCCTGGCGTCCGCAGACGGGACCTCCTGGTCCGCGGCGGAGCGTGCGACGCCAGAGCACCTCTTCGACGTGACGTACGGCGCCAATCTGTTCCTCGCCGTCGGCGCCAAGGGCGCCATGGTGAGCTCGCCCGATGGCTCCGACTGGGCGATCGTCGAGTCGGGTGCCACCACCGACCTGGCGAGCGCCGGCTACGCCCAGGGGCTCTTCGTCGTCGTTGGAGACGAGGGGGCGATCCTCACCTCCTCCGATGCGGCCACCTTCAGCCAGCGAACCTCCGGCACGAGCGCTCCCTTGTCCGGTGTGGCCTATGGCGCCGGCGTGTTCATCGCGGCCGGTGACGACGGCCTGGTTCTCGAATCCAGCGACGGGACGACGTGGAGCCAGCCCTAGAGCTCCCGCCAGCCCTCGGAGTCCCGCGTCGTCATCCGTCGCGGCGCGGCGATCGTTGGCCTCTGCGAGGAGGGATGGACGATGAACGATCTTTCCGCCCAAGCCTCGGCGAGGGCTGCAATGTCGTCGCAACCGCGCGCTGCTGCGACGGACCGCCTCGCCGTGCTGGTCGCCTGGGTGTCGATCGCTCTCTTCCTGCTCGTGTTGCTCTTCGCGGAGACCGTCCCATGAGACCCTCGCGGCGCCAGCAGGCCCAGCGGGGCCAAGCGCTGGTTCGCAGGTTTGCACGGCTCGCCGACCGGTTCGCCGAGACATGCGACCTCGCCGAGCAGGCCGCCGACGGCTGTCGGATCGGCGACGTTCGGGGCTGGCAGGTCGGGAGCGCCCTGGCGCGTCGCGCACGGGAGCTGCGCGACGAGATCGAGGGCCTCCTGCCGGATCTCGAGAGCTTGCCCGCGGGGGTCAAGGCGGACCTGAACCTCGAGATCGAGGCGGCAGTGGTGCGAGTCGTCGCCGGGATACGCTCCTGGGCCAGAGTCAAGTACAAGGCGCGGCTGGCACGACGGCGCCGGCAGGCGAGCTGAGCCGTGGGGCGCGCTGAACCGAGAGCTCCTCCGGCAAGCGAGGGGGAGACAGCCATGGAAAGGACGTCGATCCACGAGGGACTCGACGAAGCAGGGCCGGCCCGGATCTCGGGGGGCCCAAGACGAGAAGAAGGAGACTTGTACGATGAAAGGCCATTTCAGCCGGCACCTCTCGCTGATTGCGCTCGCCGGCGTGATGCTCGGCGGCGCGCCGCCGATGGCATCGGCGACTTCCCCCGGTGACGACTTCGCCGCGGCCGCTGCGGCCGCCTTCGCGGAGGCAGACGCGGATGGAGACGGCGAGCTCGCCATCGAGGAGTTCGCCAGCTTCCACCAGCTGATGCGCGACAAGCTCGACGCGCTACGCTTCGCGCAGCTCGATGCCGACGGCAGCGGTGGGCTGACCGAGGCCGAGCTGGAGGCAGGCCGGCCCGGTGGGCGAGGAGGACCGCCGCCCTTCTAACCACGCAGGACGCGCGCCCCCTCGCTCGAGGCGGCGCACCGGGGGCAGCCCAGAGCCCGGGCTGCCCCCGGCGTCACGCTGCCCACCGATCGTGCGTGGGCAGCAGGCCGGCTACGCCGACAACGAGAGGGCCGTCGCCAGCGTGTCGCTCGACCCCGTGTCGAACCTGTAGGCATGTGCGAGCTGCACCAGCTGCCGCATCAGGGCCGCATCCTGGGTCGCCGCGGCACTGGCCGTGGAGTCCGAATCGGTCGAGGAGGAGGAGGTCGAGGAGCTCGCCTGATCGAAGGCCATCGCCTCGCGGAAGCTCACCTTGCCGTCGCCGTCGCCATCCGCCTCGTCGAAGCTCTCGACGATGCTCGAGATCAGCTCCGAGCGCTCGCTGTCCGAGGAGCCGATCTCGCTGAGCTGGCTGGTCAGCTCTTCCTCGGTGAAGCCGGCGTCGTCCGCAGCACCGGGCGGCCGAGGCGGCATTCCCGCCATGGCGCCCCCCATCCCACCCGTCCCGCCGGGGCCCTGCAGGTCGCCGCCCATGCGCAGGCTCAGCATCTGGCCCTCCATCTCGTCGGCCAGCTTCTTGGCCGCCTCGGATAGCTCGGCTTGGGTGATCGACCCGTCGCCATCCCCATCGAGCCGTGAGAACAGGGCGTCGGTGCTGGACGTCGAGCTCGCCTCGGACGAGCCGCTGCTCGAGGAAAGGCTGGCGAAGGCAGACTGCAGCTCCGCCTTCTGAATCGAGCCCTCGCCCGAGGTATCGATCTTCGACACGAGGTTCTCCGCCATCTGCGTCGGATCCGGCCGCCTCATGGGCCGCATGCTCTCCATCATCATCATGCTGCTGCCGCCGACACCGCCGATGCTGCTCATGCTCTCTCTCCTTTCGCCCCGAAGGGCGTCGTCTCGGGCGCCCCTCGCTGGGCGCCAGCGGCGCGGGTGTCCATGCAAGCGATCGGCCCGAGGGACGGGCGAGGTGAGGGCGACTTGCGCAAATGCCGGTGAAGATTCGTCAAGCAGGCACGCCGAAGGCTGAGCTGCGAGATCGAGTGGACGCGCCCATCGGCCGCATCGCGCGGTCATCGCAGCGGCTCGCGGAATCGTTTGCCAAGCCGTGGCAAGACCCTTCCATCCCGCGCCAGACGTAAAGATTCGTCAATCCATCGCGCCACCGGGACCTTCGGGGCCCGCTGCCGCGCGATGCACACCCGAGCTCGGCACGAATTTCCCACTGGCCGCGACGCGGGTGCTGCTGGTGGGCGACGACCCTGCGGTGATCGAGCCGCTGCGCGACGACCTTCGCCGCTCGGGCTTCGCCATAGAGACCTCTCACGACGGCGAAGCCGGCCTGCGTGCAGCGCTCTCCGGGCAGCACGACCTTGCGGTGCTCGACCTCGCGACGCAGGGACGCGCCGGACTCGACGCGCTCGGCCGGCTTCGCGCCAGCAGCACACTCCCCGTGATCCTGCTGACGGCACACGACGACACCACCGAGCGCATCGTCGGCCTCGAGCTGGGCGCCGACGATTGCGTACCCGAGCCCTGGGTGCCACGCGAGATCGCCGCGCGCATTCGCGCCGTCTTGAGGCGCACCCACGCCGCGCCACGGCCGCCGCTGCGTCGGATCGTGGCCGGTGAGCTGACCGTCTGGCCTGCCCAGCGGCGAGCCACGCGCGCTGGAGAGCCGATC
This sequence comes from uncultured Enterobacteriaceae bacterium, assembly GCA_964529315.1. Classification (GTDB taxonomy): domain Bacteria; phylum Desulfobacterota; class Binatia; order UBA12015; family UBA12015; genus CAZGUU01. The sequence continues at coordinate 14,303 of CAZGUU010000024.1, forward strand.
GAGCTGACGAGCACCGAGCTCAACCTGCTCGAGGCTCTCGCGCGCAATGCCGGTCGCCCCGTGAGCAAGGCCACGCTGTCGCAGGAGGCGCTCGGACGACCGCTCTCCCGCTTCGACCGCAGCATCGACGTGCACGTGAGCAAGCTGCGCCAGAAGCTCGGCCCGCTCCCCGATGGCCGCTCGCGGATCCAGGCGGTGATCCACAAGGGCTACCAGCTCCTCGGCGACTGAGTCGCTGCGGTCGACGCCGAGGTCCCACGCCATGAGCAACATTGCCTCGCTCCTCCGGGCGCTCTGCCGCCTGGCTCAGCTCGGGTGCGCAGCCCTCGTCGCCGGCTGTGCCCTGGCCGGCCCCGACTACCTCGCGCCGTCCCCTTCGCTGCTCCATGTGCCCGCATCCTGGCAGGGAAGCGTGCCTGCGACGGAGGGCGGGCTCGAGCTCGCCGACTGGTGGCAGCACCTGGGCGACCCGCTGCTCACCCGGCTGATCGCCGAGTCGCTGCAGGCGAGTCCGGACGTGCAATCCGCCCGCGCCAAGCTGCGCGAGGCACGCGCGCGGCGCAGCCTGGCGCGCGCGGATCTTTGGCCCACCGTCGGCGCCTCGGCCTCGGGTCAGCATGTCGAGCTGAGCGAGGGCTCGGGGCTCGGAGGCTCGGAGGAGTCCTACGCCGCCGGCCTCGAGGCTTCATGGGAGCCGGACATCGTCGGGGGCCAGCGTCGCGCCCTCGAAGCGGCGAGCGCCGATCTGGAGCGTGCAACGGCGAGCCTGCACGACGCGCAGGTGACGTTGGCCGCCGAGGTGGCGCGAACCTACGTCGAGGCGCGATCGTCCCAGGCGCGGATCGCCATCGCCCGCGCGAACCTCGCCAGCCAATCGGAGACCCTGGCGCTCACCGAGTGGCGCGTCCAGGCGGGGCTGGCCAGCTCGATCGACGGCGAGCAGGCGAGCACCAACGTCGAGCAGACGCGGGCCGCCATCCCGCTCCTGGAGACCTCCTTGGCCGAGGCCCGCCACCGGCTGGCGATCCTCCTCGGCCTCGCCCCCGCTGCGCTCTCGGACGACCTCGCCGCCCCCGCACCGATCCCGCAGATTCCGGACCCCCTGACCATCGGGATCCCAGCGGACGTGTTGCGCCAGCGCCCGGACGTCGCCGCCGCGGAGCGCACGTTGGCCGCAGAGACGGCTCGCATCGGCGAGGCCACGGCAGCGCTCTATCCGAGCCTGAGCCTCTCGGGGTCGATCGGCCTCGATGCGCTGACGCTCGGCGCGCTCACCAGCGGCAGCTCGCTCGCCGCGAGCGCGGCCGGCAGCCTGGCCCAGACGATCTTCGACGGCGGGCGCATCACGGCGCAGATCGAGATCCGAGATGCCATTGCGCAGCAGGCGCTGGCCGCCTACCGAGCGGCCGTCTTGACCGCACTCGAAGAGGTCGAGAATGCCCTGGTGTCGCTGGGCAACCATCGCGCGCGCGCAGCGGCTCTGGCTCACGGCGTCACGTCAGCACGTAACGCCGCGCTCCTCGCGCGCCACCAATACGGAGCCGGCCTCATCGACTTCCAGACCGTGCTCGACACCGAGCGCACCGTCCTCACCGTCGAGGAGAGCCTGACCGCGGCTCGAGCCAACGCCACGGCCGCCCTGATCCGGCTCTACGAGGCGCTGGGCGGCGGCTGGTCGACGGCTCGGGGGGCGGGCTCGGGCGAAGGCGACGTCGCGAGTGAAGGCAGCGAGGCATCGACATGAGCGAGCCGCCCTCGGTGCCCGACCCGACGATCACGGCGATTCTCGGAGCGGATCGCACGAGCGCTCGGCTCGGCCCGCGCGCCCGATGGATCGCGGCGGCGGCGCTGCTCCTTCTGGCGGGTGCAGCGTACTCGGTCTCGCGCTCGCGAGGCGACGCGCAGGGACCGCGCTACGAGACCCAAGCCGTGTCTCGCGGGGACCTCGTCGTGACGGTCTCGGCCACCGGCACCCTGGAGCCCACGAATCAGGTGGACGTGGGGAGCGAGCTCTCGGGTCTCATCGACGCCATGCTGGTCGACGAGAACGATCGCGTGAAGCGGGGGCAGGTCCTGGCTCGCCTCGACCTCTCGAAGCTCACCGATCAGATCACCAAGTCGGAGGCGACGCTCGCCTCCGCGGACGCGAAGGTCTTGCAGGCCGATGCCACGACCAAGGAGGCCCACGCCAACCTCGACCGACTGCGCACCGTATCGCGCCTGTCGGGCGGCAAGGTGCCCTCGCTCACCGAGATGGAGAGCGCCGAGGCCAAGCTGGCTCGCGCGCTCGCGGACGGCGCCGCGGCGCGCGCCGCCGTCGCCGAAGCTCGCGCCGCGCTCAGCTCCGATCGAACCAACCTCGCCAAGGCCTCCATCCGCTCGCCGATCGACGGCGTGGTCCTGGCGCGAAAGATGGAGCCGGGTCAGACCGTGGCCGCATCGTTCGAAACCCCGGTGCTCTTCACGCTCGCCGAGGACCTCTCGCAGATGGAGCTCCAGGTCGCCGTGGACGAGGCCGACGTCGGCCGGGTCGAGGAGGGTCAGCCCGCCACCTTCAACGTCGATGCCTACCCGACACGCAAGTACCCCGCGCGGATCAGCCGCGTCGGATTCGGCTCCCAGACGACCGACGGCGTGGTCTCCTACAAAACGATCCTCACCGTCGACAACGACGACCTGAGCCTGCGTCCGGGCATGACGGCAACCGCGGAGATCACCACCGCGACGCGAGAGGACGTGCTCCTGGTGCCCAACGGAGCCTTGCGCTTCACGCCGCCGGCCGACGAGGGCGCCCGGTCGCAGTCCAGCGGCGGCATCGTCGGCAGCCTCCTCCCACGGCCGCCGGTTGCCATTCGCACGAAGAAGCCAGCCACCCCCGATGGCGACGCGCAGCGGGTCTGGGTCCTGCGCGATGGGGAGCCCGTCCCGGTGGGGATCACCGTCGGCGTGACCGACGGGCGCCTCACCGAGGTGGTGGCCGGCGAGCTCGAGGCCGGCACGCAGGTCGCCGTCGACTTCCTCGGAGCACCCGAATGACGCACCAGGCTACGACCCCTTCCGATCCGTTGATTCGCTTGACTGGCATCACCAGGGCCTACGGGCACGGCTCGTCCGCGTTTCGGGCGTTGCGCGGCGTCGACCTGCGCATCGAGCAGGGAGCATTCCTCGCGGTCATGGGCCCCAGCGGCTCGGGAAAGTCGACCTTGATGAACGTCCTGGGCTGCCTCGACGTACCGACATCCGGCGAGTATCTCTTCCGCGGCGTGCACGTCGAGACGCTGCGGCGCGATCAGCGTGCGCTGTTCCGACGGCATCTTCTCGGCTTCGTCTTCCAGGGCTTCAACCTGCTCGCACGCACCTCGGCCCTCGAGAACGTCGAGCTGCCGCTGCTCTATCGCGGCGAGCCGGCGGTGCGGCGCCGTGCCACGGCTCGAGCCGCTCTCGCCTCGGTGGGCTTGCTCGAATGGGAGCAGCACACGGCCGCGGAGCTCTCCGGCGGGCAGCAGCAGCGAGTGGCGATCGCGCGTGCCATCGTGACGCAGCCGGCGCTCCTGCTCGCCGACGAGCCGACGGGCAACCTCGACACCCGGCGCAGCCGCGACATCATGGAGCTCCTGACCGCGCTCAACCGCGATCGGCGCATCACCATCGTCATGGTGACCCACGAGCCCGACATGGCGGCCTTCGCCGATTGCGTCGTCCACCTGGTCGACGGCCGAGTCGCAAACGGCGCCCCCACCACGGAGGTCGGGTGATCCTCTGGAGCACCATCGTTCTGGCGCTGCGCGCGATCCGCCGCAACCCGATCCGCTCCCTGCTCACCATCCTGGGCATCGTGATCGGCGTCTTTGCCGTGGTCACCATGGTGACGCTCGGCAACGGTGCGACCCGCTCGGTTTCGGAGCAGATCGCGAGCCTGGGAAGCAACCTCCTGCTCGTCAACCCGGGACAGCGTCTGGGACCGGGCCGAGACTCGGCCGGTGCCCCCAGCTTCGAGGTCGCCGACGCAGCGGCGATCGCGGCGGAGATCGGCGGATTGAAGGCCGTGGCACCGAGCGTCGGCACGAGCGTGACCCTGGTGCACATGGCCGAGAACTGGTCCACCAGCATCGTCGGCACCACGGCGCCGTACTTCCAGATCGGCAATT
>CAZGUU010000024.1:18460-29209 GCA_964529315.1 uncultured Enterobacteriaceae bacterium
CGTGCGTGATCGGCGAGACGGTGCGGCGCGAGCTGTTCGGGCGGCAGAATCCGGTGGGTGGCACGCTGCGCGTCAAGCAATTCTCGTGCGTCGTCGTCGGACTGCTGCAGGCGAAGGGTCAGTCGTCGATGGGAATGGACCAGGACAACATGGTGATCCTGCCGCTGCGCACCGTTCAGCGCCGGCTGACCGGCAATCGGGACGTCGGCACGCTGCTCGTCTCGCTCGAGGACGGGGCCTCCACCGACAAGGCGAAGGGCCAGATCGAGCTGCTGATGCGCGAACGCCGGCGAATCGCCGCAAACGAGGACGACGACTTCAACGTGCTCGACACCAGGCAGATCGCGCAGGCGCTCTCCGGCACGACCCGCGTCATGACGATGCTCCTCGGAGCCGTGGCCGCGGTGAGCCTGCTGGTCGGCGGAATCGGCATCATGAACATCATGCTGGTGTCTGTCACCGAGCGCACGCGGGAGATCGGCCTGCGCCTGGCCATCGGGGCGCTCGAGCGCGAGGTCCTGCTGCAGTTCCTGGTCGAGGCGGTCGTGCTGTCGTCGTTCGGCGGCGTCGTGGGCATCGCGCTGGCGACGGCGGCCTCCGTGGGCCTCGCCCGAGTCATCCAGGTACCCTACCTGCTCGACCTCCAGATCAACCTTCTGGCGTTCCTCTTCTCGGCGGGCATCGGGGTGATCTTCGGCTACTTCCCCGCCCGCCGTGCGGCGCAGCTCGATCCGATCGAGGCGCTGCGGCACGAGTGAGCCCGGCTGCCCCGCATGGCCACGCCGCGGCGGCGCTCGCCGACCCGTCGTCGCGTGCCGTGTCGAGCCGACTCCCGGAGACGACACGACGCTCACCGCCGCCGGGTGGGCCGCGCATTGATCTCATGAATTCCGGTTGCGCGGGTATTCCGCGGCGGCTGCGGAGTCGCTCCGGATCCCGCATTCGCCGTCACGGCTGCGTCGTCACCCGGTGGTGCCGAGCGACGCGAGGGGATTCCTGCTCACGCTCTCACTCGAAGAGGCTCCTAGAACGGGATCGGTGCGTTACCCAGGAGCTTGTGCTTCTCCTCCTCGAGCTGCTCGAGCCGCTGGTGCACCTGCGCGGCCCGAGCGATCTGCTCGGCGGTCATCAGATCGCGCACGTGCAGGGCCACCGCGACGCCGTTGTCGACCAGCTTGGTGCGCAGGCCGGCGATCTTGTCCAGCGTCGGCTGCAGATCCTCCTTGGTGACCTTGCCCGCGGCGAGCAGCTTGGTCGCAAGCTCGTCGTTCGCTGCGCGCAGCTGCTCGAAGAGCCCCTTGATCGCGTCGCGGTTGCTCTCCATGAGCTCGAAGACTCGCTTGCGCTGCTCCTCGCTCAGGTCGCCGGCGAACAGCATCAGGGGCAGCATGATTCCCGGCCCATCGCCGGACATCGGCCCGCCAGGGCCCGGCGGGCCTCCGCGAAAGCCGACGGCGTGGGCCATCCCACCGTCACGCGCGTGGGCGAGCGCGGGCTCCAGCCTCAGGCGCACGTCCCCTGCCCAGCGCGCTGCCCCCAGGGCCATCACACCGATCGACGCCGCGGCGAGCAGCCTCGTGCCGGTCGGTTTCTTCCATCTCCGCGCTTCGTCGCTTGGCTTCATCGCTTCTCACCTCGTCGCCGGGCTCCGCGAGCCCGCCGTCGGATCCTCACAGACCGTTGCAGGCGCTTCCCATCCCGTGGCTGTCGCTGCACGGCCAGTCGCCGCCCAGCGCGGCGCTCGCGTACAGGTAGGACGGCACGCGCTCGGGGAAGCCGCTCGAACCCCCGTCGTCGGCATCGAACAGCGCGGCCGACACCTCGCTCGCCGCGGCGACGAGCTCGGCCGGGCTGATCGCGGCCACCTCGCTCCCAGCCGCCGGCGCGTGCACGGCCCCGCCCACCGGAGCCCGGGATGCTCCCGGCCACGGGGCGAAGGAGGTGGCGAGCCACAGGCCGAGCGCTGCGGCGACGCCGGCCGCGGTCGCAACGGGGGCCCAGGTCCCCCACCGCCGCGACGGCTCACCGACTCCCGACCACCCCTCGGATCCCACCGGCCCGAGCTGCAGCGCGCGCCCCACGACGTCCATGTCTCGCTCGACGGCGCGCAAGCGTCCGGCACACCACGGGCAGGCGGCAAGGTGCGCGCGCTCGACCTCGCTCGCATCGCCGGCGTAGATCCGCGGCAACACCATCTCGGCCAGACACTCCTTCACGACCACGATGCACCTCTTCGGGAAACGAGCCTCACACCGCACCGCGCAACGCCACACGCAGCTTCTGCACCGCACGAGACATGTGCTGCTTGACGCTTCCCTGGCTGATTCCCAAGGACTCGGCCACCTCCTCGGTCGACCAGCCCTCCACCTGGCGCAGCGCGAACACCTCGCGCTGGCGGGTCGGCAGCAGCCGGAAGGCCTGCCAGATCAGAGCTCGCTGCTGCCGGCCGATCGCCAGATCCTCCGGGCTCGGCCCCGCCCCGGCCATCCGCCCCTCGTCGAGCTCGTCGCTGCGGCCTCGCCACAGCTTCCACCAGCCCGAGCGCCTGCGATCACGGCAGGCATTCACCGCAACCCGGGTCAGCCAGGGACCCCAGGCCATCTCGCGGGTCTCGATCCCCATCTGGCGCAAGAGCTGGCAGAACACCTCCTGGCCGACCTCCTCGGCCTCGTGGGCGTCGGCCAGCAGCAGCCGACACAGCGAGACGATCCGCACCCGGTGCTCGCCATAGAGCTCCTCATAGGTCGGCTGCGTCATGGTGCTGCGTGCTGTGGCGCCGCTGATCATCGCCTGTTCGTCCGCCGGTCGCCCATTGCGCGAAGCGACGGTCGGTCGCCCGTCGGCTGCTCGCCGCGCGAGCCTTCCCCGACATTAACGTAACGGCGCGTGCGATGGTTGACCGCCTCGAAGCGTGGCTCGCCGGGCGGCGCGGCCAAAGGCGCGCCCGCCGGTGACGCACCCCGTCACTTTCCCTGCCGGACGATCCGAGCAGTCGCGAAGATGTCGTCGGGGATCTGAACGCGGTACTGCATCCGCTTGACCGGCATGCCGCTCGCGGTGGCGCGATCCTGCGCAAAGTTGACTGCGAGCGCGATGTTTCCGCCGGCGCCCGTGCGCACGTATTGCTCGAGCCCTCGCGCATCCGCGACCTTGGTCAGCGGGCACTGCGCCATCGCCCAGTTGACCAGCGCACGTCCGCGCCAGTCGTACTTGTTCTTCCAGTAGCCGCGGAAGGTGTCGCGATCGAGCAGGAGCACCTGCTTGCCGTAGAGGTAGTAGGGATTCTTGGGCCGGGCTTCGACGACCCATACGGGACGGGGAACCAGCGCCCATTGCAGCGGGGCCCAGGCGACCAGCCCCTGCCCGTCGGCACGGCGCCACGAGGGATCCTGCGAGGCGATCACGTGGTACTGCGGCACGTCGACATCGAAGCCCGTCGCCGACGTGGCGACCAGGTGCGAGATCTCCTCGTCGGGACGCAGCGGGCGCACCGGCGATCCCTCGGCCATGGCGTGCAGGTCGAAGTGGCCCAGGGCCATCGCGCTGCCGACCAGGGTGAACTCGAAGTCCTCGGGCTTGCCGTCGAAGTACGGCCCGTCGTCCGGCGAGACGTCGGAGCCGAGCAGCCCGTCCGAGCGGTTCGCCGGATTGATCGGCCGAATGCGCCGCACCGCCGGGAGGTAGGACCAGGCGCTGTCCGGCTTGCCGCCGTCCCGATAGCGCCAGTTGAGCGACACGATCCCGCTCACGTCCGTCGGCGCCAGGACCACGTTCAGAGTGCGGGAGAGCACGTTCAGCGGGTTGTCGCCGAGGAGGCTCTGATCCTCGGGCCGCTGGCCGTCGTAGTACTTGAAGTGGACGTCGTTGGAGATGCGTCGCTGGACGCCGTCGCGAGAGAGCCAGTTGATCGGCTGGCTGGTGTGGAAAGAGCCTTCCCAGTACAGCGCGTAGAACCAGTTCCAGACGACCTTCGCCCCCGCCTGCGGATCCCTCGGATCGAGGTCCGGGAACGGGAGCCCCGTGATGACCGAGGGACGCCGGCCGGTCACGCGCTCGACCACGGTGCCGCTCTGGTCGACGACGAACCGCCCAGCGTTGCGCTTCGAGGCCTCCACGAGCTGGGGATCGACGAGCCAATCGGTGCCGGGCTTCTGCAAGATCGGGTTGGCGTACTCGCCGCGCCTGTAGAGCTCCAGGATTTCGTCGGGCAGGAGCCCGCGGGCGATCTCCCAGCTCTCGCTGGAGAGGATCGTCCCCGAGGGCACCGCCTCGATGGGGTGCGACGAGGCCGCATCGCCGGCCCCGAGGAGGAGGCCGCCCGAAGCGAGCAGCATCGCCACGAGGCGAGCGGCCGCGACGCGTGGTCGGCACCTCACGATCCTCCTCCGTGTGCCTGGCGCCGTCGCGCCGGTGTGTCCCTCGGACGGCGCCTCGCCGGGGGCGGTCACGACGCGGACCCGTCGGTCGCCGGCCGCCGGGCCACGATCGCCACCGCGCACAGGTGAGCGGCGTGTGCGCGGAAGGCCGCGCGCACCTCGCGTAGTCGTGAGACGGCACCCGGAGTGCGCAGGGCGTTGCTCGCGAAGCGCAGCGCTCCGAGGATTCCCTCGTCACGGATCAAGCGCTCGGGCTCGAGGAGTCTCATCGCGGCCGTCTTCGTCGCCGTGACCTCGAAGCCGAGCTCCTCGATCCACCTCCGCCACTCGGCGACCGTGCCGATGCGAACCCCGACGTGGATGGCGCGCGTGAGGTCCGCTCGAATTCGCCCGATCTGCTCTGGGCCGAGCTCCTCGGACGTGACCGCCAGCTCGTGGATCGCGTAGCGACCGCCTGCTCGGAGCAGGCGATGCGCCTCGGCAATGATCGTCCGCCTGCGCTCGGCGGCCTGCATGCTCAGCATCGCCTCGCCGATCACCAGCGTCGCCGAGCCATCGGGGAGCGGAATCCTCGATGCATCGCCGCGGAGCAATCTCACATTGGGGCAGCCGGTGCGTCGGATCGCGCGCTCGGCTTCGCTCGCGGCGGCCGCGTCGCGCTCCACGCCGACGTAGGACCTCGGCCGACGGCGCAGGATCTCGCGGGCCGTCGCCCCCAGGCCGGGGGCGATCTCGAGAACGTCGTCGCGATCATGGATCGCGCTCGCCTGGAGCAGCCAGCGAGTGGTGCTCACGCCGCCCGGGCGCAGCACCCGCTTACCGAGGCTGGCCATGAGCCAGTGGGCCGGCATCCGGTCGACGCCGGGCCCGGCACCAGGCTCGCTGCCGACAGTCGGCATGGTGGTCGTGGTGCGCATGGCTCAGCACATCGCCGCGTGCGGCGGCATGTCGTCGGCCGACACCAGCGCTCTGCGAGCACCATAGGTCGCCAGGAGGGTGGCGAACGCGCGCTTCTGCTCGTGGCGGACGGAGCCCCTCTGTCGGTCGAGAGTGATGAGCAGCAGCGGCGCCCCGCTGCGCGCGGCGAACCAGACGCTCGGGCCGACGCACCCCGGATACGAGGTCCCGGCGTCGATGTGCACCTCGGCGATCGCCCGCAGAACCAGGTGCACGTGCACCGCGTCGGTGCAGAGATGCGCCCAACCGTCGTGCAGCTCGAGCTGCTCCAGGTCGAGGAAGGCTTCGGTCAGGCCGACGGCGTTGCGCAGCACGACGCGCGCGCGGCCCAGGGCCCGACAGGCCGAGAAGACCTCTTCTACGTAGCTGGACTCTTGGCAAGCATGCGTCATCACGAGGGGAGCTCCTTTCCAGGCGAGTGCCCTGGCGGCCGGAGGGCCGGCCCGGCTGGCGCCGGCGCCCTGGCTGCCCTGCTCGGCCCGCCACCTTGAAACTTCAATGGGTTTTAGTTGAAACTGACTTTCATTTTCATCTGAAATAGCAGCCTCACGGAAGTGCTGTCAAGCGTCCGCGAACACCGCGAACCCCCTCCGCGAACCGCCCATCGGCGACACCGCCCTCTTCAGGGTCGCCCACGGGAGCGGCATCCCGCGCCTCCTCCCGCCTCGTCCCCGGGAGATGGCAAGCGGCAACCCAGGCGATACCGGCGATGCGGGCGCGGCGCGCTCAGCTGCCCGAGCACTCGCGGGGCCCGCCGACGAGCAGGCCAGGCGTCGCGGGGGCCCGCCTTGCTCAGCTGCGGCGCTCGCCTCGCTCGCGGAGTCGCCGCAGCCGCTTCAGGTCGGGAAGATCCTTCTCGGGACGGCCGGCAGCCTGCTTCATGGCGATCAGATCGTCGAGCGACGCAAAGCTGGTGGGCACGCCGAGCAAGTCGCCGGCGAGACGCCTCGACCAGACCTGCTCCCAGGTCACGCCGGGGACCGCGGCGTGTACCTCGACGCGGAGCAGCCCACCGAAGGAAAGAACGTCGCCGGAGAGGAAGTCCTCGACGGCATACTCGGGCTCGAAGCCGGCCCACTGCCGCACGGCGTTGCGAACCCGGCGCGCGTTGTCGGCCGTGGGCTCGATCAAGACGTCGATGTCACGCGTCGTCCGGTACGGGACGTGGGAGAGGACGGCGATCCCCCCGATCACCACGTACGAGGCGCCTTCGCTGTTGAGTGCAGCGAGGAACTCGGCAAAGTCCTTCGTCACCGGCGAGCCCGCGCGCGGCCCAGAGGTGAAAGGCCGTGTCCAGTAGCGCAATGGCCGCAGTCATTCGCTCCTTCGGCGTAGCGTTCCACGCGTCGTCCACCTCCTGGTCGACGAGCTCGTCCTCGGTGGCCTCGAGTCGGTACCGTCGCTGCGCTTTCACGCGTGGCCCCACGGGTCGAAGCATATCGCGACGGGCGCCTGCGGGCCAGGCCGGCTTGCGCGTGCGCCCTACCCCGCCCGGCCCGCCAGAAACTCGCCCACCACGCCCGCGGCGAGGAAGCCCGGCCCACCCAGGATCATGCCGCCGGGGTACATCGAGGCCCCGCCGACGAACAGGCCGGGGATCGGGGTCGCGCTGCGCGAGCACTGGTCGTTGGGGCGCAGGTAGCCCATCTGCAAGGGTGAGTAGGCGCCGTGCTTGATCGAGCCGCGCTTCATCGTGGTGAGCTTCGCCTCGATGTCGAGCGGCGTGTGCTCGCGGCGCAGCACCACCTCGCCGAGGTGGGCATAGCGCGCGAGGAGCTCCATGCAGCGGTCGCCGAAGGCAGGGGCGTCGGTACGCCACGCCGGATCGTACTTGACGACTGCCTCGGCGCGCAGAACCTGGTGTCCAGGCGGCGCCATCGTCGGGTCGAAGCGCGAGGGCACGGTCAGGTGCAGCCACTCGCAGGCATCGCGCTCGCCGCGGTCGATGCGCTCGAGGTGGGCGAGCAGCTCGTCCTCGGTGTCGAGCCCGCAGAAGACGATCATCGCATCGGCGACCCTCGGGTCGGTGGCGCGAAACGCGACGTCTCCCCGGATGCCCAGGTGCAGGCCGAACATCGAGCGCTCCTCCCACTCCCAGGAGCGCACCGCGTCGCCGAGATCCACCGGCAGCGCCGCCTCGCCGACCAGCTCCAAGAAGGTCTGCTCGGGGTTGAGCGTGGAGAGCACGGCGGGGGCGTCGAAGCGCCGCCCGCCGGCGACTTCCACGCCCACGACGGCTCCGTTCTCGATCACCACGCGCGTCACCTCGGACTGGTCCAGGACAGTTCCGCCGGCGCGCAGGAACGAGCGGTAGAGCGCCGAGGACAAGCGGTGCGAGCCGCCCTTGACCAGGCGCGCCGCGAGCATCCGGCAGAGGTAGAGCGGGTAGAGGTAGCCCAGCGGATCCTCGAGGTGGATGCCCCACATGGCCGGGAAGGAGAGCAGCGCCATGCGCACGCGCGGGTCCTGGAAGCCGTAGGCGTCGAGTAGCTCGACGAAGCCCATCTCGGAGATGTGCGCCAGCCGCTTGCCGACCTCCGTCTTCTCGAAGTCCACCATCTGGTCGAGCGCCGCCTCGGGTAGCTGGTAGGTCATCGGGATCAGGTACTGCTCGAGCATCGGCTGGAACTCGTCCCACATGCGCGAGAAGGCCGCCGCATCCTGCGGGGAGAGAGCCTCGATCGAGCGGGCCGTCTCGCGCGCATCTCGAGCGAAGATCAGCGACTGGCCGTCGCGCAGCGGGAAGGCCGCGGCAACCGGCGGCTCGACGTAGCGCAGCCCGAAGGCGGGCAGGTCGAGGTCGCGGTGTGCCGGCATGCGCTCGCCCATCATGTGGTAGATCGCGTGCAGGTTCAGGCGAAACCCGTGGTACTCGTCGGTGTTCAGGCCGCCGCCCGTCTCGTGGCGGCGCTCGAGCAGCAGCACCTTGCGGCCCGCCCGGGCGAGATAGGCGGCAGCGACCAGGCCGTTGGGCCCACCGCCGATGACGATCGCGTCGTAGGTCGCGTTGCCGCTCATCGCCCACTCCCCGCGGCGCCAGTGCCGCGCCCGCCCACACCGAGGTTCATCGGAATGCGCCCCATGTTCTCCAGGAACCAGAGGTAGGGCTGCGCCTGCCACCAAGGAGCCTCGCGGCAGCCCGCGTCCTCGGCCACCTCGCACGCCGTCAAGTACCCGCTGCCCAGGTGCGTCGCGCCGAACGGATGGATCGAGTTCGACAGGTAGAGCCCCGGGACGAAGCTGCGCGACACGCCGCGGGTGATCACCCCCGGCAGCGGCCGGCTCGACGCGTGCTGCTCGGGCAGCGCGCTGCCGCCGATCATGTTGCCGCGCACGGCCGAGGGATTGTTCAGCTCGGCATCGAACGGCGTGTTCACGTGGCGCTCGACGATCAGATCCCGGAATCCCGGCACGTACTGGGCAAAGCGCTCGGTCACCGCGTCCGCGAGCGGGGCGGCGAGCTCGCGCCACGAATCCCAGCCGCGCAGCGTGCGCCCGTGCCAGGTCTGCGGGCAGGGCGGAACGCTCACCCAAGCGAGCATCGTGTGACACCCCGGCGGGGCCTGGCTGGGGTCGGCCCGGGTCGGGATGAACCAGCCGCCCATGACCTCGTCGGGGATCTTGCCCGCCAGGCAGTCGGTCATGGCGCCGCGGATCGCGGCCAGCGTCTCGCCACCGAAGTAGCCCACCCAGGCGCGCTGGATGGCCGGATCGTGCGCCGCCGAGGCGAACTCCGGATCGCCGGAGAGCGCGTAGTAGACGCCGATCAGCTGCGGGTCGTCGTAGTTGAAGCGCTTCACCTTCTCGATCCACTCGTGGCCCACCACCTCGGCGCCGAGCAGCTGGGCGAAGGTCGGAACCAGGGTGAGGTTCGAGATCACCGTGCGGGCACGGATCTCCTCGCCCGGCAGCAGGGCGTGCGGCGCAAGCCGTATGCCGCACGCGCGGCCCTCGCGCACGACGATCTTCTCGACCGGGCAGGTCGTCCAGATCTCGCCGCCGTGGTGCACCAGGCACTTGACCAGCGCGTGGGTGAGCGCGTGCGAGCCGCCGCGTGCAGTGTGCACCGCCGTGGGCGCCATGCCGGAGAGGTCCAGCGCCATCGCTCCCATGCCGCGCCACACCGGCCACTGGCCGGTGTACTCGCCCCAGGCGGCGGGCAGCGTGCGGACCGCCTCGCTCTCGTAGAGTGCCTCGATCACGTCGAAGCCGTTCATCCGCTGCAGGTCCTCGCCGCGGATCGGCACACCGATCGAGCGCAGCAGGCCGTCCTGGAAGGCGGCGCGCTGGCGATCGGTCTCCGGGCTCGGCGCGGCGTAGATGAGCTTCTGGCCGAGATCGAGCGCTTCGGGGGTGTGCTCCATGAGATATTGGGCGATCCGCCCCTGCATGGCAGCGTCGCGCTCCGAGGCGCGCGACAGGCTCGCCTGCGTCACGGACGGGTCGAGCGCTTGCAGGGCGTTCTTCCCGTCGAGGAAGGTCTTGGCGAACAGCACGTCGGTGCCGCGCAGATCCAGGCCGAAGGCCTCGAGCTCGAGGTCGGCCATCGCTGGGCTCAAGGCGGGCACCAGCCAGACGGCGTGCGTGTTGTGCAGAAAGCCCGGCCGGCCGAGCTCGACCGTGTCACAGTGCGCGCCGCACTGGCCGCGCGCCTCGAACACGCCGACCGAAAGCCCGGCCTTGGCCAGGTAGGCCGCGGTGGTCAGGCCGTTGATCCCCCCGCCGACGACGACGACGTCGTAGTCCTTCATGATCCCTCCGCGACGCGTCGCGCATCGCCGTGATCGGCTCCTGCGGCACCCCCTTGCACGGCGCCCCGGGGCTGGGGCCCGGACGCACCGGCGCCGAACTTGGCCTGGGCCTCCGCACGACGCTGGCGCGTGCCGGCCACGTGCGCCGCACGGTCGCCGCTCCAGTGGTGGTGTCGATTGCGCTTGAACAGGGCGCGCAGCATCAGGCCGAGGATCGCCCAGCTCCCGGCCAGACGCGCGATGCCGCCGAGATCGTCCTCGCAGATGCGGATCGAGAAGTCCCACACCACGGGATCGCGGATCGTCCCCTTGACGACGATCTCCTCGCCCTCGCGGACCACCGCGTACTCGCGGAAGTCCATGACGAGCTCCTTGCGTCCCAGGCCTTTCGACTTGAGCCTCATGGCCGCTCCCTGCCTTCGCCGAAGCCCGCCTGGCGCTGGGCCTTCTCGGCCGACATCTCTCCTCGAGCTCGGCCCTCGTGGGCCGCTTGACGTTCCCGGCTAGATTTGACACCTTGTAAACTAGGGCAATACGACATGTCAAGGGGAAGCAAGAGTGCGGCGCCCCCCGTGGGTCGCACGGGCCCCGCTCGCGGGCTGCGCGCCGGCGCCGCAGCACGGCGCGCGCGGCCCGAGAGCACCGCGGCCACGACCCGTGACGCG